>JANLQP010000279.1:0-58018 GCA_031367895.1 Hyphomicrobiales bacterium
CGTCCCAGCCGTCGAACACACGATGATCGACGCGCAGGACATCGCCGGCCTCAAGACCAAGATCCTCGGCTCCGGCCTGTCGATCTCGCAACTCGTCGCGACGGCCTGGGCGTCGGCGTCGACATTCCGCGGCAGCGACAAGCGTGGTGGTGCCAACGGCGCGCGCATTCGCCTGTCACCTCAGAAGGACTGGGAAGTCAACCAGCCGGCCGAGCTGGCGAAGGTCCTGCCGAAGCTCGAAGCGATCCAGAAAGAGTTCAACGGCGCGCAGTCAGGCAAGAAGGTCTCGCTCGCTGATCTGATCGTGCTTGGCGGTTCGGCGGCCGTGGAGGCTGCCGCGAAGAAAGCCGGGCTCGACGTGAAAGTTGCCTTCACGCCTGGGCGGACGGACGCATCCCAGGAGCAGACCGATGTGGCCTCATTCGCCGTTCTGGAGCCGATTGCGGATGGGTTCCGGAACTATATCAGGAAGGGCAGCAAAGCGTCGGCGGCGGAATTACTGGTGGACCGTGCGAACCTTTTGACGCTGACAGCCCCTGAGATGACGGTACTCGTCGGCGGCCTACGCGCGCTCAATGCAAACACGGGCAAGTCTCAGCTTGGCGTCTTCACCAAGCAGCCGGAAACGTTAACCAACGACTTCTTCGTCAACCTGCTCGACATGAACACCAAGTGGCAGAAATCCACCGCTTCCGAAGGCGTATTGGAGGGCCATGATCGTGCATCGGGCGCCGTCAAGTGGACAGGCAGCGTCGTCGATCTCGTGTTCGGTTCGAACGCGCAGCTGCGTGCACTAGCAGAGGTCTACGGTTGCGCCGACGCGAAGGAGCGATTTGTTCAGGACTTCGCGGCTGCGTGGGTCAAGGTGATGAACGTGGATCGTTTCGACGTCGCCTGATATCTCCAGCTTGGTGATGCTGCTGTGGTTTTCCGTAGCTGAGCCACTGACGATGATCGCCACGCACTTGGACCGCTATCCTCAACTGAGGGTAGCGGTTTCGTTTTTGGTCGAAGCTGAGAGCAAACGCCGCCCATTGGATTGCTCTCACGGCCGGGTTCATCGCGAAGTCTCCCCGCGCCCTCCTGCCGCATGAACTGGCCAAGACCGAGCCGGCCGGAGCCTTGTTTATCCGGACAAAGTGTGCGAGATAACCCGTGTCGAGCGCAGCGGGGCGGCCACAAGGACCACCCTTCCCAGACGCGACATGCTCCGAGCCCACCCCGGATAAGCCGGACGGAGCTTCTCCCTGATCCCTGCGCTCCCTATACCTGACGCCGCCTCCGAGACAGGCTGCGTGGCATTGAACGCAGTGACGGAGAATGTTTTTTGACCGCAACCTTCGCTGAGCTCGGTCTCAGCGCCAAAGTGCTCGCCGCCATTGAAGCGGCAGGCTATCCGAGCCCGACCCCGATCCAGGCAGAGGCCATCCCCATCGCGGTGACCGGCCGCGATGTGCTCGGGATCGCTCAGACCGGGACCGGCAAGACGGCGTCGTTCGTGCTGCCGATGATCACCCGGTTGGAATCCGGCCGCGCCCGGGCGCGCATGCCGCGCTCGCTGATCCTGGCCCCCACCCGCGAACTCGCCGCGCAATGCGCACAGAGCTTCGAGAAGTACGGAGTTAACCACAAGCTTTCCGTGGCGCTGCTGATCGGCGGCGTCTCGATGGACGACCAGGTTCAGAAACTCGACCGCGGCGCCGACGTCCTGATCGCCACGCCCGGCCGTATGCTCGATCATTTCCAGCGCGGCAAGCTGATGCTGATGGGGGTCGAGATCCTCGTCATCGACGAGGCCGACCGCATGCTGGATATGGGCTTCATTCCGGACATCGAAAAGATCTGCAAGCTGCTGCCGCCCCGCCGGCAGACCTTGTTCTTCTCGGCCACCATGCCGCCGGAGATCACCCGTCTCGTCGCCCAGTTTCTGAAGGACCCCGTCCGGATCGAAGTCGCCAAGCCGGCCACGACGGCCGCGACGATCACGCAGCGCTTCGCCTTCTGCGACTCCTCTGACGATTGGGCAAAGCGCGAGTTGCTGCGCGAGCTGATCGGCTCGCTCGAGGTCAAGAACGCGATCATCTTCTGCAACCGCAAGCGCGACGTTGCGATCCTGCACAAATCACTGGAGAAACACGGCTTCAATGCCGGCGCGTTGCACGGCGACATGGACCAATCGAGCCGCACGGCCACGCTCGACAAGTTCCGGGCCGGCGAGATCAAGCTGCTGGCCGCCTCCGACGTCGCAGCCCGCGGTCTCGATATTCCCGATGTCAGCCACATCTTCAATTTCGACGTGCCCTGGCAACCCGACGACTACGTGCACCGCATCGGCCGCACTGGACGCGCCGGAAAAGAAGGCTTCTCCGCCACGATCGTGACGCCGGAAGATGTCAAGGCCGTGGAGTCGATCGGCAAACTGATCGGCGAAACACCGCAATGGCTCGGCGAGGCGCCGGACGAGGCGACTCTAGCCGAGGGCCGTTCGCGCAAGCGCGGACGCGGCCGGCCGGTCGCACGACGTGGCGCTGAAAGTCGCTCGGCTGGGCGTCCAGAAGGCCGCTCCGAAGGACGAGGCGAAGGCCGGGCCGAATCACGTGGTCGGCCGGAACGGCGCACGCGCCGCCGCGATGGCGACGCCGGGGGTGAAGGGAACGCCAGCGGTGGCGAGCGCCACGGTGCGCAGGATGCCCCGCGCACGCACCATACTGACGTGGCGCACGCGGAACCGACGCAAGCGATCCCCGTGAGCGCCGAGGCCGTAAACCAACACCCCGAACGCGAGCGCGAGCGGCCGCGTCGCCGGCACGAGAATGCGCCGATGCGCCGCCAGGCTCCGATCACGCCCAGCGAGCAGCCAGACATCCAGGCCGAAGTCGGTCACGATGGCCAACATGAACGTCGCCCGCTTCCGCAACGACGCGAACGGGGCGAGGGCCGGGGTGACGAGCCGCGCCGGGAACGGTTGCAACAAGCTCGAGACGGCAGCCGCGACCGTCCCAGCCCCGACCGGGCTAGCCATGACCGTCCCAGCCGCGACCATCCCAGCCATGACCGCGCCAGCCATGACCGGGGGGAGCGGCGCAACGATGCACCACGGCACGCGTCCGCACAGCGCGACGACCGCGGCACCCGAGAGCCGCGCCGCGACCACCAGAACGACCAGCCGCGCCGTCATCCCCGCCGTGACCGCGACCAGGGCGGACCGACACCGGTCGGTCTCGGCGATCACGTGCCGGCGTTCCTGCGCCGGCCAGTTCGGATCTCAGCTGATTGACGAAAGGCCGACCCATGCCCGCGATCCCCGTCCGTGCTGCACTCGCTGAAATCTGGCGGATCGCTGGCGGCGCGCCCGGGGCGCTGGACACGGTAAAACTTACAGGCGCAGAGACTGCGCTGCCCTCGTCGTTCGCCGTTGGCACGATGGCGCAGGCGACGATTGCGGCGAGCGCGCTGGCCGCTGCCGAGGTTTGGCGGACCCGGACCGGCGAAGCGCAAGCCGTCTCGGTCGACATGCGGCACGCAGCGGTCGAGTTCCGCAGCGAAAACTACATGCAGGTACCTGGCGTCGATCCACGCACCTGGGACAAGGTTGCCGGCGTCTATCAGACCGGCGATGGGCGCTACGTCCGGCTGCACACCAACCTACCGCATCACCGCTCCGGCATGCTCGAGCTGCTGGGCGCCGAGTACGACCGCGACAGCGTCCGCCAGGCGCTCCAGAAATGGCAGGGCGAAGCTCTGGAAACAGCTGCCGCCGAGCGCGGCCTCGTTGCAACGATGATGCGCTCGCCCGCCGAATGGAATGCGCACGGACAGGGGCAAGCCCTCGCGCAGTTGCCGCTGTTCGAGGTGATCCGCATCGGCGATGCGCCGCCACGGCTCTGGCCGACAGGCGACCGCCCTCTGTCGGGCATCAAGGCACTCGATCTCACGCGCATCATCGCCGGTCCGGTTTGCGGACGCACGCTCGCAGCACATGGCGCCGACGTGCTTCAAATCGCCGGGCCGAAACTCCCCTTTTCCCCGCTCCTGGTGATGGACACCGGCCGCGGCAAACGTTCCGCGCACATCGAACTCACCGAAGCGTCGGGCCGCGCAACGCTGGAAAGGCTGACGCGAGACGCTGATATCTTCGTGCAGGGCTATCGCCCCGGCGCCATCTCATCGAAAGGCTTCGCGCCCGAGCAATTGGCCGAGTTGTCGCCCGGGATCGTCTGCGTCTCGCTCTCGGCCTACGGGCACAAGGGACCCTGGTCCAACCGGCGCGGCTTCGACAGCCTCGTGCAGAACGCCAATGGCCTCAATCACGCGGAAGCCGAGGCGTTCGGCGTCACCCACGGCCCGAAGGAGTTGCCGGCACAAGCCCTCGATCACGGGTCGGGCTATCTGATGGCAGCCGGCGCACTGGTCGCTTTGCAACGGCAGCGCGCAGAAGGCGGGTCGTGGCTCGTCCGCGTCTCACTGGCGCAGACTGGCCACTGGCTGTGGAAGCTCGGCCGGCTTGGCGCCGCTGGACTTGCCGCGAAAACCCCGAAGCAGGACGAGGTTGCCGACCTGCTCAACGTCTATCCTTCAGGCTTCGGCCCGATGACTGCCGTACGGCATGCCGGCATCCTGGCATCGGCACCGCCGCGTTGGGATCTGCCCTCCGTGCCTCTCGGCACGCATGCTGCCGAATGGTTGGCGACGGCGTGAGCCCTCAACCCCGTGCCCGCCGCTTAAGCATCGGTTAACGACCTCGCCCTACTCTCGTTCGCCGGACAGCCCCTATTCGTGGTGCTGGTCGGTGGCGCACACAGCGAGGATTGTTCGAATGGCTTTCGGCAAACGCCCCCTTTCAATGCCCCCACAGAATGTCGTTGAGCCCGACCCCGCCGCGCTGCCGCCTGAGCGAACCGCCGAGGAGCGCCATGCCGCGTTGCGCGATGTCATGCTGCGCATCCTGACCGACACCGGTGCCATCGCCGAAGCAGTCCGGGAAAACGGCAGCGTCTTGGTCACCGGTATCGCCGATGAAAACGATCCTGCCGGCAGTCCCGTCCCAGTCCGCGATCTGCTCGATCACTTTTCCTTCAACGAAGGCGGCGTCCTCCTGCATCCCTTTTACGGCTACGCGACGCCCGGAACGCCAGAGCAGATCGATCCAAGCGCTCAGTTCCAGATGCTCGAATTGGTCAAGCACGTGCGCGAACTCAACACGTTCTGCCAGGATGGACATCGCGACGAGGCGCTCGCTGTCGCGCTGCAGTCACCGAAACTACCTGCGCTCATCGACCGTATTCTCGTCGGCGCCGCATACTTTACCGCCTACTTCGACAATTTGGCGGTCACGCACAGCTTCGTTACAGGCGTCGCTGCCCCGGGCAAGCCGATCCCCGACTTCGCCAGATTGCAGAACACGTTCGATCGGCACAAGTTGATGGCTTCGGATAACATGCTCGACCCGTCCAAGCTCGACGCACTGCTCCCCTTCGCGCCATGGCCGCATCTCGGCGTCGAGATCGCACGTCGGCATGAGCACGGCGAGCAATTCGTGCACGGGATTTATTTTCCGTCGAATTATGCCAGGAAGCTCATCGAGCACGCTGGCACGTCGCCAAAACAACTGCTGCCGGCATAGCGGTCGATCGTCTCGGGTTTTCTACCTGCCCGCGGTCCCCGGTAAAACCGCCGAGCGGGCCTGGGAGAGCATCGGCCGTTGCAGGACACCGTAGATCCGGCGCGCTGCAAGCATCGTATGTCCCGCGGCGTAGGCGAACGCCTCGGTCGTATCGATAACGCCATCGCCATTACCTTCGGGCGCCTTGTCGGCGGCGCCCGCCAGCCCTTCGACCAAGTGCCGCGTGAACAGTGAGAGGCCGGTTTCATAATCCTCGAGCGGAACCTGATCCCGTTCCGAAGCTGTCATCACGGCCACGCCGCGCCGAGCGTTCATCGACAACGTTGGAACGTCCGTTTCGGGCAGGTTGAGCGCAGCAACCAGGCTGTTCTGCGGGCGGTTGGCTGCAAGCTCCAGCACGATGACAACCGAGACTGCCTCGAGATCGGCGAGACGTTGGTACAGCCGCTCCAGCGGGTAACCGGTGTCGACGGTGCGACCGCTGACGCTTGCGGGGAGCACGAGGTGTGCACCATCCTCCTCGCCGCCGTAGCCGATGGCGCCCGAAACGTAGACGATGACCTCGGCGCCAGGCGAGCGGCCGAGCCGCTCCCCGAGCACGCCCTTGTCCTTGGTCCCCTCGCCAAGCAGCCGATCGACGTCACCACGCTGCGCGTCGGGGAGTTCGATGACATTGCCGTGCCGGTAACCAAGCCGTTCCAACAGCAGCAATGACATCGCTTCGGTATTCCGCCGTACAGCCCGTTTTGCGGGTGCCGACCAGCTCACCCGTGCGTTGCCGATGACAACCGCGATGTGGCCGTGCGGAGGTGACGGACGACGGTTGCCAAACAGCACCCGCAACCCCTTATGTTCCGCCTTGACGAGACCGCCGGGCTTTGTTTCCTCCCGTTCCGGCCGCGTCGGCCGCGGACAAACCGTCACGTTGGCGTCGCGCTCGAGCCTGGCGATCGATTCAGGCGACATCAGCGAGGTAACCGCGACACACTCGCGGCACCATTTGATGCCGTGCCGCCATTGCAGGCGGTTCGCATCGTCGGGATCGATCCCCGGCGGGCGGACGAGGCAGGCCGGTTCGCACGTGTCGACGTCGCGGCGGCGGCCCGAGTAGCGGGCAACCAACTCTTTGATCTCCGCAGGAAGGCACCCACGTGGTGCGGGATCAACGGATTTTGCCGACGCAGACACCGCAGCCGCCGGGACCCGGCTCGCGGCATCGGCAGCCCGGTTCTGTGGTTCGCGTCGCACGCAGGCGCCGCCGGCGCGCTGCAAGCCTTCGCCGCAGACACAAACCTGCTCACGCGCGTCGAACATCTCGTTCGATGCGCAAACGGGAATCGCCTGCGCGTCGGCGCCGCTGACCGGCCAGCCCAACACCGCCGTCACGGACAGCACCGCGACGATTGCAAATGACATGTTTTTCAACGGCTGCGCCCACATGAAGCCGCTCTACGCTT
Source organism: Hyphomicrobiales bacterium (assembly GCA_031367895.1). Taxonomy (GTDB): domain Bacteria; phylum Pseudomonadota; class Alphaproteobacteria; order Rhizobiales; family Hyphomicrobiaceae. Next base: position 7,081 of record JANLQP010000279.1, read on the forward strand.
AACACCCGCCGGCTCGCCCACATTGTCCGCACTATCCGCCGGCGGACGGCAGTGCTTGGCAGCAATAACAAGCGGATGCCTCAACTGGAAGCAGCCTCTGCGAGGATCGTTAGCGGACTTCGATCATGATCGAAGACCTCAACACGCTCTCCGGGCGCGGCCTGACGTCGGCGGCGCCCGCACGGCTCGGCGACCCGCGCTTTCCCCGAGCCCGCGGATCGGGGGCTACCGGCGCCCTTACGCCTTGCTTGCGCTCCTGGATTTGCGCAGCGGTCGCCTGCGCCAGAAAAGTTGCATAGTCTCCGAGATCCGTGAATCGTTGCCGCTCGAAATCGTGACGGATGCCATCGACAGCGCCGCCGGCCGGACTGCAAATAGCCGTCACCTGCTCACGCCCGCGTTCGCGCACCCGGAGCACATACGGCACGCCGTCACCCGGCAGTTTCAACTCCCGCCCGGCACTGATGAAGTTATTCTGCTCGAAGTCGCTGGGGAAAATCACAGTCCCACGGCCGCGCAGATCGATGCTGACGATGGTGAGGTAGCAGTCGCTTGACGATTTGACGGTCAGGCTTACCGCATCGCCCGGCTTGTAGACAGTCTGATTCGACAGAATCTCGACCTGCGGCTCCGCTTCCAATCCGTCGTCGATGGCCACGACCGAGGCTTTTTCGCCTTCCGGCGCCGGACCAATCTGCAGCGCAAATAGTATGGCCGGCAGCTCGGCCTCGACCTCGGCACGGCTGACGAGGCCCTGTGCAAGGCGGCGGAGCAGCGCCTTGACGGCCGGCGGTGCGCTTGGTGGCAGTTCAGTCAGCGCAACCGGCGACAGCGCGAGCTCGGCGGCAAGCCGTTCCAGCGTCAGCGGCCGCGTGAACTGGTGTGCGAGCGCGGTGATCGGCTCGACTCCATCGGACGTCGAACCATGCAACAATCCGATTGTGCCGGCTGCAGTTTGGTTCAGGCTGCGGTCACTGTCAGCGAGCGCTTTCAGGGCGGCGAGCTTCGGGTCCTCTCCCGTGAGGACCGGACCACCGGCGTGGCAGCCCAGGCAGTCGAGCCCGGCGCGCACACCGGTGCGACCGGCATGCGAACGGCGCGCGATGTCCTGTGGCACCCGGTCGATGCGCTCGCCCCGCGCATTCAGCACGTAGAACGCCGGCAGCCCGTTTGGCAGCGAAAAATGCGCGAGGCTGGCGTCGTGCGCCGGAGCAGCCGCAGTCACAGGCGCATCGGTTGGATCACGCTGGCCCTCGCGCTGGACCACGTCGTAGGTCGACCAAAGACTGCCACGCTGGACCTGGAAGCGCTCGATCAGACGACCGAGACGGGAGAACTGTGCCGGCTTGACGCCTGCCCGCTGCGCCGCGCCCGCCCGGCGCAGTGCTTCCGCGTCGAGTTGCAGGATCTTTTGAATCTCGGGGCCGATCTCCGGCAGACCGAGCAAATCGTAATAGAGGGGGGCCTTCAGCATCGTGTTGGCAAGCCAGTCGCCACGCACGACCGGGGTCTTCGTGCCGAACACTTCGATCATTGCAGGCGGTAGAAACGACAGCCGGCCGGCGGCATTGGTGCCCGACTGCACGATCCGCTCCCAATGCACGGCGACCCAGCCGAGATCGCCGATGTCGATCCGCAACAGCGTTCCGGCTTCGTCGATCGGTTCGAGCACGATCGGCGCCACACGCCAGCTGACGCTGTTGAAGAGCCGTGTCACCGCTTGCCGCCATGTTTCCAGCATTTCCGGGCTCTGGCAGGCGTTGTGCAGATGCGCCAGAGAGACGAACCGCTGCCGGCCCGCATCCCAAGATGCCTTTTCGCCGGCTTTGGCGACCAGGCGAGCGATTTCCTCGGCGGTGATCTGGCGGCGATCGGGGCAGCCCTTCGCCGGCGGCAGCCCGCTGATCCAGGCGCGGACGGCTTGCATCTGCTCGGCGCTCGGTTCGTCTCCGGCGGCCTGTTCCTGATGAATGTCGAACGGCATAATGCGGCGCAGCATTTGGGTATAGAGGCGCGACGCGTCCGGATTGCCAGGCCGCACGAACGTCGGGTCGGCCGCCACCTCGTCGAGGCGCAGAACGTTTCCGAAGCCTGCCGCGGGTGCTGGCCGCTTCAGGCGACCGTCCTGGTGGCACCGCGCGCAATGCGTATCGAGCACGGCGAAGGCCTTGGCCGCGACCGGGTCAGTCGGTGCCACGATCAGTCGCGGCGGACGTGCAACTGGCGGTTCCGGCGCGGCCCGTGCCTCTGCAGCTGCCGGCGGCGTCATCACTGCCGGCGGCAATTGTTCCGGGCGTGGCGGGGGCTGAGGCTGCGCTTGCGACCAGACGGGCACGCCCGACAGAAGCAGCAGCGCTCCGGCCACGAGCCCACCGAGCCCCGCCGTCATCCGCCCTTGCCTCGCCGTCATTGGTCACCTCTTCGCCGGTGGCGCAACGGCGCGCACCTTAACCACGTTCTGGACCATCAAAACCAGACAGCAGCGGTGGTGGCAAGAGGCACGCTCGCGCCTCTGTCCCATCGGCACAGCGGCTGCATCCCGCTGGCCGCGGCCCCACCGCGAAACGTCAAAATATCTTGCCGCCGAGCGACATAATGCCTCCGAACACCAGCAATACCGACGCGATCAGGCAAACCAGTGCACGGCCGATGGTGGCGATCTCCGCCGAGGCTTGATCCTCGAACGCAGCGGCAGGCTTCTTGCCGGTTATCATCGGTTTGACCAAATTCTCACCCTTCCAGACGAGGTACAGCAGGTTTGCCGCCAAATGCAGGGCAATCACGGCCAGGATCACATCGAACACGGTGAGATGCCACTTGGTCGCCGCCGCCCAGGTCACGTCCGAAACCTTCGAAACCAGGGGCCCGCCGGCGTTGGAGTCGTGGTCATCGTAGGAGAAGAGCCCGAGCACCGCCTGCAACCCCACGAGGCCAAGCATCAGGAATACGACCGAGCCCCCGAGCGGGTTGTGGCCAAGGAAATGGCGTGGGCGCCGCATCGCGAAGTCGATGCCATAGGTGGCCGCCGTCCACGGCCAGTAGAAGAACGATCGGAAGCGCGCGGTCGAACTCCCCGTGAAGCCCCAGAAGACACGCCAAACGATCAGCACCAGAATCGCGTAACCGTTCCACTTGTGCCACACGAGTCCAGCGTCACCCCATCGTCGCGAGACGTAAGCCATGATGATCAGCGTCACCAGCGACCAATGAAATAGCCGTATCGGCAGGTCCCAGGCCGGGACGCGTGTGGGTTCCCGAACGTCGGCGAGCGATTTCTGCTGATCCATGCGGTTCCTCTTCAAGGTGAACTATTGTCTGACTCGTCAGATGCATCGGAAATTTCGTGGCATCAGCATTTTTCACAGTGGAACCCGAACGACCACACTCCATCCCATAACCACACTCCAGCCCATAGGCCCTGGTCACCCGGCGCCTTGCCAGAAAACCATATTTCGGTCGAGCTTTTCACGATACGTCTCGCGACCCTTCTCGCAACCCTTGGGCTCGTGTAGGTTGCGCATCTCATATGCACAGCAACGCGCCGGCTCCGCGTCGAGTGCCCCGTCTCGCAATTGCCGAATGAGAACTTGACGCGGTTTCTGGTCGGTAATTACGAGACGCCACACGAGCCGTCAGCGAAAGGACATTTCACCATGGCAATGGACGCCAACGAGATCGAACGGCTGATCCGCGCCAAGCTGCCGGACGCAAGGATCGAGATCAAGGATCTCGCCGGTGATGGCGATCATTACGCCGCCCATGTCGTATCCGCGACGTTCAAAGGCAAGACACGCGTCGCCCAGCACAAGATCGTCTACGATGCCCTGGAAGGGCGTATGGGCGGCGTTCTGCATGCGCTGGCACTGACGACGGCCGTGCCAAAAGACTGACCCGCAAAGGTCGCCTGCCCATGCTCTACATTCGGCAAACGTTCGACGGGCGCCTCGACAACGCGCCGCTGGCGCTCGATCGCGCCAATTTCAAGCTGGACCAGAATCTCGACACCAAGACCAAACCGCCCAGAATACGCTGCCCGCACTGCCGCTGGCAGCCGCGCCGCTCGCATCTGTGGACCTGCATCGAGGCTGGCACACCGGAGTTCCTGGCCCAGGGCTGCGGCACCTCCTGGCACACGTTCGATACCAAAGGCCGGTGCCCTGGTTGCCAGTACCAGTGGCGCAACACCATGTGTCTCGCCTGCACAAAATGGGCACCGCACGACGATTGGTACGAGCCGGAGCCGTCGTCGGGGGACGGGCGGGGTTCTCGGCCTTGATCGTGTAATGCAAATGCTCGCAAATGCCCCGCGCGGATTGACATTCGCGCGCGCCTGCCCACATTTATCGCTGGCCTTTCAGGTCGGCGCCCTTGACCCGCCGCAGCCAGATCAAAAGGAAACGACATGAGCCAGCAGACCATCCACGATCACATCCGCAAGCTTGTCGCCGACAACGACGTCGTGCTCTTCATGAAGGGCCACAAAAGCATGCCGCAGTGCGGCTTCTCGCATCAGGTAGACTCGATCCTGCAGCACCTCGGCGTCGACTACAAGGACGTCAACGTGCTGGAAAGCATGGAAATTCGCGAGGGCGTTAAGTCCTTCACGAACTGGCCGACGATTCCCCAGCTCTACGTCAAGGGCGAGTTTGTCGGCGGCTGCGACATCATCAAAGAGATGTTCCAGGCCGGCGAACTGCAGGAGCTTCTGGAAGAGCGCGGCGTCAAGCACGCGCCCAAGACGATGACGGCCTGAGCCGGTTCATCTCGAACTGAACAGTTTCCGCCGTGCCGCCATGATTCCCGGTCAATAGTCGGGGCATGCGAGGCACGGCGTCGTTGTTTCGTGTTGCCTCGACACGTGGTCCTTTTGCCTCGAACGACGACGAGTGCCTGCTTTCGCGAAAGACTGGCGTGGAACCCGAGCCACAGGCTGCACCACCGGACAGCACGACGACTGCCCGCCCACGCGGCCTCGGCGGCCGTCGTTTCCTCTTGAGCCTCGCCATCATCGGCGCCTCGATCTCGCTGGCGCTGGGCATCAGCCTGCCGTCGATCAAGCTCACCAAGTTCTATTTCTTCTCAACCGAATATTCGCTGATTACGACGGTCGAATCACTGATCCGGCGCAACCAGATTTTTCTCGGCAGCCTTGTGTTCATTTTTTCGATCCTGCTGCCGGTGTTCAAGATCCTCTATCTGATCATGCTGACGACGATGACGCCGGAAGCGCTCGAACGGCAGTACGGGCGGCTCCGGGCACTGGAATGGCTCGGCAAATGGTCGATGCATGACGTGCTGGTGCTGGCGCTGATGATCTTCTTCATCAAGAGCCAGGGCATCTATGACGCGACCAGCCTCTCCGGCGTTTATTTCTTCACAATGGCCGTCGTCTTCATGATCCTGGCCTACGCGTGGCTGAACATCTTCTCACTCAATGCCATCAAGGCGCGCGCCATGCGCCACGAGGCCGAGGCGATCGCCGCCGCCCGGCCAACCTCGACCATCCGCAACTTCCTGCTGGCACTGTTTATCCTGACGGCCGCCATCTGTTTCGCGCACGGCATCATCCTGCCCTCGATCCGCTTCACGACCATCTACGTGTGGACCAACGAGCACTCGATCGGCACGATCATCTGGGCGCTCTACTACAGCCAGGAGTACTTCCTGTGCGCGGTCATCGCCGTGTTTTCGGTGGTGTTCCCGTTCTTCAAGCTGCTCTATCTGCTGACACTGTGCCTATCTCCGAACGTGCCCTCGGCCTTCCGCCAGAAATCGATCTCGGTGATGGAATGGCTCGGCCGCTACTCGATGACCGACGTCATGGTGCTGGCGCTGATCATCTTCTACATGAACTCGTCGGGTTATACGGAAGCGCGCGTGCTGCCGGGCGTCTACTGCTTCGCCGCGTCGGCGCTGATGACCATGTTCGCCTACGGCTGGGCGAATGCTGGGAGTGCAGCACGGCATCAAGCGCCCGCGGCTGGGCCAGCGGTGCCGGGCGCAGCCGACAACGTCACGATCCTGCCGCGCCCGGCGAAGAGCGGGTGAGTCAGCGTCAGTTTGTTAAGGGGAGAACCATGCCCGATCAGCGCTTGCGTTCCGGAGACGTTCTCCTCGAGCGCGCACCGGCGCCAAATGGCCCAATGCTCACCTTCATTGGCCACGTCCGCTCGGCGCATGCCGACACCGCGACGGCGCCGAAAAACCCGGCGAAGGCACGCGAAAGGGGCGACGCCGCGACGCTCGTCATCGATCCGCCCTATCGCCCGGGCCTCGTCGGCCTCGCGGCCTATTCGCACGTGATCGTGCTCGGCTGGCTGCATCAGGCCCGCCGGGACGTCATCCAGATTACGAGACCGGCTTTAAGTGCGCCTTCGGTTGCCCAATCCCAACCGGCGCGTGCGCCTTCGGTTGCCCAGTCCCAACCGGCGCGTGCGCCTTCGGTTGCCCAATCCCAACCGGCGCCGGCACCCAAAGGCGTGTTCGCGCTCCGATCTCCCGTGCGCCCCAATCCGATCTCGGTCTCGGTCGCGCGCATCCTGTCGGTCGACATCGCAACCGGCGAAGTCGTGATCGACGCCATCGACCTGCTCGATGGAACACCTATAGTTGACGTGAAACCCTATCGCCCGGGCATTGATGCTGTGCCCGATGCCGTCGTACCCTGACGCAGGCTGCGCGTGACCAAAGACGGCCCGTTCATCGTGGACGGGTCGAACCAGCAAGGAAACTCATCATGCCCGAACTCGAGATCATCGGCGTTCCCTTCTCGAACTACGTCCGCTCCATCCGCATGCTCTGCGAGGAAAAGGGCGTCGCTTACAAATTGACGCCCTCGCGCCCGCACACGCCCGAAGTGCTGGCGATCCATCCGGCGGGCCAGATCCCCGTCATGCGGCATGGCGATGTGACGCTGTTCGAGACGAAGGCGATCGGCACCTACATCGACAAGGCATTCCCGGGCGCAAAGTTCATCCCCGACGATGCCGTCGGCGCAGCGCTGGTCGAGCAGTGGTGCTCCTACGGCAATGCCAGGGTCGACAAATGGATCATGCGCGAATTCGTGGTGCCGCAAGCCTTCTTCGACAAGGCGAAGGGCCCTGACATGGCGAAGGTGAATGCGGCTTTGCCCGAGATCGAGAAATGCTGCGCCGCGCTCGACAAAGCCGTCGCCAAGACCGGCTATCTCGCCGGCACGACGCTCACCTTCGCCGACATGCTGGTATTGCCGATGGTGATGACGGCGCAGGCCTACCCGCTCGGCAAGGAGATCGTGCCGAAGCACAAGGCGCTGATGGCGTGGGCGGCGAAGCTCACCGAGCGTCCGTCGTGGACGAAGACGGCACCGCCGCCGCGCGCCTGACGCTTTCCCGGATGCGAACCGAGCGAAGCTTGAACCGCGTCCGGGCACCAGCCTTTTGTTGGAGTAACCATTCCTACTTGCCCGGCACCACTGGGAACGGGCCGATCACGCCGACGACGGCTTGGCGATGCTTTGGATCATTGCTCGGCAGCTTCGCGCCCTTCGCCTCGACGTTATTGGCGAAGGGGTGCTGTACGATCGCCGTCAGATAACCGTGGCCATTGATGTTGCGGTGCCAATAGACGCCGCTCGCCTCGCCGCCCGGCGGTACCGTCATGATACGCGTCAAGCGGCCAGTCCCCATGTCCATGGCCCAGATCGAGTCGTTCTCGTGCCGGCCGTCTGAATCTTCGGCGATGATCAGCGTGTCGTGCTCGGGAATCACTGTCAGGTTGTCTGGGTTGGCGATGCCATCGACGGCGCATTGGTTGAACTTGCCCTCGCCAACGCTCGCATCGGGCTTGCCCGCAATCAGCGGTGCGATGTTTTTCACCACATAATCCGAGCCGATGCCGGCATCCTTCTCCAGTGCCGACGCAAATACCGCCCCGCACGGGTTGTAGGCGACGCGGATATGGTTCGGACCGCCACGCTCGAAGCGATCACTCGGTTTGCCCTTCTCGGTGTTGTCGCCCATGCCGCGGTCGAGCGACGTCAATGATATCAGCAGCCGATTGCGCTTCGGATCGAAGGTCAGCCCCTCGGCCTTGGTGAATTCGGTGGTCGCGCCTTTCAGAGCGGCGTAGCGCCGCGTTTCGAGGCGCGAAGCGACGACCTCCTGGCCGGGCTTCACCTTCAGGCACTCGCCTGAACGGCGCGCGATGTCGCCGACGAAATTGACCGCACCGAACCCCGTCGGGCATTGACCATCGTCTGCCATCCCGGCGGTTTCGAACAGGCGATCGAACGTCAAGCCGCCTTCGATCGCGCGCGCGATGTCAGCGGAGCGAGCGTGCCCAAGATCGACCCAGGCGATGTTAGCCGTCGCTTCAGGCCCACCGGCCGGCGATGTCTGCTCCCAGCGGGCAGCGTAGAGCTTGCCGTTCGAAAGATCGCCGGCGCGGTCCGCGAGAAACATGAAGAAGCCGGCGTTGTCGCCGTCGTCGGTCATGTAGACCGTGCGCCGGTCGGGCATCACGTAGGCGAGTTCATGCGAGAAGCGGCCCATGGCGTGATGGCGCGTCACCGTCACGTCGAGCCAGCCTTTCACCTTCACCTCGAACGGGTAGCCATAGCGGTAGGGATTGAAGCGCGCCTTGATCGCGACGAAATCCGGCTCGCGCGGATTGATGCCGAAGTAGCGCAGGTGCTGCGGGATCCAGCGCGAAAGCTTGGTTTTGTCCTGGTTGCGGATCGCTTCATCGTAGATGCGCACGTCGGCCGGATACTCCTCGCCGCCAAGGTGCGTGCCCCACGGCGTGATCACTCCCGCGCACGGATTATAGATGCCGCCGATGTGCGCGAGGCGCAGGCTTCGCGTCTCGGCAACCGACATCGCGCCTGTCCGCCGGTCCTGCACGAAGCGGGAGAGATAAAGCGCACTCGGCAGACTCTCGAAGTGCGTCACACCGAAGAGTTGCCCGGCAACCGGCAGGATCGACGTGAAATCGGGATAGGTCGAGACGACCGGCACACCCTCGCCGTCATTGACCGGCTTACCCTCTGCATTGAGGATCGCGGCGAATGTCCCCGCTCCATAGCGCTTGCCGCCTTCCAGGAGTGGCATGAACGACAATGAGAAACGCTTACCGTCGATGCTGGCGCCGCTGGTGGCATGGATGACGCCCTTCTCGGCGTCGTTTCGCGGCACTTCGACGGGATCGAACACGAGTTCGCCAGCAGCAGCGGCGTTCAATGCGATGGCAGTAGACAGCAGGCACGCGGCCAATCTGGAAAGGAACACGGCGGGCAACTCCGTTCGCGGGACGTCGGCTGATCGAATCTCAGGCTGCAACTGTTCCATATCCGAAGGCGGCAGCGATACATCTCTATAGCCGCATCCCGGATTGCGCACCTTCGGTTGTGTCGAAAAGTCGGGCGACCTGTTAACCCCGTCTTCGCCAACTTCGCGCTAATCTCGCAGCTGCCGCGCGCTGGGGTCGCGGTTTTTTGCTTGGATTGCTCGGATGCATCGCTCGCTTGGCTATCTGACCATCTTGGCGGCGGTCCTGTTTGCGGCGGCCATCCTGATGGCGACGGCTGGCGGCGTAACCACGCTCGGCCGCATCGACCTCAAAGGCACCGGCCTGCCGCTCAATACGGTTTCGTTTGCGGCAGGGATGCTTGCGGGCGTCTCGGTGGTCTGGCTTGCCATGGTTCCTTGGTCGGCATTCCCCGGCTATCTGCTGCGCTGGATGGTGAGCTGGCGGCGGAATTTCGTGCTGGCGTCGCTCGCCTGCGTCTGTGCGGGCGTGCTGCTGTTTTACTGAGTGTCAGCGGGCGAGTGCCGCCAGGATCGCTGGCGCCGCGAGCAACGTCGCCAATCCAGCCAGGATACCGAGCCCGAGATTGCGCCGGAATAGCAAGAAAACCGCGATCCCCGCAATGAACGCCACACCGCGCACGCCGAGGCTGACATCCTTGAGTGCGCCTGACGGAAACACCAGCATGCGCGTAACGAGGCCGGCAACAATCGCCGTGGAAACGGCACGGACCCACGCGAACACGGCACTGTCGGGATCGATATTGCGGCCGACGAGGGCACCCGCCCAGCGCCACGGCTCGCTGACGAGGAACCCCGCGATGAAGAACGGCAGGTAGCCGCCCCACTGCCCCCAGATGCCCGGCAGGTTGCTCACTCGCGACGCCTTTCTGTAGCGCTTCGGTTGCCCAGGTCGATCGACGACACGCCTTCGGCATGACGCAACCGCGCGCGTCCCATGAGCCAACCGAGCGTGCCGGCGCCGAACCCGGTGATCAGCAGATCGACGTTCGGCGCGATCAAATAGGCGAGCGGCCCACAGATGACGCCGAGAACCAGTGCGATCCGGTCCGACAACGAGCGCGACGACGTCTCGATCAGCGACAACAGGAAATACAGCGGTGTCATGAACATCAGCGCCGCCACCAACCATGCGGGCACGGCGTCGGTGAGCAGAAAGCCGAGAGCGCTGCCAGCAAGGGTTCCGCTCGACACGCTGACACCGATGCCGAGGTAATGCACGAGCCGCAAATGCACGGGGACGTCAGGCAACCGCCGCAATCCCTCGAGCCATTGCGTGACGCCGACGAAGTGCACAGTCGCCAGCTCCTGCCAACGGCCACCGCCATGGCCTTTCAACAGCGGCATCAGCACAACCGTCATCGGCATCAGCCGCACCGCGGTCAGCGCCACCGCAATCGCCGCCGCCGCCAGCGAGGCGTCACGGGTGGCATGATCGGCGAGCACCAGTTGCGCTGGCAGTGCCTGCAGCATCAGCGGCAGGAACATGGTCTGGCCGAAGGTCAACCCGCAGGCCTTGGCGAAGGCGCCGTAGCCGAGCGAACTCGCAAACAACATGCACGACGGCAGGCCGATGCCGGCAACCGTGCCCCGCCAAAATGCAGTCGCCCGCGTCGCCGTTTCGGGCCACGCGGGCGACTGATCTGCCGTCGCTTCGGGCTCTTGCCCCAAGTGTCACTCGTCCTTCTTGCGGCGCGGCACACTGGGAACGGCGCCGGTGGGACGCGGCTCCTTGGCTCCCTTGGGCCCGGGCAGCGCCTTCTTCGACGTCGCGCCGACCAAGGCTTCGGTCGGAATCTCCTCGGCCTCGTCCTCCTCCTCGTCCTCGCGGGACTTGGGCTTCTTGGACGGGTCCGCCGGGAAGTATTCGAACGCAAGCTTGCGCTCCTCGCCCTCGCCAGCCGTCGAGATGCGGACCGTGCCGCCATGCTCGAGCTTGCCAAACAGCAGTTCCTCGGCGAGCGGCTTCTTGATGTGCTCCTGGATGATGCGGGAGAGCGGACGCGCGCCGAATTTCTCGTCGTAGCCCTTCACCACCAGCCACTTGGTCGCGTCCTCGGTCAACTCGATCGTGACGCCACGGTCGGCGAGCTGCGCCTCCAGCTGGAAGACGAACTTCTCGACGACCTTGGTGATCACTTCGGGCGGCAACGAACCGAACGGCACGACGGCATCGAGCCGGTTGCGGAACTCCGGTGTGAACATCCGGTTAATCGCTTCGGTATCGTCACCGGTGCGCTTCGACGAACCGAAACCGATGGCCATCTTCGCCATGTCGGAGGCGCCCGCGTTCGTCGTCATGATCAGGATGACGTTGCGGAAATCGACCGACTTGCCGTTGTGGTCGGTCAGTTTGCCGTGGTCCATCACCTGCAGGAGGATGTTGAACAGATCCGGATGCGCCTTCTCGATCTCGTCCAGCAGCAGCACGGAGTGCGGATGCTGGTCGATCCCGTCGGTGAGCAGGCCGCCCTGGTCGAAACCGACATAGCCCGGAGGCGCGCCGATGAGACGCGAGACCGTGTGCTTCTCCATATATTCGGACATGTCGAAGCGCAGCAGCTCAATCCCCATGAGCGCCGCGAGTTGCTTGGCCACCTCGGTCTTGCCGACGCCAGTCGGGCCCGAGAACAGGTAGCAGCCGATCGGCTTCTCCGGCTCGCGCAAACCCGCACGCGCCAGCTTGATCGCCGACGACAAAGCGCTGATCGCCTTTTCCTGCCCGAACACCAGTCGCTTCAGGTCCTTTTCGAGGTTGGACATCACCTCGGCGTCGGACTTGGAGACGGTTTTTGGGGGAATCCGCGCCATGGTCGCGACTGTCGCCTCGACCTCCTTCACCGTGATCTTCTTCTTGCGCTTGCCTTCCGGCACCAGCATCTGGCTGGCGCCGGTCTCGTCAATCACGTCGATGGCCTTGTCGGGGAGTTTGCGGTCATGGATGTACTTGGCCGACAGTTCGACCGCGGCCTTGATTGCTTCGTTCGTGTACTTGAGCTTGTGAAACTCCTCGAAATAGGGCTTCAGGCCCTTCATGATCTCGATGGAATCCTCGACGGACGGCTCCTTCACGTCGATCTTCTGGAACCGGCGGACGAGCGCGCGATCCTTCTCGAAGTGCTGGCGATACTCCTTGTAGGTCGTCGAACCGATGCAGCGGACCTGGCCGGACTGCAGCGCCGGTTTCAGCAAATTCGAGGCATCCATGGCGCCGCCCGAGGTGGCGCCGGCACCGATCACGGTGTGGATCTCGTCGATGAAGAGGATCGCGCCCGGGTAGTTCTCGATTTCCTTCATGACGGCCTTCAGCCGCTCCTCGAAATCGCCGCGATAGCGGGTACCAGCCAGCAACGTGCCCATGTCGAGCGAGAAGATGGTGGCGTTTTTCAGGACTTCCGGCACCTCGCCGCGGATGATCTTGCGTGCCAAACCTTCAGCAATCGCCGTCTTGCCGACGCCGGGATCACCGACGAAGAGGGGGTTGTTCTTCGACCGTCGGCAGAGGACCTGGATGGTGCGCAGAACCTCCTGCTCGCGGCCGATCAGCGGATCGATTCGCCCGTCGCGCGCCTTTTTGTTGAGGTTGACGCAGTAGTTGTTGAGTGCTTCGCCCTGTTTCTTGTCCGTGCCACCCTCCCCGGAGCCATTGCCCTCGTCATCGACACCACGGGCCGACTTCGGCTCGGTCATGCCCGGCCGTTTCGCGATCCCATGGCTCACATACTGGACAGCATCGAAGCGCGTCATTTCCTGCTCCTGCAGGAAGAACGCTGCGTGACTCTCGCGCTCGGCGAAGATGGCGATGAGCACGTTGGCGCCCGTCACCTCCTCGCGACCGGACGATTGCACATGCACGACAGCGCGGTGGATGACGCGCTGGAAGCTGGTCGTCGGCTGAGCATCCGTCGAACCTTTGCGGATCAGGCTCTCGAGCTCGGTGTCCAGGTACTCGGTGATGCGGCGGCGCAGTTGCTCGAGATCGACGTTGCAGGCGCGCATCACGGCGGCCGCATCGCGATCGTCGATTAGCGCCAAAAGCAGATGCTCGAGCGTCGCATACTCATGTGCGCGCTCGTTGGCGAACTGCAGGGCATTGTGCAGCCCCTGTTCCAGACTTTGCGAGAAGGATGGCACGGCGCAACCTACTCCTTTTCCATTGTGCACTGCAGAGGGTGCAAATGCTGACGGGCGAAGTCCATGACTTGCGTCACCTTCGTCTCCGCTACCTCGTAGGTATAGACGCCGCAGATTCCGACGCCTTTATGGTGGACATGCAGCATGATGCGCATGGCGTCCTCGCGACCCTTGTTGAAGAACCGCTCGAGCACCAGCACGACGAACTCCATCGGGGTGTAATCGTCATTCAGCAGCAGAACCTTGTACAAGTTCGGCCGCTTGGTCTTCGGACGGGTCTTGGTGACGATACCGGTCTTGCCCTCATCGTCGCCCTTGCCGTTCTGTCCCGGCCCCATCCTTATTCCCCGACTTAACGATTGCGACCTATCAAATGCACCGAAGTACCGGGCCGGCGCCGCGTCAAGTGGCATGCTGCCATCGACACTCCCAGCTCGATGTCCTCGCCCGGGTTTGTTTCTCAGCCGGGGAATGGGGCCCATCCGCACCACGTCGTCAACCTCGCTCATCACCCGACACGCCGAACCCACGTGCTCCCGGCTTCTATGCTGCCGCGAGCCGAGCCCGCAAAGCAAGTCTTCAGCCAGACATACTATCGGCACCCAGGGCCCTCCGGCAAACGTCTATCATGAGCTGACAGCGGCAGCGCTGTGAGCCGCAGATTTGGACACTATCAAGGTGAACGGCCCAACGTCCAATATCCATGCTGCCGCGCACCATTCATGTGGTGCGCCGGACGCAAATAAAAAGGCCCGGCAAAAAGCCGAGCCCCAATCGCCTTGTCGTCGATGAATACGCTACCTCAGCGCCCCTGCATCGCGCGCTCGGCTCGCTTGCGTTTGTCGAGCGCGCATCAACAGTGCTAATTCAGCGCCTCTGCATCGCGCGCTCGACGGGACGGTGCGCTTCCTTCGCGAACTCGCCGTACATGCCGCCAAGCTTCTGCATCTGATGCATGTACTCGTCATATGCGCGCTTGGCAAAAGTGGTCTGGATCTCGACGGCCTGCTCGACCGACTTCGCACTCAGGAGCCTTTCGATCGTCTGGGTGCTATCCTCCAACGAGCGCTTGGAGTAGTCGGTCATCTCGGCGGCGATTGCCTGCCAACCCTTGTTCCACTCACCGAAAGCCTTCATGGCCGTCTCGATGCCGCCCTGGTTCATCTTCTGAATATCGTCGAAGCCCATGATCATGATGGCAGATCCTTCGCTGCTGAGTGGTCCATCCGGTGCACTTTCGGGCAGCACATCGCCCAAACTTCGGGCCAAATTATATGCGCCGCACAAAATCCGTCAAGATGAATGTTGCATCGCAATATTCAATGGGTCTGCGCCGCATTAAGACTTTCCGAGGGGTTGTGTGACAACCTGAACGTGAGATCGTCCACCCGTCGCAAGCCGCAAAGGCGCCCCAAACCCGTGTTTCAAGCGGGAATGGACCAGAAGACTGGGGACCTCAGGGGGTTTGCGTGCGGCCATCAGAGCGGGATAACCCGCCACAGGCGCCGTCGCATTAGCGTCGGATAGGTAGATGTCGTCGAGGTTCCCGAATACAGCGTGCCGGTTACAGGCCGCACGCTTCATCGCCGCGGCGGGGCTTGCACTCATCGTAGGCATGGCCGCATCAAGGGCCGAGGCTGCGGGCCGCCACGCATCGATGGTGATCGATGCAAATACCGGCCAGATCCTGCATGCCCAGGCCGCCGACGAGCCACGCTATCCGGCGTCGCTCACGAAGATGATGACGTTGTACATCGTCTTCGAGCTGATCGAGCAGGGCCGCCTTTCACCCACCACCAAAATCCGCATTTCTGACGAGGCCGCAGGCACGTCACCCTCAAAGCTCGGCCTCCCTCCCGACAGCGAGATCGCGGTCGGCGACGCCGTCCGCGCGTTGATCACGAAGTCGGCAAACGACATTGCCGTGGCGCTTGCCGAGCACATTGCCGGCACGGAGCCGAAATTCGCAGCACTGATGACGCGGAAAGCACGTCAGCTCGGCATGAGCGCCACGACGTTCCGCAACGCACACGGCCTGCCGGACAGCGCCCAGGTGACGACGGCGCGGGACATGCTGACGCTGGCAATGCGGCTCAGCGACGATTTCCCGAACCATTACAGGCTCTTCTCGCTGCGGTCGTTCAGCTATCAGGGCAAGACCTACGCCAACCACAACACCATGCTTGGCAACTACCAGGGCATGGATGGCCTCAAGACGGGGTACACGACGCCCTCTGGTTTCAATCTCGTCGCCTCGGTCCGACGCAATGGCCGCCACGTCGTCGCAGCCGTGTTCGGCGGCAATACGGCCTCGGCGCGCAATGCCTACATGCGCCAGATCCTCGACCGGACGCTGCCGCGCGCCTCGCCGGATAGGTCGCGCGCGCCGCAGGCCGTAGCCCGCCTCGATCGCGGCGAGCGCCAGCAGATTGCGGCGCACACCAACAGCGAGGGGGCGCCGCCGCCACTGCTTCTGGAACCCGTGCGGCAGGTGGAGCGTCCGCGGCCGGTCGCCGCCACGCGCGCGGAGCCCCAGATTGCACTAGCGGTGGCACAAGCGCCGGGCAATCCGACAACCCCGACAACGATCCAGGTTGCCCGTGTTCGTCCCGTCGTGGTCGCACCGCGCCAGCGCCCGGCACCGATCGAAACTGTGCCATCCGCGCAGGACACGCCGCAACCGCAACTTGTCGTTATGGCGGCGCCAGTCGCTGCCATTGTGGCGCCGGTTGCCAGGGGCGCAGCGCCGTCGTCGCTACAGGCCCAGGCTCAGCGCATCGAGCGCGGCGCGGCGCCCGTGGTTCCGCCAGCAGAAGCGCGTCCTCAGTTCGCCACCGCGTCGGCAGCGCCAATAAAGCCAACATATCAGTTGAGGGGCCCGGACGTTGCAGCGCGCGGCGCACAACCGGCGTCGACTGGAGCTGCCGTCGCGTTGCAGATCGGCGCCTACGCGAGCGAAGCCGAGGCGCAACGCCAGTTGACGGTGGCACGCGAGCGCGCAGGCGTTGCTCTCACGGGAGCGAGCCCATCGACACAGGCCGTCCAGGCAGGCGGACGCCAACTCTATCGCGCCCGCTTCGTCGGACTCGATCCATTGCGCGCTGCCACCGTTTGCACGGAACTCCGCCGCGCCCAGATCGATTGTCTGGTGACGCCAAAATGACCGGGCTCACGCCCCAAGTGCGACGTCCTTGGCCTCGTTGATCTTGGCTGCCAGGTAGTTCGAACCGCCGCGATCTGGGTGCAATCGCAGCATCAACGCCCGATGTGCCTTGCGAATCGCCTCTTCGCCAGCACCGGGCTGCAACCCCAGGATCTCGAACGCCTCGGCGCGGGTCATCTGTCCGTCCGGGCCTTTCGGTGCCTCGGCCTCGGCGCGGGCAAGTTCGTCCCGCCAACTCGGATGCAGGCGATTGAGATGCGCCTCGATCAACGCGGCCGTCTGCGGGTCGACGAGCCGGCAATCCTGCCATAGATGCGCCAGTTCCACCGGCCGCAGCCGCTCGATGACGCGCCCGCTGAAGAAGCCCTTCAGCACGCGGCCACGAAGTGCGCCGGTTTTCGGATCGCGCGTACCTTCGACGTGTTGCGTGGCGAACCGCTCTCCCTTATCGCCCCAGCCCAATGGCCAGCTCCAAGTGGGACCGAACTGCAGATAGAGCCCGACCGCGCCGAGGATCAACGCATTGGTGTATGAACCCTTGGCCATCAGGCCGATCGCAATGGCTAGGAGCGCAGCGCCAACCATCTGGCGGAGGTAAGCCTTCAAAGCTTGCGGCCCGCCGCGGATGGCGCTCTTCAGGGCATAAATCGCGAGCGCAGCGAACCCGAGACCGATCAGATAGGGGAGCATGCAGCGTTGGCCGTTCCTTGCGGTGAGCGGAACCCTCGGCTCCTATAGCGGCCAAGATGGCAATTGCAGTACGGCCGCGCAACTGGGCGATTACCAACGGCAGATGCTATACGTTGCGAATGAGCGGACAAGGCGATGCGACGCAACTGGCAAGCCCTCTTGGTCGCTACCGCCGCGGACAACCCATTGCGTCGGCGACGCCGATGAAGCTGTCGGAAACCACGTCCCAGGCGCGCTCGGCAACGAGATCTT
This sequence comes from Hyphomicrobiales bacterium, assembly GCA_031367895.1. Lineage (GTDB taxonomy): Bacteria > Pseudomonadota > Alphaproteobacteria > Rhizobiales > Hyphomicrobiaceae. The sequence continues at coordinate 24,625 of JANLQP010000279.1, forward strand.
TCTCCTGGCCGGGCCCATGCTCGGAGCGGCGCATCACGAACGCCGTGCGATAGCCCGTGCGAGCTGCCGCCGCGAGGTCGTCGTTGTGCGCCGCCACTAGCATCACCTCGGACGGATCGAGATTGAGCAGCGCAGCGTTGCGGATGTAGCACTCGGGCTGCGGCTTGTAAGCCCGCGCCGTCTCAGCACCGAGGATCAGATCCCACGGCAACCCGGCCCGCTTCGCCATACGCACCAGCAGGCCGGTGTTGCCATTCGACAGCGTCGAGATGATGTAGCGCCGCTTGAGGCGAATGAGGCCGTCGACCGCATCCGGCCATGGGTCGAGGCGGTGCCAGATCGTGCTCAAGTGCTCGATCTCGTGCGGCTCGAGGCCGCGAATGCCGTAGCGGTCGAGCAGCGCTACCAGGCTCTCGCGGTGCAATTCATCGAGGATCGACCACGTCCGCCGCCCGGAACGCACCTCCTCCATCGAGGGCTGATAGAGGCCACGCCAATCGTCGGAGAACCGTGCCCAGTCGTGCTTCAGGCCGCGCCCGTTGCCGAATGCCGTCAACTCGCGGATCAGACTGGAGCGCCAGTCGACGACCGTGCCGAAGACATCGAACACCAGCGCCTTGACGTTGTCCTTGGCAGCCATTCCTGGAAAGCCTCTCTCATGAGCCCCGTTGATACAATCACGCGGTCGCGCCAGCTGATCCGGCCGGATGCAATGAGCCCGGCGCCGAACAGGCTGTAGCGGATACGCGCAAGGCGATCGCTGAGGCGCTCCGGCAGCCATCCGAAAACGGCAGCCGCACGCCACGCCCCGCCGAGACCCGCCATGATCCCGACGAACGCGCCCATCTTGGCAGAGACTTTGCCGTCCTGGATGAAAAGGTTCGTCTCATAGTTGACGGGATCGAGTCCCAGATGGCGGTAGAGCGCGGCTCCGATCGCCGATTGCGCGGCGAAGAAGCGATAGCGTCTGGTCGTGTCGCGCCGCCACGAACCGGGCAACCCCGAACACAGCATGCAAACACCATCGGAGACGACGATTGGCTTACCGTCCGGAAAGGCCGGCACGGCGGTATCGGCGCGATAGCCGGGCACCAAGCGGTCGAGCCGGTCGCTGGTGTGGCGTCCCGCGGTTGCCGACCAGAAGCCGCAGCGGACTCCAAGGCGGCAATCGCGGGATAAGCGCCACACCGAGCCAATGCATTTGCCAGTGTCCCTTATGTCTCGCAATTGCCGCAAGAGACCGCTGCAAAATTGTCGGCATTGGCGAGACGGGACACTGGTCCGCTCCGATGGAAGCGTTGCTGTCGGCATGGCTCAGGTTCCAGCCGTCCGTTGTCCAAAAGCGCCGCCGTGCGGTGGGATCTGGGCCCGGTGGCGCAGCATGTGATCCGCCAACACCAGCGCCATCATCGCCTCGCCGACCGGCACCGCGCGGATGCCAACGCAGGGGTCGTGGCGGCCCTTGGTGATGATCTCGGTATTGTTTTTTTGCAGATCCACCGTCGCGCGGGCTTTGAGGATGGACGATGTCGGTTTCACCGCGAAGCGCACGACGATCGTCTGACCGGTTGCAATGCCACCGAGGATGCCGCCGGCATGGTTGGCCCGAAACTGCATGCGGCCGTCATTGTCGATGTACATTTCGTCGGCGTTGTCCTCGCCGGTGAGGGTGGCTGCCGCGAAACCGTCGCCGATCTCCACGCCCTTGACGGCGTTGATACTCATCATCGCGGACGCGAGATCCTGGTCGAGCTTGCCGTAGATCGGCGCGCCCCAGCCGGCGGGAACGCTGTCGGCCTGCACCTCGATCACCGCGCCGACCGAGGAGCCGGACTTGCGGATGCCGTCGAGATAGGTCGCCCACTCACCCGCTGCGACCGGATCAGGACAGAAGAACGGGTTGTTGTCGACGGCAGCCCAGTCCCAACGTTTTCGATCGACCTTAAGATGGCCGATCTGCACCAGCGCGCCGCGGATCGTAACCCCAGCCACCACCTTGCGCGCGATGGCGCCAGCCGCGACCCGCATCGCCGTCTCGCGCGCCGAAGAGCGCCCGCCACCGCGATAGTCGCGGATGCCGTACTTCTCGGCGTACGTGTAGTCGGCATGGCCCGGGCGAAACTTCGCAGCGATATCGCCGTAGTCCTTCGAGCGCTGGTCGACGTTTTCGATCTGCAACCCGATCGGCGTGCCGGTCGTCACTTGGGCGCCGGTCGCGTCAGGGAACACGCCCGAAAGGATTCGCACCTTGTCCGGCTCCTGGCGCTGAGTTGTATAGCGCGACTGCCCCGGCCTGCGGCGATCGAGGAAAACCTGAATGTCGCTCTCGCTGATCGCAATGCCTGGCGGACAGCCGTCCACGATGCAACCGATCGCGGGACCATGGCTCTCACCGAAGGTCGTGACGCGGAGCATCTGGCCGAAGGTATTGAAGGACATGTCTGGCCCTGACTCGAGCGGTCATTCCGGGCACTATCAGCCCGCGCATTTGTCACTCTTTAGCGGCACCGTTGCCTTGACGCAACATTTGGTGCCGATAAGGCCACCCCTTCTGATTTGCCTGGTTTGTCAAGTTTTCGACGGTTGATGACAACCCCTTTCCCCCGAGCTTATCAACGATGTGTTGTCCCGCGTGATTCCCGCAAAACATGGAGTGTGAGCCGGAATTCGCCTGGCAATACGCGCACATCGCGCGATCGTGTTGGCGTCCACGGCCGTGGCGACAAGCTATGGCCGCAGCAAGCCTTCACTTCGGCCCATTCCGGGCGCGAAGGTCCTGGGATGCCAGTCAACGGTGCAATCCACCCGCGATGCGCCTCCCGGAGCTTTCGCCGGTCTATGCTGGTGTCGAAGCAAGGACGGTCCAGAAGGCGGCCATACAGCCGAATCTACGACCGCATGTGTCATGGTCTGTTCGACCACAAAGTCGGGACGGTCGAGCGCTCCTCTCACGAATGAGCCCGTGGGAGACGGCAGGGACACCGTCCAGATCGATATTTGGCCGGAGCGCCGCTGCTCCGGCCATTTTTATGTGGCAAACGGAGACAATCGAAATTGCGGTAGGGACTTGTTTACCGCCCGCACTCAGCTACCTTGAGCGGCCTAGTCTATGGGAGACGGTCATGTTGCGTATGTGCAGCCACTTGGTGAACGCCGCAGTGTTCGGCTCGCTTGCCGTTCTGGCCACCAAGCCGGCCCCCGTCGCTGAGTTCATGAAACATCCGCTCGTCATTGCCGCGCTCACGCGCGCGTCGATGGCCCAGCCGCCAACGCCGACCCCAGCCCCCAGCCAGGCCTCACCGCCGCGGCCAATTGCGCTCCCGAAACTCGCTCAGCTCCCATCGTCTTTGCAGGCCCGCCCATCCGGCCACTCTCCGACGAGCGTTCCCGTCCCGAAGCCTGCCGGACCGTTGCCGTTCGTCACAGGCAGCTCCACGCCTGACGCGATCGTGCCACCGCTCGCGCGCCGCAAGCCGGGCAATGGACCCGCGATCACCGAGACAGTGGCGGCGAAGAACCGGGGCGCATCGGAAAAGACGGCCAGGGCTGACGCAAAGCCCACGAAGACGGCGGGCGCAAGCACCAGCATCGGCACCGACGCGGCAAAGGGCAAGAAGGCCTTAGCCGAGGCGGGCAAGAAAACCAAACTCGCGGCCGACAAAAAAGGCATCGATCTCTCGGGACGCTCAGCGCTTGGCGCTGCCCCGAGAGGCCTCAAGTGCGACGCCGGCCTGAAGTACGATACGAAGACGCTGAAATGCGCCGGCATATCGCCGAAGCCGACGGCATCCCCGAAGGCCGTGCCGGCTCCCGCGCCCGTGGCCGCAAAACGCTGACGCGTACCGACATCATCGATTGGCCGAAGCCTGTCATAGCCAGTCGATGCTGCCCTTGCGGACGATCATTACCTTGTCCTGCGGCACGGACAGTTCGGCGAGTTCCTTCACGTTCATCGGCGCGACGAGGCCGCGCAACACGCGACTGACGGCCCCGTGCGAGGCGACAACACAATCCGCCATGACCTCGGACAGCCAGCCATCGATCCGGGCGGAAAGCATGGCGTAGCTTTCGCCGTCTCTCGGTTGCCAGCGCCACTTGTCCCGTTCGCGCGCGGCGAAACCTTCAGGATCGGTCCTCGGCAGATCGCCCCAGAGCTGCCCTTCCCAATGCCCGTAGTGCTGCTCCTTCAGCCGATCGTCGCGGCGGAACGTGTCGGCCGGGAGCCCCATCTCGGCCCGCACGATCTGCATCGTTTCGCTGGCACGCGCCAGTGGACTGGCGACATAGTCGATCGTGCGGGTGCGCTGCTGCCCAAGATGCTCGCCTAGCACTTGGCCGTTACGCGCCGCCTGCCCCCGTCCCTTCGCATTGAGCGGGATATCCGTTTGGCCCTGATAGCGCTGCACCGCGTTCCAGTCAGTCTCGCCATGCCGGATGAAATAGATCGTGAGGCCTGGACGCAGCATTATCGAAACCTTCCGAAACAATCAGACTTTCAAAACCAGCTTGCCGTTGTTGCCGCCGGTGTAGAGAAGCGCGAGCGTCTCGGCGAACGCGGGCAGGCCGCCTGTGCGAACATCCTCGCGGATTTTGAGGAGGCCTTGCCTGTGCCAGTCTCCGAGCGCCGTGATCGCCTCGGGCATGCGGTCGGCCCAATCGAACACGATGAGGCCCTGCACGCGCAGGCGATGTGTAAGAATGGCGCGGAAGTTCTTAGGGCCCGGCATCGCCTCGGTCGCGTTGTAGCCGGCGATGAGGCCACAGACGGGTATGCGCCCGAACATATTCATGTTTGGCAGCACGGCATCCAGGATCTCGCCGCCGACGTTCTCGAAGTAGACGTCGATGCCGTTGGGGCAAGCAGCCTTTAGCCTCCCGGCGAAGTCCGGCACCTTGTAGTCGACCGCCGCATCGAAGCCGAGAGTTTCGGTGATGTAGCGGCATTTCTCAGGCCCGCCAGCGATGCCGACGGCACGGCAGCCTTTGATCTTTGCGATCTGGCCGACGACAGAACCGACCGCGCCGGACGCTGCCGAAACAACGACGGTTTCACCTGGCTTCGGCTGCCCGACTTCGAGCAACCCGAAATAGGCGGTCCAGCCGGGCATGCCGAGGCCGCCGACCCAACGCTCCAGCGGCGCGGCGGTTGCATCGACCTTCACCGTGCCGCGGCGGCCGTTCGAGATCGCGTACTGCTGCGCGCCGAACAGGCCCTGGACGGCGTCGCCAACCTTGAAGTTGGGATTGTTCGACACCTCGACGATGCCGACTGCGTAGGCACGCATGACCTCGCCGATCGCAACCGGGGGCACGTAGGAGCGCGCATCGGACACCCAGCCGCGCATCGCCGGATCGAGCGAGACGTAGGCGACCTTGACGCGGAACTCACCCGGACCCGGCTCCGGGATCGGCGTTTCCTTGGACGAGAAATCGGCGGCGGTGAGTGGACCAGGCGTCGGGCGGCGCGCTAGCGTGATCTGGAGATTGCTCGGCATCGGGGTGGCTCCAAAAAACCGCAACTGACTTGGCGGACGATGCCGCTTCAATAGCCGATTTCCGGGGCCCGTCCAATCGAACGCTGGCCGCGCCACGTCCCCAAGCACACCTTCGCCCCGAAACCGGAAGGGGTCCGAGGCGAAGGGTCCCGTCTAGCTCGCGCTAGTACCCAGTTATCGCCCGCTCGCGGAGGGGCAGAGATCAAAGGCTTTCATCAGCGCTTCGTCGCGGTTCACGAACTTGCCGACGACCTCACCGCCGACTGCGTGCGACTTGAGGAAGCTCGCGGCCAAGCTTTCTTCTTGGCCCTCGATCACTTGCAACGCAGTGTATTTCATCTCGCCGCCGTGCAGGACACGAATGAGCACGTTCTTCTTGCCGCCGTAGCTCGCCGTTTGCACGGTGCATGCTGTCGGGCGCATGGCCGGCGCCGGCGGCGTCAGCAGTGCCGCGGCCGTCGTGGTGATGAGACCGCGCCGCTTTTCGTCGCCGGCAGCCTTGCCCTCGGCAATGGCGCGGCTCGCAATTTCAGCGCCGCTCGGACGCTCGGCTTGCTCGGTTGCCTCTGCCGTCTTGTCCTCGGCCGGCGCCTTCTCGTCGATCTCCTCGTCGGTGACGACGGGCTTTTGCGCGATCTGTGCTTTGCCGGCCTTGCCTTGCTTTGCAGCAGCCAAGCTACGCCGCTTGCTATCGCGACCACGTTTGCCGCGCTTCTGTTTCGGGTCGTCGGCTTCGGCCTCTGGCTGCGCTTCGGTCGATTGTGCCTCGGCCGCGTCCGTCACGGCTTCCTCGGCTTGGCGGCCATTACAGAATTTCGAGGTGAACCGGCCGGCAACGAATGTGATGGAACTGCCGTAGCGAGCGTCCGCCGCCCAACGCTTGGTCAGGTCCTTGAAAGTCGGCGGGCGGCCGAGCGCCTTGGATTTCTGGATGATCTCGTCTTGCTTTTCACGCGTGCGCCGGCCAACCGGATTGTCGACGCGCTCGCCGGAGTACGCGATGAGATGCTGCATCTGGGCGAGCACGCCGGTCGAAACATCGGGGAAACTGTCGCCTGGTACGCCGCCACCGGTGGTGCCGATACCGGCGAAATTGTTCTGGGCCGGCTTGACGTCGCCTTGGCCCGCCCCGTTGACGAACTTCAAATAGTTCGTTTCCAGGATCATCTGGTAGAATGCGTAATCCCAACGCACCTTCAGCCGCTCGCCGTGCTCCCTGTAGTATTTGGCGATGTCACGAAACTGCGGTTTCACGTTGCTGTTGCCTGAGGCCAGAAAGCGATTGAGCTTTTCCGGCGTCACGCACGACGGGACGCGGTTTCCCTCGTGCATGCGGATTTGCGGCAGCATCTGCGCTGACGCCCCGGTCACGCCGAGGCCCGATCCGAGGCCGACACACACGCTGACGACGCCAGCTAAAGTCTTGAACGCCATACTCTGCCTCGCCGCCATGCCAGTGCCTACGTTATCGCGGGCCTGTTACGTTGTTGTGGAGAGTCCGTGGCGCGGCCCGAAGACCCCGTCCGTCGGACTCTTCATGTATCAACCTTCCGGGCAGAGCTCGAATGCCTTCTCGAGCGCTTGCGTATGGTTGGTGAACATCGCGTCGACCGCGCCGCCCTTGGCGTAGGCCTGGATGTAGGCATCGGTCTCGCGCTGTTCGGTACCCTCGTTGACCTCGAGCACCGTAAAGTTGACGGCCCCATCTGCCTGGGCGCGGATGATGACCGCTTTCTGGCCACCATAACTGGCTGTCAGCACGCGGCATTTGGTGCCGGCAGCGACAGGCGGCTGCGCCTTGACGGCGAGGCCACCGGCGGATGCAGTCATGAATGCTGGCGCCTTCTCGGTCTTCTCGCCCTTGGCAACCGGTGCCACGGGTTTATCGACCTGAACCGCCTTCTCGACCGTTTCGGTCTTCTGCAATTTGATCTCGGCCTCGGGTCGTGGTGCGTTGAGCACCGTCATCGCCGTCTGCTTCGGCTTTTCTTCGGGCTTGGCTTCGGCAACATCCTCGCCGTCAACTGCCGGCTTCGCTATCTTTGCCGCGCCGAGACCGCGCAGTTTCGCGTCGCCGTCCGCCTTGCCCTCTTCGATCGCACGGCGGGCAAGCTCGGTGCCCTTTTTCGTACGCTTCGGCTCGACGGACGCAACCTTCGCGTCGCCACTACCCCGCACTTCGGCGAGCAGTTCCGGCTGCGGGTCGTCCTTGCTGCAAAAGTCTGCAAAGAACTTGTTGGCGTGGGTTTCTATGGCATCGCCGTAGTGCCCAGCGACCGCCCACTTGCGCGCCAGATCCCTGAACGTCACCTGACCTTTGATCTTGGCGTGGAACGATTTGAGCACGCCCCACTCCTGTACCTTGCGGGTACGCTCTGCGACGGGGTCTTCGACCTTCTCACCTGCATAAATAAGCAAATGTTGCAGATGAGCCCGAACGCCGGATTGCACGTCGTTGAACCGCTCGCCGGGCTCGCCACCGCCCGTTGCGCCGATACCGGCGAAATTGTTCTGCGAAATCTTGACGTCGCTGAGTTTACCGCCGGCAGCCCTGTACGTTAGATAATTGGTCTCGATCGCCATTTGCGCGATCGCGTAATCCCAGCGGATGCCGAGCGCCTCGCCTTCGCGCATGTAGTCGACAGCGATCGTCGCGAAGCGAGGATCGAGACTGCTGTTGCGCGACTTGATGAAGGCCATCATGCGGCCGGGCGTGGCGCACTCCGGAACCTTGTTGCTGCCACTGGTTTTTATCGCTGGCAGGTCGGCGCCAAGCGCCGAAGTAAGTGGCAAGATCGAAGTTGCTAGAAACGTCCCGAGTACTGTCCGAAACTGCATATGTTTACACCCAACTTGGCTGCGTACGCTGCGCTGAAAACTCGCGCCTGAGTTGTCAGCTTTGGTTATTAAGCGTTAATCGTTAATGGCCGGTTACCCCACACATTACCGGTCAGCCATGTTCTCCCTGGATCGCCGAATTTTGCGGCGCCAGTGAGAGGAGATCGGGGAGGAATTGTGGCGACATGTCCGGACCTGACGGCAGCATCAGCGGTCCATGAAGCGCTGTCCCGTCTTGAAATAGCTTGGCGTTTGCCTGATCGGGCCACGCGAACCAGGCAGCGCCAGCCAACGGCGCCAAAATTGCCGCAGGTGATCCGCGCCGGTTGCCGAACGCGTTATCGTCTTTCGCGCTCGATCGTGATGCCGACCGTCCGGCAACCGGGAAGAATGTCCGGTTTCTCGATTGTGATCCGGACAAGCAGAACGCGCGCGTCCGCGAGACAGGCTTCACCGATGCGCTCGGCCAAGGTCTCGATCAGATGGAAATGTGCGCTATCAACCAGAGCCCGGACCGCGGCAACGATCCGACCATAATCGACGACGTTTTCCAGGCGGTCGCTGACACCGTCGTAGTCGTCGACGACGTCCAGATCGACCGAGACGACGATGCGCTGCTCGTAGCGCTTCTCAACCTCGTAGATGCCGACGCTCGCCATCAGTTCGAGATCATTGACGAAGACGCGGCGCGTCGGCTTTCCGTCCACTCGTTTGGCTCGGGTCGCTACGATCATGTCGAACTCAATTACCGATGATGTCGGGCGTGCGCCAGGCGAGATGCTGGCCGCCGTCGAGAGCGATCATCTGGCCGGTCATGGCAGGGGCGTCAAGGATGAAGCGTATGGCGGCTGCAATCTCAGCCGGTGACGTGCCGATGCCGAGGAGCGTGGCCGAAACCTCGGCGCCGAAGTCGGCAGCGGACTGATGAATGCTGCGCAGCACGGGGCCAGGCCCGATCGCATTGACGCGAATGCGCGGCGCCAACGCCTGTGCCATCGTCTGCGTGGCTGTCCAAAGTGCGGCCTTGGCTATCGTGTAGGAGAAGAACTGAGGCGTCAGACGCCAGACGCGCTGGTCGATGATGTTGACGATGTTGCCGTGTACCGTTGCCGGCAATCCCGCCGCGAACGCCTGCGAGAGCAGAACCGGGGCCCGCAGATTGATCGCGAGTTGCCGATCCCACGCAGACGCATCGACAGTTTGCAGGCGATCCTCCTGAAAGAGGGCTGCATTGTTGACGAGCAACGTCGGCTGGCCGAGCGCGGCGGCACAGGCCGGCACGAGGGTGGAAGTTGCAGCCGCGTCGGCCAGATCCGCCTGGAGTGCAGCAGCTTTGCCGCCAGCTGCAGCAATCTCGGCAACCACGCTCTCCGCGTCGACTGCCGATTCCGCATAGTGGACGCCGACGGCCCAGCCATGCCGCGCCAGATCGAGCGCCAGACCACGCCCGATGCGCCGCCCCGCGCCGGTAATGAGCACAACGCGCGGCGCTGGTGATTGCCTGCTCATGCGATCAATCGTCGTCGCCGCCGATGATGCCGCCAAAGCCACTGAGCAACGAGCCTTCCTCCTTGCCACCGCGCGATGCCATCAACATGCGCCCGGCCAGCCGGGAGAACGGCAAGCTTTGCAGCCAGACTTTGCCGGGCCCACGCAACTGCGCAAAGAACATCCCCTCGCCACCGAACAGCATGGTTTTCACGCTGCCGGCACGGACAATATCGAATTCGATGGTCGGGGTCATTGCCGCGAGGCAGCCCGTGTCGACGTGCAATTCCTCACCGGGTCCGAGTTCACGCTCGACGATGCAGCCGCCACCGTGGACGAACACCCAGCCGTCACCCTCGAGCTTCTGCATGATGAAGCCCTCGCCACCGAACAGGCCAGTCATGATCTTGCGCTGGAAGTGGATACCGATCGAGACGCCCTTGGCGGCGCACAGAAAGCTGTCCTTCTGGGCGATCAGCGTCCCGCCCATCTCGGCGAGATGAAACGGCAGGATCGTACCTGGATAAGGCGCCGCGAAGGCGACGCGAGCCTTGCCCTGACCCTGACCCTGATGGCTGAACACCGTCATGAACAAGCTCTCGCCCGTCACCAGACGACGGCCGGCCGCACCGAGCTTGCCGAGGAACCCGGTCGACGCCTTCGAGCCGTCGCCGAACATGGTGTCCATGTGGATGGCGACGTCCTTGAACATCATCGCGCCGGCTTCGGCGACCGCGCTCTCGCCGGTATCGAGCTCGATCTCGACGAACTGCATTTCGTTGCCGCAGATCTGATAGTCGATCTCGTCTGACTGGCTTGGCGGCCGCTGGCCACCACCGAATGACGGAACAGAGCTGTACGACATGGCTGCGTATCTCCCTGCAGGATATTGTTCGTCGGCTAACTCCTCAGTACGAAACGCCCCCGATCATAAGAGATTCCCGGTCCCTCGTCTGCTGACGTTCGGTGATGCAGGTGAATGCGCCGAGTGCCAGTACGATGCCGAGCAACACTCAGCCCAGCTGACCCATGGTTCTTTCCTCCCATTCCACGCGTGGTCCGGCGAGGTGGTTACCATTGCTTCGCCGCCGACCAAAGCTCCGTCCGCGGCGGCCATAGACAATGCTGCGGCCGGCGGAATTGACCCCGCCGGCCGCAGTTCGTTTCGTCCGAACTGCCCGATGTTCAGGCCGCGAGGTGATGGCGCGACGGACCAGCAGCTTTCCAGCGGGAGAGCAACACGTGGACGGGGGCGAACATCAGCACGGGCATTCCGATCATCAACGCCAGGAGCCAGAGTTGGCTCGGCATCCAGGCCTGCGGTGCCGTATCGCTCATACCGTAGACGTAGTTGATGTTGACCGGCGTGTTGCCTGGGTTCGCCATCGGCCCCGGCATGAACAGGTAACAAACGAGCAGCAGGCCCCACGCAAGCACCGTCCAAGCCTTGAAGGCACGGCGGTCATAGCCGAGACGCCAGACGAGGAAAACCAACAGGAGCGGCAGCCAGCCGTGGAAGAGCGACAGCCCGCGCAGGAAGCGCGACTTCGAGGCATCGAACATGTAGTCGGTCATGCCGGTCAGGCCGAACCCGAGGAGGTTGCCGACGTAGTCCGCGACCCAGAGCACCTGCGGCGCCAGAATCCCGACGGCGGGCATGGAAACCAGCAGCGCATCCTCACGCCACATGCCGATCAACGTGACGATCAGAGCGACGTCACAGAAATAGAGGAAGTTCGAGGGGCCGTAGTTCAGCCAATAGACGGGGATCAGCACGGCCATGAAGACCGTGTAGGCAAGCTTAAGCCACAGCGGTATGCGGCCGGCGTTAAGGGTCGCTCGGATTTCGGGACTCAGCATTCTCGTCTCCACTCCGTACTCGTTTCGTGCTTCGGATGCCCACTTACGCAACCGCGCGTTCGCGACGCCTTCGATGAGCCAATATGAACACAGTTCAAGGCTAAAATCAGCCGCTAACGCGGGCCATGGTGAATTTTTTCTCGATACGTCCGGCCGGATTCGAAGCCTGCCAGAAACCTCTTCCTAATCCGTGCACGCTGCGGCCGAAGCTGGTGCCCGGGGTTCGCGGCAGGCTGAAGGTGGGCTAGGGTCATGTCAGCGCCAAAGCCATCCCGTCGACCGATCGGACAAGCACCATGAGTAACGCCGCCAGCATCGCAATCGCGTCGAACCTCATTTGGGACAATTGGCAGGCCGGAACGGTCCTCACCGAGCTACCGCTCGCATACCGGCCGCAAAACCGTGCCGACGGGTACGCCATCCAGTCGATGCTGGCCGTGAAGGCGGAAAAGGGCCTCATCGGCTGGAAGATTGCGGCCACCAGTGCTGCCGGCCAGCACCATATCGGCGTCGATGGCCCGCTCGCTGGCCGCCTCATCGGCGAGCGCACATTCGCCACCGGCGTAACGCTGTCACTCGCCGCCAACCGCATGCGGGTCGCCGAGCCCGAGTTCGCCTTCCGTGTCGGCCGGGCTCTATCTCCTCGCCGTGCGCCCTACGATGTCGATGACGTGCTGGCTGCCATGGACGCGCTGATCCCGTCGCTGGAGGTGCCGGACTCGCGCTTTTCCGACTTCGCCAAAGCCGGCACCGCACAGCTGATCGCCGACAACGCCTGCGCGCACGAATTCGTGCTCGGCACACCAACGGCCGCTGACTGGCGAGCGATCGATCTCGCGGCACATCCCGTGCGAGCCGAGCTGAACGGCACCGGCACCCGCCGCGTGCTCCGCGACGGCATCGGCAGCAACGTTCTCGGCGATCCCCGGGTGGCACTCACTTGGCTTGTCAACGAACTCTCGAGCCTCGGCGTGACGCTGACAGCCGGCCAGATCGTCACGACGGGGTCCTGCATGCAGCCACTCGCGATCGAGCCGGGCGACGCAGTCTACGCTGATTTCGGCGTCCTCGGCTCAATCAGCGCGCGCTTTACGTAACGCCGCTTTGCGCCCAACTTATTGCCTGTCAGGCATCAATAGGCCCTGACGCCCAGGCTCCAATCCGGTCGGCTGCGGGCGGCCGTCCGGCGAGCCGTCGTAGATCACCCAGTCGGAGGGCCGGATGGCGTCGAAGATTGGTTTCGAACGAGCAACGCAATTGCGCCGGAACATAGCACCCGTCGACCTCGACCTCGTGGCTGCAGATGTGCTGAACTTGCAGGCGATTGGCGATTAACGCTGCTGTGACTATTAGCACACAACAAGCTGATATTGCACTGCAATCAGCATTGTAGTCATCGTCAGCACGTGTATTCTGGGCAATAGCATTTGGATGACAAGTGTGGCGGTACGTGGGGGTTGCGCATGTCGGATATCAAGCAGGTCGCGATTGAGAAGGCACTCGTTGCGGAGGTCTTGAAGCCGGCGAGCGGTCTCGATCGGCGGTCCTTTTTCGTAGCCGCGGCTGCAACGACAACAATGCTCGGCTCGGGCCGCGCATTGGCCCAGCAGTTGGTCGCCAACGAGATACCGACAAAACTTCCCGGCCCGCCCGATACATTGCATCATTCCATGCGCCAAACCGTGGGCCGCAAGCGCGTTACCTTCGTGAAGGATCTCGGGCAGCTCGTCGACCTCAATCCTTTCAATCAGGGCGGTGCCTATTGGAATTACAACACTTTTATTACACCGATCGATCAGTTCTTCATCCGCAATGAGTTCGCGACCCCGCGCGCCGAGCATGATGCCCGTGTCGACCCGCGGCACTGGAAGCTGACCATTCATGGCAACGCGATCGAGCGGCCGCTGATCATCACCTACGACGACCTCATGAAGATGCCGTCTCGGCACATCATCTCCACGATGGAGTGTGCCGGCAACGGCCGCTCACTATTTTGGGAGCAACAAAACATGGTGTCGGACCCGCAGAAGGTCGGCGGGACGGGCTGGGGGCTCGGCGGCATCGGGCAGGCGGAGTGGCAGTATGTCCCGATGAGCCATATCCTGTCGCTGGTCGGGCTGAAGAAGGACGCGCGGCAGGTGTTGTTCTGGTCGGGCGTCGACAACAAACAGAACAAACCAGGCGCCGACGGAGATCGCGGCCGGCCACTGGATGTTTCAGTTTTGCGCGCGATGGCGGACTCGATCGGCCTCGCCTTCAAAATGAACGGGATGAGCCTGCCCGCCGATCACGGTGGCCCCGTGCGAGCGTTGGTTCCGGGCTACTGTGGCGCAGCTTCGACAAAGTGGCTGACCGAGATCAAGATCGCCAACCACAATTTCTGGGTGCCTCTGAACTCTACCGCTCACGTCAAGATCGGCCCGGCTTATCCGCCGCCAAAACCGGCTCCGGGAGACGAATTCCGAGGCGGCATCCAGCCTGACGGCATCCTCGGGCAGCCCGTGGCTTGGAGCCCACCGAAGTCACTGATCACCGTGCCGCTCGTGCTCGAAAAACAGCCGAAACATCCGCACAACTACCCATTGCTGCCGGGCGAGCTACCAAAACTCACGGTTGGCAATCAGATGATCCGAGGTTACGCCTGGGCGCCGCAAAACGGTGTGGCCAGCGTCGAATATCGTATCGACGGAGGGCCGTGGGATGACGCCCGCATATTGGCCCCGAACATGGGGAGGTACACATGGGTTCGTTTCGATTTCCCATGGGATGCCAAAGCTGGGCGCCATCTCATCGAGACGCGGGTCAACGACCGCAAAGGTTACGAGCAGCCCGAATCAGTCCCCTACAATCAGGGCGGCTTTGATTTCAACGCAGTGCCCAAATTCCGCGTCGAAGTTGTCTGACGTCCTTTTGCATTCCGCGTACCCTTGTTTGGTGGCGGTCACCATGAAGTCGTCTGACGTGACGACGGGAGCCTCGGCCGACGCGGCACATCAGACTTCGATCGCAATGGGCGACCGACGGTGAAACCTGCTCGACGGCGCCGACGACCGCTCGCGCGTAGGCGTCGCGCAGTGGCCCATGCTGAGGCGGGCGCCGGCTGGCGGCGTTCTTGACCGCGGACGGCTTGCTGGCGTCGTGGTCGAGTCGGCGGAAAATGCTGGCGATCGCGCCCATCGGGGTGTTCCCGGTGTTGTGTGGTCAACGTTGGCTGTGGATATGGGGCCCCTGGCATTTTTTGACACCAACGCTTGGGGTGCCGACCGGGATTGGCCACAAACGGGACGACACCGCGCCATATTGAGCCGCTATCGCCCTTTCTGGGGCATCAGGCGCGGCCAGCGGGGTCGGCCAGCCCCATGATTGGCCCTGAAGTTCGATGACCTTTCTCGTCCGCCTGTTCAGCCATCTCATCGAGTTCCTGGTTGGCGGGGTCGCCCGCGTCAGCCGTGTGCTGTTCGTCTCCATCGCCTTCAATCCGCGCCTTGGTCCGCTCCGGCACCTGGCGACCGCGGCCGTCGCCTATGTCGTGTTCGCGTTCGTGCTGGTCTATGTGCTGGCGCCGGCCCGCGGCTTCATTGGCCACCACTTCATGGGCGCCAAGATCCGCTACGACGCCGAGCGCTGGCTGGCGACTGCCATTTACGACCGGCAGGGCCAGTTCATCGGCACCTTCGACCCGCGACTCGACAGCCGGCGCGACGTCAACTTTACCGATTCAGCGATCGAACTCGGTGGGCACACGGCCAATCCCGACCACAAATCGATCCCCGTCGTGAACGTGCCGAAACTCTACTGGCAGTGCCTCTCCTATCATGAGGACCGCTACATCGGTGGCGTGCTCAACCCCTATGGCATCGACCTGCTGGGCGTGCTGAAGATCCCCTATTCGACGATCAAACGTTCGATCGCCTTGAAGCGGCCGAGCCTCGGCGTCGGCGGCTCGACCTTGCCGATGCAGTTCGCGCGCGTCATTTACAAGACGCCGCCGGATTCACGCGAAGGTGGCTTCACGAAACTCAAGCGCAAGCTCGGCGAGTGGTGGCTGGCGCCCGTCATTTATCACGAGCTGACGCGTGGCGGCGACGACACGCCCTTGAAGCAGTGGGCCGCGAACCATCTCTGGTTAGCTCAGCGCACCGGCGGGTCACCGCTGCATGGCGTCGAGATGACGGCGCGCGTCGTGTTCGGCAAGGAAGCCAAGGATCTAACGACCGCTGAGCAGTTTGTGCTCGCCTCCGCCGTCAACAAGCCGATCATCCTGCTCGAGGGCAACGAGAAGCTGAACGAGGTGCGCCTTGACCATTGGCGCTACATCACTGAGGTGCGCGCACGCACCTGCGCCGAGAAGCTTGTCAAGGATCAGACTGAAAAGCAGCAGATCGTATTCGAACTGGTGAGTCTCGCCGGCGGACCGCCCGATCCGAAGGTGCGCCCGAAGCTGCAGGAGGCGATCGACCTCTATGCGCCGGAAGCCGCCAAGCGTGCGACCGCCAATCCGATGGTGCGCGCCAATGTGCTGCTGCCGGCTGCCCGCTTCGGCATTCGCGAGGAGATGAAGCAGCTCTACGGTTTTGGCTGGCGCGACAAGGTGCGCGGCGTCGCAACCACACTGGATGTGACCGAGAACTTGGGCTTCGCCGAGAAGATCCGTGGTGCCTTGCAGAAAATCGACGTCGCGTCGCAGGCGAAGCTCAATCCGGGCTTCGCTCTCGATCTTGCCCGGGCCACACCGGGGAGCAGCCTCAAGACACCCCACGTCACCGTCGTCGCCGCCAACGCCAAGGGCGAGATTGTCCGCTATTTCGAAGTTGGCGAGACCGCGCCCTATTTCGGCTCGCCATTCGCGCGTGACGGCAAGACAGGCCAGTACAACCCCGAGCGCGAGCAGCGTCGTATTGCGTCGACCGGCAAGATCCTGGTCGCCATGGCGCTTGGCAATGAGAACCGCGATACCGCTGATACGCCCTACACCGATGCGATGGCGCCCGAGCGCGGCCTCGACGTCTGTGAGAAGGGCAACGGCAATCTCACGCGTCAGCGCCGCGCCATTGTCGCGTTCGCCTGCTCGCTCAATCGCCCGATCGAGTGGCGCGCGGCACAACTCGGACAATTGCGCATCAAGCGGCTGATCGACGGCTTCGGCTTCAACATGCCACCGGCCGGCAACAACGAGGCGACACCGCCGTCGACGGCCGCCGTGCGCGGCCTGATCGCAGGTTCGCCGCGGCGCGTGCATCACATGTCCTCGGTCGTACTTGCGGCGCTGACCGGTGAAGGCCACAAGCCCGTGCATCCGCCGACACTGGTGAAACTCTACGATCACGGCGATCTCGGCGCGCTGGAGACCTACGAAGCCGAGAAGGGCATCGTGCCGAACCGGTACCTGAGGCCGCACGGCGCGGCGTTCGTGAAGACCATGTTGCAGGCGCCGCTCTGCTATCGCCTGGGCGGCACCGCGCACGGCACCTTGAAGAGCCTCGCCCACTGGTGCGCTACCGAGCGGCCAGGTGTGAAGCTGCATTTCGCCAAAACTGGCACCGACACGACGGAGGACGCCAACCAGACCGTCGACACGTGGATCACGGGTGGCATCCAGTTCGCCAGCGGCCGTGCCTTTTCCTACGTCGTTTTGGTCGGCACCGGCTCGACGCGCGAGCCGTTCGGGCGGTCGCTGCATGCGGCCCAGGTGGCGAGTCCGCTACTCGAGGTGCTGCTCAACGACCTCGAAGGCACGCCGAAGCGTCCGCCCGCCGCCGCGGCTCTGGTCAAGCCTGCCGGACCGGCTGCCCCTGCAGCCAACCCGGGGCAAAAGGCAATCCGCACCGGTCGCGTCCAGGACGCGGCGAGCAAAACGAACTGACCGGCGTTTTTACAAACGGTGGTGCAAACGGCTTTCGGAGCCCCAGGACACATGAATCGGGCAGACAACGGCTCACTGGCCAAGTGAAATCCAGTTACTGCGGTCATTCAAAAGCTCAACCTGTCTCGATCATTGGAACATATGTCTCCCCCGTGCGTTCATTCCACAGGATCCCGTTCGATCATGAATGAGCACCCCATGCCCCCATCAAACGAACCCGCCAAACCCGCCTCGCCGCTCCAAACACTCGCGGCCGCTGTAATTCTGTTCGCCGTGCTGGCCATCGGGGCGGTCTACCTGCATTTGTCCTCGTAACTGCACTGGCCGGGCAGCGAACGCGCAATAGCGATGGTTGGACCGCGACTCGAGACCGCGGGCCGACCGTCATTCGGGAAACAGTAACGCGCAACGAGGATTTTCCAATGCATCCGCCAGTCAGTCCAAACGACGATCGTCTGTCGTCGACGCCGCAACCGGCAGTTATTTTCGGTGAATCCGCAAACACTACCCCGCTGGGAGACGCGTCCAACCCCGACAAACCAGCTCCCATTCAGCCGCCGCCGGCAGCGTCAAACGTACAGTCGGTAGCAAGCTGGATCTCGCAACACCCGCTTCTCGCCATGGCGGCTGTGGGCGCGGTCGGATTGGTTGCAGTCGTTGCGTTGCGAAAAGACACCAGGTCCGGCACAGGAACGAGCCGCAAACACGTCGCTCGTTACGCGAGTCTGCTCGAGCAAGCTGCAAAACGAGAGTACCGCCGAAGCGGCGCAGACAAACGCGTGGCAAACCTATCAAGCGCCATCCAAGGGATCGATCTGCAGCAAGTGATCACACAAGTCGTGGACCAAGTGCGCCGGATAGCGGCGACAGCCAAACGATAACCGGCTGCAGTGAATTGGACGCGGCGATGTCGGCAAATCAAGATGCCTTCGCCGTTGCCTGCCACATTGTCGTGGTCCGTCTCGCGAATGGAAACGCACACCACAGATTCAGCGGTCACTGGCCCTTTCACCTCCAGACTCACCCTGTCGCCCTGCTCCGACGACTTGGCCACCAATGGTTGCGAAAGCGGGGGGTTCAGCCTAAATGCAACGCAAAGGCGAACCCGCCAGAACGAGCCAGGAGGCCCCCTATGCTGCGCCAGAAACTCTCCGACGATATGAAGACCGCGCTCAAGGCCGGCGAGAAAGAGCGCCTCGGTGTCATCCGGCTGATGATCTCGGCGATGAAGGCCGCCGACATGGAGCCGACGGCCAAGGGCGAGATCGACGACGCCGGCATCATCGCCGTCATGACCAAGATGGTGAAGCAGCGGCGGGATTCGGTGGAGCAGTTCACCAACGGCGGCCGCAAGGACCTGGCCGACAAGGAAACCGCAGAAATCGCGATCATCGAGGCCTATCTCCCGAAACTGATGAGCGAGGCCGACGCCAAGGCAGCGATTGCCAGCATCATCAAGGAAACGGGCGCGGCTAGCCCGAAAGACATGGGCAAGGTCATGGGCGCGCTCAAAACCAAGCACGCCGGCCAGATGGACTTCGGCCGCGCCAGCGCCTTGGTGAAGGAGTTGCTGAAGTAACACACGTCACCCGGTGCCGCCGGGGGCAGACCGACCACAGGTCGCTGATCGGCAACCCGTAATCTATAGCGGTGACGTTCCACGACCGCGCCACATATTGACCGAGATTGACCCCGGATTGCATATCGCAAGGCCGATAGCCTTGCGGGCCTCCGGGAAACCGAGCTTCACGCGATGCGCGACATTGATTTACGCAGCCCGCACGCACCCTGTGGATAACGGGGCTAACCTGACGGCGCGGCATTCCCGTCAGGCGAATCGCGTAAGTCTCGCCGCATGCGATTCACGCCACAGTTCCTGGACGAGATCCGCGCGCGATTGCCTGTCAGTCAGGTGGTCGCGCGGAAAGTGGCGTTGAAAAAAGCCGGCCGCGAGTACAAGGGCCTCTCGCCCTTCAAGGTGGAAAAGAGTCCGTCGTTTTTCGTCAACGATCAAAAGGGCTTCTACCATTGCTTTGCGTCCGGCGCGCACGGCGACATCTTCAAGTTCGTGATGGAGACCGAAGGGCTGACGTTCCCCGAGGTGGTTGAACGGCTGGCCTCCGAGGCGGGCGTACCGATGCCCGCGCCCGAAGCCCGCAGTCCCGAGGCCGACGCACGCCTGGACGAACGCACCAGGCTTTATGGGCTGCTCGACGCTTCCGCGCGATTTTTCGAGGAGCAACTGCGTGGCCCAGCCGGCCAGGAGGCGCGGCGCTACATCGAAAAGCGAGGGCTGCGTCGCGAAACCATTGCCTCATTCCGGCTCGGATTTGCCCCGAACGGGCGAGCCGCTCTGAAGGAGCATCTGGCCACGCAAGGCTTCTCGGCAAAGGAAGCCGCCATCTCCGGAATGTTGATCGCGGGCGAGGACATTCCCGTCCCCTACGATCGCTTCCGCAACCGCGTGATGTTCCCGATCCAGGACGCCAAGGGCCGCACCATCGCCTTCGGTGGCCGGGCACTGGCTGCCGACGTGCCCGCCAAATACTTGAATTCGCCGGAAACGCCGTTGTTCCACAAGGGTGCGGTGCTGTTCAACGCGCATCGCGCGCGGCCTTTGGCCTTCGACCGCGACCGAGTCATCGCCGTTGAAGGCTACATGGATGTGATTGCCCTCTCCGAGGCCGGCTTTGGCGAAAGCGTGGCTCCGCTCGGAACCGCGCTGACCGAGGGGCAAGTGCAGTTGCTATGGCAGATGACACCGGTGCCGACGCTTTGTTTCGACGGTGACAGCGCCGGCCGCAAGGCAGCGTTCCGCGCCGTCGAAACCGTTCTGCCGCACCTGAAGCCCGGGTTCAGCGTTCAGTTCGCATTCCTGCCCGACGGCCTCGACCCCGACGATCTGATCCGCCAGCAGGGCAAGGCTGCGTTCGAAACCGTGCTGAAGAGCCGCATCCGGCCCTTGATCGACGTGCTGGTCGAGAAGGAGCAGCTGGCCGGCAGTGGCACGCAGACGCCGGAAGAACGCGCGTCACTCGAGCAGCGCTTGAAGACACTCGCCGAGCGCATCGGCGATACGGGAGTCCGGATCCAGTACGAAAAGGAACTCCGCCAGATCCTTTGGGAACGGCAGCGCCGAGAGGTCCGCCAAATCGTCGGCAGCGGC
The DNA here is from genome assembly GCA_031367895.1 of Hyphomicrobiales bacterium. Classification (GTDB taxonomy): domain Bacteria; phylum Pseudomonadota; class Alphaproteobacteria; order Rhizobiales; family Hyphomicrobiaceae. Next base: position 45,335 of record JANLQP010000279.1, read on the forward strand.
GGCCGGCGTAGCGCTGAAATGGCTGGAAAGCGGCGCAATAACACGCAACCCGATTGGCGCGTGCGCGAGCGGCAGCGCCAGCTGAAACCCGGCCAGCGGACGCCGCCGCTGCCCATGCCGATCACAGCCAGCAACGAACTTTCGACGCACGCGGCCATTCTACCGGCGCGAGAAGCACGACTGATGCGAGCGCTGATGACGCATCCTTGGCTGATCGCCGATGAAGCCGAGGCGATCTCGGATCTGACGTTTACCCTCCCGGCACTCAACGAGGTGAGAGATGCGCTACTTTCCTACGTTGCGGACGACAAGCCCCTTGACAGCGCCGAAATCTCCGCCCATTTGACCAATCGAGGCTTAGCCAAAGTCATTGCCCTCGTAGAGCGTGCGATCACGCATAAAGGCGACAAGTTCGCCGAACCAGAGGCAGACCGCGCGGCCGTCGAGACAGGGTGGCGACACGCTGTCGCGCTCCACCGTAAGGAGGAGTTGCGACGGGAGATGGAAGCCGCACGCCAAGCATGGGAAGCCGAGGGCAGCGAGGACGCGTTTGCTCGCATCCGGGAGCTGCATGCTTTGTTGAACCGGTCCGACGGCGCGGAAGCCGCATCGGAAAATGCCGCAGGGGACGCTGGATGACGGTTTTTGCTGTCGCTCGGTGGCAAATCTGTGGGTTGGGGACGCTCGCATCGCACGCGGTGCCATACTTTGGGGTGACTTGATGCTGGCGAGATGTCGGGCAGCTGCCGAATTTGATCGGCGCGTGCGTACGCTCAACAGTCACGGTTGCATTGCGGCAGACACGCCGCACCGCCACCGCTCGCCACGCACCGGCACGCATCCCCCCGTTGCACTGACCGGTTTGACTGACCGGCTTCACTAAACACGGATCCTCGCGCGGAGTTCGATTCGCGCATATCGTACATGCGCCGCTTCGGCGGCACTGAACGGAGTTAGGACGAACATGGCGCAGAAAACCGAGGAACAGGCCCCAGCGACCGCCGAAGCTGCCGAGAAGGACAGCCCGCTCCTCGATCTGACCGATCAGTCAGTCAAGAAGCTGCTGAAGGCGGGCAAGGCGCGTGGCTACGTCACGCACGACGAGCTCAATGCCGTCCTGCCGTCCGAGGAGGTGACCCCCGATCAGATCGAGGACACCATGGCGATGCTCAACGACATGGGCATCACCGTCGTCGAACAGGAAGAGGGCGAGGACGCCGCGGACGGGCCGGAAGAAGCCGCCCCCGACGACGACGAGAACCGTTCGGTGATGGCGCAACAGCTACCGGTCAAGACCGAGACCAAGGCGGAGCCTGCGGAGCGCACCGACGATCCGGTCCGCATGTATCTGCGCGAGATGGGCTCGGTCGAGTTGCTGTCGCGCGAGGGCGAAATCGCCATAGCCAAGCGCATCGAGGCTGGGCGCGAGGCCATGATCGCCGGACTCTGCGAGAGCCCGCTGACGTTCCAGGCCATCATCATCTGGCGCGACGAACTCAACGAAGCCAAGATACTGCTGCGCGACATCATCGATCTCGAAGCGACCTATGAAGGTCCCGAGGCGAAGATCGTGCCGGCGGTTGTTTTGCCTGGTATCAACCCGACCTTGCAGCCCCCGATCGCGCGGTCCGCTCCGCCCGTCCCCGGACCGGATGGCGAGATGCCCGAGGGAACGCCCGCTGAAAGCGAGATGGACGACGAAGACGAATACGAGAACGCGCTTTCGCTCGCGGCCATGGAAGCCGAACTGAAGCCGAAGGTGCTCGAGACCTTCGACAACATCGCCGCCACCTACAAGAAACTGCGCAAGCAGCAGGACCGCAAGCTCGAGCAGCAGGTCGCCGGCGAGCAGGGCAACCGCAAGGAACAGAAGGCCTACGAAAAGCTCCGCGACGAAATCATCAAGGATGTGAAGAGCCTCTCGCTCAACAACAACCGTATCGAGAGCCTCGTCGAGCAGCTGTATTCGATCAACAAACGCCTCGTCGGGCTGGAAGGCCGCCTGATGCGCCTTGCCGACAGCTATGGCGTAGCGCGCACGGATTTCATCACCGAGTATTACGGCAACGAGCTCGACCAGACCTGGATCGACCGCATCGGCAAGGGTGGCAAGACCTGGGATCGCCTCGTCAAGGGCGAACGTCCGAACATCGAGAAGCTGCGCCTGGACATCCACAATCTCGCGTCGGAAACCGGCCTCGAAATCACCGAGTTCCGCCGCATCGTCAAGGCCGTGCAGAAGGGCGAGCGGGAAGCCCGGCAGGCGAAGAAGGAGATGGTGGAAGCCAACCTCCGGCTGGTCATTTCGATCGCCAAGAAGTACACCAACCGCGGCCTGCAGTTCCTGGATTTGATCCAGGAGGGCAACATCGGCCTGATGAAGGCCGTCGACAAGTTCGAGTACCGCCGCGGCTACAAGTTCTCGACCTACGCGACGTGGTGGATCCGGCAGGCGATCACCCGCTCGATCGCCGACCAGGCGCGCACCATCCGCATCCCCGTGCACATGATCGAGACGATCAATAAGATCGTGCGCACGAGCCGGCAGATGCTGCACGAGATCGGCCGCGAACCGACGCCCGAGGAGCTTGCCGAAAAACTCGCCATGCCGATCGAGAAGGTCCGCAAGGTCCTCAAGATCGCCAAGGAACCGATCAGCCTGGAAACGCCGATCGGCGACGAGGAAGATTCACATCTCGGCGACTTCATCGAAGACCGCAACGCGATCCTGCCGATCGACGCGGCGATCCAGCAGAACCTGCGCGAGACGACGACGCGGGTGCTGGCATCGCTGACGCCGCGCGAGGAGCGGGTGCTGCGCATGCGCTTCGGCATCGGCATGAACACGGACCATACGCTCGAAGAGGTCGGCCAGCAGTTCTCGGTCACCCGCGAACGTATCCGCCAGATCGAGGCCAAGGCACTGCGCAAGCTCAAGCACCCGAGCCGGAGCCGGAAGCTGCGGAGCTTCCTGGATAATTGAGATTCTCTTGCTAACCAAGATCGAATCAGATGTTGGCTTCCAAGTTGCATTTTGGAGGTCAACATGGATTCGAGGGACGACGTAACGAAACAACAACTTGCGCACCCATTCACATTGCCAAAGTTTGGGGAGCAAATCGTTTGCCGTAACGATGGAGTGACGTACACGATCGGCGAGCCCTTAGATGAGGGTGGCTTTGGCCAAGTATTTTGCTGCGTGGATGAATGGGAGACCCCCTGGTTGCAAATATCCTGCGGCCTATTGCAACAGTTGAGGAAATGGGAGTTCGGGCGACTGAGGAGTTCTTAGCATCGGCGATGGTGAAGTCCCCTCATGTTGGCCATGTACACAATGCCTTCATACCAGGGAGCGTATTACATAATCTCGGAACGGTGCGCGTTTACGCTGCGCGACATGATGAATGACGCCCGCTTTATTCCAGAAATCTGGTTTAGCACGTGGCAAAAGCTGTTCTGCACGCACTGCACTATATGCACACTCGCACTCCTGTACTGATCCATTGCGATATCCACGCCGGCAATGTGTTCTTGCATAGCAAGCCCGACATCTTGAGCCCAGACTGAAGCCAAGCAAATGATTTCAAGTTAGGAGACTTTGGGCAGACGAGAACGCTTGCAGGGCTGGAAAGCCGACCGTCATGGAACACCTACTGTGTGCCGCCTGAAATCCTAGATCCAGATCAATTCGGGGCACCTGATCACAGAGTGGATATCTATCAGGCCGGCCTCCTCTTTCTTGAGTTTCTCAACCGTGGTCTGCCAGCCATTGATTTCTCCGACATTCTAGCCGGTCATCCTCGGGAGCTTGCGGAAGACATCGTTCACCCTGCGGGGAAGGCAATCGCAAAAATGCTCCGTCGCAGCGTCGAGTGGCGCCCTCTCAGCGCGTTGGATGCGTGGCAGGAAATTGAGTTCGCGATGAGGGTGCAGTAACCTCAGCACGTCCCACATCGAGGCCGCCCTTTTGCTATTCTGGTTTTCGATGCTGGTCTCAGGCCTTGTCACCGCACTCAATCGATCGCTGAGGGCCCACGACCGATCGGCGTTTCAAGGCGTCACGCCTCGACATACTCCGCGATCGCCGATGGTAGCGGCACCGGGATCCCGTCCTCCAGCATTCCCTCTATATGAAACCGGATCGCCTCCCGGATCTCGACTTCGATTTCCGGAACGGTCGGCGCTGTAGCTACGCAGCCCGGCAAATCCGGAACATAGGCGGAATAGTTGCCGTTTGCCTTTTCGATGACGACTGCATACTTCATTGGCTAGTCCTTGAGCCCCGCCTGCCGCAGGATGCTGTTCAATGTGCCGGGAGCAAGATCGTCTGACGGCTTGCCAGCAATTGTCACGCGCCCTGACTTGTTCGGATGTTTGAATTGCCTATGGCTTCCCTTGGTCGCGACATGCATCCAACCGTCTTGCTCGATCAAGCGGATTGCCTCACGCACTTTCAAGTGGCACCCAGAACATCATCTCGCCCCATAGTGGTCAATGTGTTGGAGTTGGGCGGTGGCGTCAAGGAACCGAACGCCGAAGTGAACGCGGTCTCGCATCGGGGCCTCCCTTGTTTTCTAGCCGTCGCCGATCTCGGCCTCGTGCCAGCGGTGGAATAAACGCGTCGCCTCGCGTAGGCTTGCGTGGTCCGGTGTCAGACCCTCTGGGTCTGATACCGCGGACACAACGCCCGCTCTCAGGTCAGGTGTCAGACCTAGAGGGTCTGACACCACTGACACCCACGAACTGCGCAGGAACTCGCCCATGTCCTTTCTCAAATCGCTTTTCGGTTTCGGTGGCGGCGAAAGCTCACGCACCAACGGCGGTGTTGTCAAAGAGGCCGATCACAATGGCTTCCATATCGCGGCGGCGCCCTACCAGGAGCAGGGCCAGTATCAGGTCGCGGGCATGATCTCGAAGGAGGTTGGCGGCCAGAAACGCGAGCACCGTTTCGTGCGCGCCGACCGCTTTGCGACGCGCGAGGAAGCGGCAGACTTCGCGATCCACAAAGGCCGCCAGATCATCGACCAACAGGGCGACAAGGTTTTTGGGTGAACCGCTCTCAGTGATGCGATGGCGCTATGAATGAGCACCACCGACCGAGCTTGAGCCGCAATTGGTGCCGGATTTGGCGATAACGCTGGCCGATTTCGACCTGGAATAGGGCACAAATGCTTCGTGTGATGGTTCTGGCTCTGGCTCTTTTGGCGATGCGCCCGTTGGCGGCGTCCGCCTGCAGATTCGACCAGAGTAGTCCCTTTTTCGGTTATCTCGGTGCGTTGCAGCGTGAGTGCAAGCATACCCTTTGCGGCCAAAGTCTCGTAGCCGATCCAGCGCGAATGAAGGCCCTCGCGCAAACGTCCTGCGCCGGTGAACACCTTGCCGCACTCGGCATGGACCTTGCTGGTGTCGCGACAGACCACGTCGTTCTGTTTGGCGAACTACACGACAACGCTACGCATCACAAACTCAGAGCTTCCTGGCTCGAACAAACGCACCGAATGATCGGCAATGACGCTCCACCTGTTCCGCAGCCAGCCCTCGTCTTCGAGCACATTCGCGCCGACCAGCAGCTAGCGCTCGACGAGTTCCGCGCGTTCAACGCTAGCGCGCGGCGCCTTGGGCATTCGGGCGATCTGTTCCGCTTCCTCGAATGGGGGAAATCCGGCTGGCCGGATCAGAAAATGTTCGAGCCGCTGTTTGCCGCCGCAATCCAATTCAAGTTGCCGATCCTGCCCGGCGATCCATCGCGCGACAAGGTGCGCGCCGTCGCCAAGGGCGACGCCACGGCGCTCACAGACGATGAGCGCATTCACCTGAAGCTGGACCAGCCGCTCGATCTGAAGTTGCAAGACGCGCTGCTGACCGAACTCGAAGCCTCGCACTGCGGGCTCGTGCCCAAGTCCGCATTCGGCAACATGGCGATGGCGCAGCGGTACCGCGACGCGCATCTGGCCGACGCATTGATGAAAGCCGCCGACGCGCACCGCAGCGCGGTGCTGTTTGCCGGCAACGGGCATGTGCGCAGCGACCGCGGCGTGCCGTATTACCTCCGCCAGATGGCACCGAACCGCAAGGTCGTGACCGTCATGCTGCTCGAGGTCGAGGAGGGCAAAACCGACCCGCAGGCCTACGTACCGCGCGACCCGGACGGCAAGCCCGCCGTCGACTACATCCTGTTCACACCGCGCGCGGAGCGCAAAGATCCGTGCGTAGAGATGCGCGAGATGTTCGGCAGGAAGAAGTAGGCGGCTGGTGGCGTTGACCAGCGGCTCCATCTCGCGGCCCTACTTCGTCCACGCGGGACGTCCCGCCGACTTTGGCGATGGCACATGAACGCGCGGCCTGGACCATGAAACTGCTGCGGAGAAAATGCTGCGGAGTATCGCGCAATTGCGCTTTTGGGCGCAGCCTGCCTCCATCATCGATAACGCCAGCCAACATTTGAAAGCACTTGATCCATGCGCAAATCGATCATCGTCGCCGCAAGTTCGTTCGTTCTCCTTGTGGGCGGCGGCGTTACCGCTTGGTACTGGACACAGAGCCGCGCGCTTGCCGAGGTCGACATTCAGTTCGCAACACTGCGCGCTGCGGGCGCGACAGCCGAGCACGGACCGGTTGCATTCGAGCCATGGTCGCGCACGCTGACGATCGGCGGCATCAAGATCAAGTCCGCCGGTACGCCAGCAATCGCCTTTGCGATCAAGCAGCTGACCTTCACCGGCGTTGAGGTCCTGAGTAGCGCCTTCGCCGCCGCGCGCGTCGACATCGACACGATGGACGTCGATCGGACGGCACCGGAACCGGCGGGCATCACGATCCGCGCCAAGGTGCCGAGCCTTGTGGCCGAGAAGCTGACGATCCCCTCGCGCGCGCAAACGATTGGCGCGCTCGTGCAAGGTGTGCGTGCCGACACGATCTCGGTCCCAGCGATCGACGCCGTGGCGACGCTGCCGACGCCGGCGCTACCGGCGACCCGCACGACACCACCACGGCCTGCGGGTGTCGGCGAGTTCAAGTATCAGTACACCGGCTCGAAGCTCAACCAGATCGGCGACGGCAGGATCGCGCTCTATGAAATCGGCAAGTTGAGTTTTTCCGGCATCACCGGCTCCGGCAGCATGGCCGCCGGCAAGGTCGAGGACATCGATCTTCTGCCGTTCTTCAGCACCGACCTCGCCACGCGCAAGCCCGTCGACGGCTATTACCGGGTGCAGGGCAAGCAGGCGATGGGTGCGCTGACAATGTCGATGCCCGATGGCGGCTCGGTGACGTTCGGCTCCATGACCAGTGCCGGCGCCTCCATCGACCCAACGCGCGTCTCTGTCGCTGCCTTGACTGAGATGATCGCGGCCGCGAGTGCCAATCCACTGCAGCGTTCACCCACACAGAACGCGGCCTTTGCAGAGATGATTGCCAAGCTCTACCAAGGCATCGCGATCGACCGGTTCGAGATGCGCGACATGGAGGTCAAGCCCGCGGCCAACGGTTCCAGCGGAAATGTCCGCATGAATGCCTTCGTGATGGATCGACTGAAGAACGGCAAGATCGATACTTTCGGGTTTGAAGGGTTGACGGGCGACATGCCGACTATGGCACTCGGCAGGCCCGACGCTGCCGCTTTGAAGGTCGGCAAGTTCGCGATCGACGGCCTCGACGTCGCCGGCTTAATGCGTTGGGGTTCTGCAATGCAGCCCGGTGCCGGCGGCGTCCCGCCGGACCCAACCGTAATGTTGACGCTCATCAAGAGCGTGGAACTACACGACGCGGTGATCCCGGATCCTCTCAAAGGCACGACAACCAAGATCGACCGCCTCAAGCTTTCCTGGGACCGTTTCGTACTTGGTGGGCTGCCGGCAGACATCCGCCTGTCGTTCAAGGGCGAGGCACCGGTCAATCCCGCCGATCCCATGCAGGCAGAACTGGCGAAACTCGGCTTCCGCAGCATCCTCGTCGACATCGACCTCGGCTCGCGCTTCGATCCGCAGGCGCGCCAACTCACGCTGGCTCCGCTCGACATCAAGATGGACCAGCTCGGCACGCTGTCCGGCCAGATCACGCTCGCGAACGTGCCGCTACAGGCTTACAGCGTGTTGCCGAACCGCTTCACCAGTGCCTTCCCGGCGTTCACGATCAAAGGCATCGATCTCGTGCTGCGCGATGGCGGATCGGTCGCCCTGTTCAATGCCCGCCGCACGCTTGGTGCGCCACCAGCATCGCCAGCCCCCCCGGCCACGAGCCCGCCGCCCGTCGCTCCGGCCGGTCCTCCGTCGAGCCTAGCTCAGCTCACGGACGCGGCGACACGTTTCGGCGACAAGCCTGGGCAGTCGCTGACACTGAAGCTCGTCCCGAAACAGCCGGTGCGCATTGGCGATCTGCTGGCGGGCGGGATAACCTCGCCTGAGACCCTTGCGATCATGGATCGTTTCGACATTCAAGTGGAGATGAAACCGTGACTTGCCTGGCGGCACCGGTTGCAAAACTGCTGATCTCGGAATACGCCGCGCACACGTGGGGCCAGCGGATCCTGGCCGCCGTGCCGCCAGACACGCTCGTGCTGGTGACGGCGGAGGCGGTTGGGCGTAGCGACGGCCCGGCGGATATCGACATCGCATTCATGACGCGCGAGGTGACCGGAAAATCGTCGAAGAACAACCCGACGGCGGAGCTCACCAACTTCGAAAGCGTGCTGCGCCGCTCGCCAAAGCTGAAATGGTTGCAGATTCACCCGGCCGGCGCCGAGCGGCCAATCTACACGGCGTTGCGCCAGCGCGGCGTCAAGGTGACGACGGCGTCAGGTGCCACGTCGGTCACGGTTGCACATAGTGCGCTCGGCGCCGTTATCGGGCTCAACCGCCGCTTTCCATTGTTGGCAGACGCGCAGCGCCGTCACGCCTGGGAGCCGCGCCTCGGCGAACGGGCGCCGCGCGATCTCGCCGGCCAGCACGCCGTGATCGTCGGCCTCGGACCGATCGGGCGCACGCTCGCGACGCTGCTCAAGATGCTGGGCTTGACGACCACCGGCGTGCGCCGCTTGGCCGAGCCTGTCGCGGAGTGCGACCGCACGATCACGTTCGCCGAGTTGCGGAGGGCGGCACACACGGCGGATTGGCTGGTGCTGTGCTGCCCGGCGTCGCCGCTGACGCGAGGACTTGGCAACGCCGCGTTGTTCGCCGCAATGCCGGCGGGCGCCCACGTCGTCAACATCGCGCGCGGCGAGGTGGTAGTCGAGTTGGACCTGATCGCGGCACTGACGTCTGGCCACATCGCTGGCGCCTATCTCGACGTGGTCGAAAAGGAGCCGCTCGACACGGCGTCGCCGCTCTGGGATCTGCCAAACGTGATGGTCTCGCCGCACACCGCCAGCCACTCGCTTGGCCAGAACGAGGCGATCTTCAAGATTTTCCTCGACAACCTCGCGCGCTGGAGGGAGAGCCGGGCGTTGCGGAACGATTTGGATCGGCTGGGGTAGGCGATTTGGATTGCTGGCATGCGAGCCGCGTGCTCCGCTGCCGCCAGTGACATTTTACGATGAGGCAAAGACAATGAGCGAGATCATCGGCACCTGGGCGTTGGTGCGCGCGACGGCAACGGCGGCTGACGGGCGTGCCCTGGCGGCTCCTTTCGGCGGCGAGACCGCCATGGGCCGCGTCACCTTCAACGCCGACGGGCGCATGATGGCGGTGCTGTGCGACGGCCGTCCGTCGCTGCCGGGCGGCGCCAAGCGGGAGTTCACGTCCTACTGCGGCAACTACACGTTCAAAGGCAAACAGCTGATTACGCGCGTCGATGCGTGTTCGGACGCGGCTCGCATGGGCACGGACCAGGTGCGCGATGTCAGCTTCGAGGGCAAACTGATGGTGCTGCGCCCGCCGATGAAGGCGTATTCCCAGGAACCGGAGCAGCGCACGCTCTGGTGGGAGAAGATTGCCGCGGTATGATGCGACGTTGGACGCCAATAGGCGGCCCTGCACGTGCCGCCGTATTGCGCCGCCTTGCGCGCTGCAGCGGCGCAATACGCCTCTGAAGAAGGGGCTCTCTTGCGCCCTGCTGTTTGGCTCACCGCTCGCGTTGCAGCGCAAGCAGCACGCCCGCCAGCAACGCCAGCACGCCGATCGCGGTGTATGCGGGTGCATAGCCGCCTGATTTGATGACGGTTGCACTCATGAGCAGCGGCAGAACCATCACTCCCGCGAACATGAAGGCAGAACCGAGGCCGGTCGCTTCGGTGCGCTTCGATCCACCGATGCGGGCATACTCGGCGTAGGCAATGCCGGTGAAGCCGCTGGCCGTGGCGCCACCGAAACTGCATACCAACAGCACCAGATACCGCGGCCAATCCGGGTTGAACTGACCAGCGAGGATCGCCGCCACGCACATCACTGCGCCCTGCAGCGCCAGCAGCCAGCGCGCCGCCAGCACGTGGTCGGCGAGCCAGCCCCAGATCGGCCGGGTGACAACGCCGGAGAGCTGATAGACCGCAAGTGCCTGCCCGGCACTGATGAGATCGAAACCGGCGACGGTCGTCAGTTGCGTCGTCATAAAGACGATGAAGCAAAGCTGCAGCCCCGCGTAGACGAAGGACGCGAATGTCAGCCGCCGCAGCGGCCCGCTCGCCTTCAGAAGTCGGAGTGGCTCGAGAAATCCGGCGGCGCGTGTCGGGCCGGATGCATCCGGCGCGTCCCATCGTGCCCGCAGAGCTTCAAGCGCGATAAGCAGCGTCAATGCCGGCACGACTTGATGCAGCAACGTCATCTGCCACCCCATCAGCAAGGTCAGAGGCGGCATCAGCAGCCCGGCGATCATGCCGCCGAGCGGTACGCCAATCTGACGCAGCGAGAGGACCATGTTCATGTGCGCTCGTGGCGTGCGCGGCACGAGCAGGTGTGTGCTCGACGGTGCGGTAGCGCCATAGGCCAGACCCATCATTGCCGCGCTCAACCCGATGGCGACGAGGGACCCGGAGGCAGCTGTGAGCAGCATGGCGAGCGTCGAGAGCATCACCGCCTGGCAGACACGCGTGGCGCCATAGCGATGCACGATCGGCGGTGAGAACAATGCCGAGAGGATGCCAACACCGTACACGACGGAGATGTAGACGCCGACGAGTGCAGGGGCGATCCCTAAGTCCTTGGCGACCACTGGCGCGATCGCCGGGATCGAGTAGGCAGCCGCCGTCGACAGCGTTTGAACTGCAAGCGTGACGATCAGGGGACCGTATGGAAAGCGACTCGCAGAGCCTGTCGCGACGGCGCCACCTCCAGCCGTCCGCGCCTGCTTGCGATCGCTGCTCATACTGTCTCGCGTCTCCGTCAGGACCAGCGCGACACCGGCCGTTTGCAGCGCACAGCTAAACAGAGTTCGCGATCCGCGCCAACGCCCGACTGGGCTGCTCGCGGCGCGTCACTCCAGCAGCCAATCGGCACCTGATCATGTCTCGTCGACGATATGGCCGCCGTCGTACATGCAGGCGATGCGGCCGAGCGCGGCGCGGAACCGGTCGGAGCCGAGGAGTTGCGCGAACGTGTCCGGCAGCCCCTCGGCTCGCGGAAACTCGGCGTTGCCGAGCACTGCCTCGATTTGAGTTGTAGAGGGAGCCGCACCCGCCTCCAGCTTCAAGCCCAGCCGCAGCGCCTGCTCCAGCAATTCCGGCGCCAGCGACGGCAGCAGCGCCATCAGCCCGTGCTCCAGCGTACGCGCCAGCGCGTGATCGATATGCCCAGGGCTATGCGGCGCGCGGCCCTCGTCCCAAAGATGCGCGACACCGTCCCAGGGCGCCGGTGTCTCGGGCAGGCGCGCGCGTATATCCGCCGCCTCGCGCGCCACGTAGAAGCGGTTGAGGCGGTCGTTGAGCGCCAAGTCGTAGCCGGCGGCAAGCACCTGCGGTTCGAACGCTGCCGCATCGCCTGCGAGATTGCCGGGATTGACCGCCTCGATCACCAGTACGCGAGGTCGCAGCTTGGTCAGATCGATGCCGGCGAGCACTTGCGGTTCGGCGCCCTCGACGTCGATTTTCAGGAAATCCACGCGCGTGAAGCCCGCCTCGGTGATCAGCCGGTCGAGCCGCCGCACAGGCAGCCGCTCCGTGCGGTAGGTGACCGGCGCCGCGCCGTCCGAGCCAACGCCCGGCGTCAACATGCTGGAAAGGCCATGCAGCTTGTCGACGACATGGAACTCGGCCGCTCCGTCCGTGGCGCCGGCAAGGCCCTCGTAGACCACGTCGCGCGGCCGGACATGACGGTAAGCCGTGGCCAACGCGGCCTGCGGTTCCACGATCAGCCCGCGCCAGCCCTTGAGGTAGAACCAGAACGAGACGTTGTCGGCCACCGGATGGCCACCGCCGACATCGACATAGACGCCATCCGTCAGCCCGCCAAACGCGAGATCGAGATGGTAGTCCTCGAGGTTTTGGGCGTAGGAGAGGCGCATTCGGTTTGGCTCCAGGGATTCTCGCTTGTCATCCCGGCGACCCCTCGGCATCCGCCGAGGGCAGGTGAGCCCCGGGATGACACTGATGGGCTTTCGGAAGTTGGTCGATTAGCGACGTATCCGGCTTGTGCGGCCGTCGCCGACGCGTATCTAATGCGGCATGAACGTCACCTGAAGCAACAACGAGGCTGAGCCATGGCTACCCAATCCGATCCGATCGTCATCGTCGCCGGCGCCCGCACGCCAATGGGCAGCTTC
>JANLQP010000296.1:0-5714 GCA_031367895.1 Hyphomicrobiales bacterium
AACGTGCGCGTGCCGGCCAAGGTGCGTGGCGACCTGATGGCACAGCTCAACGCCAATCACGTCTGCGCCGAACGCCTCACGGAGATGTATGCGACCTACGGTGCCGAGTCGATGACGCGCACCATCGACGCCATTCTCGAGCGCTCCGAGGCCGAGACGCGGGCCATCTTGGCGCGACTGCCCGTCGGCCGCTACGAATTCGAGGACTTCCTCGACGATGCCGGCCCAGAAACTGGTCCCATCAAGGTGCGCGTCGCGGTGACCGTCGATGAGAGCGGCGTCGAGATCGACTTCACCGGCTCGGGCGGCACGGTGCAGGCGGCGCTGAATTCCTACATCAATTATACGCGCGCCTACGGCGTGTTCGCGACGCGCTGCCTGACCGAGGCGAACCTGCCCAACAACGAAGGATCATTCCGACCAATACGGGTCAAAGCCGAGGAAGGCTCGTTCTTCAATCCACGTTTTCCGGCGGCAAGTGGTGGCCGCGCGGCAGTGCAGATCCGCATCTTCGATTGCATCAACGGCGCGTTCGCGAAGTGCATTCCGCATCGCGCCATGGGTGCCTTCTCGCACTGGGCCAATCCCAACATTGGCGGCACCGACCCGCGCACGGGGCGCCCTTTCATCATGTACGACATGCTGCTCGGCGGTTACGGCGGCCGCTCGATGAAGGACGGCGTCGAGGCCATGTCGCCGGTGATGAACTGCTCGAACATTCCCGTCGAGGTGATCGAGCACAACAATCCGGTGCGCATCGAGCGGTTCGAACTGATCGCCGACTCGGGTGGGGCCGGCAAATATCGCGGCGGCTGCGGCATCCGCAAGGACGTCAAGGTGATGGCCGACGGCGCCATGCTGACGTTGCTCGGCGACCGACACACGATTGCGCCCTACGGCGTGTTCGACGGCGGTTCCGGCGCGGTCGGACAGTCGCTCGTGGTGAGCAACGGCGAGACGCGCGCCTACGGCTCGAAGGAGGTCGTGACACTGCGACACGGCGATGTGGTCAGCCTTCGAACGTCTGGCGCGGGCGGCTACGGCGCGCCAGCCGACCGCGACGCGAAAGCCATCGCCAACGATATCGTCGACGGGTACGTCACGCCAGCAGGGGCGGCGGCGAGCTACGGTTACAACGCCATCGCGCTGCAGAGGTCGTAGTACCTCTCTACGCCTCCACGCGGGCCATGTGTGCAGGTTCGTTTGGTCCGAGGGGAGGCATTGGGTAAGAGGCGAACTCGGTAAATCTGGCATGCTTGCCTTCACCTCTCACCTTCCCCTTTCTTGACGGGTGAGGGGGATATTTTTCGAGAATGTAGGATGCCGTCCGAGGCGAGTTGCCCTTAAACGAAAGCGTACTGCAGGAGGTCCCATGAAGCTGCCCGCCCACAATCGTTACGACTACGTGCCGATCACCAAGCGTAATGACTACACTTGGCCCGGTGGCAAGCGGCTCGCCGTCTACTTCTGCAACAATCTGGAATACTTCGCGTTCCGTGCCGGGGAGGGCTCCGACTCCACTGGCATGTCGGCGCCGCAGACACAGCGCAATTATGCTTGGCGCGACTATGGCAACCGTGTCGGTGTCTGGCGCATGTTCGATCTCTTCGATGAGCTCGGCTGTCCACTCGCGCATAACCTCAATTCGCTGATTCTCGTGCACCATCCCGATATTGGCGAGCGCATGCTCACCCGCGGCGACGAGTTCGTGGCGCATGGCCGGACCAACTCCGAGCGCCAGGGCAGCCTGTGGGAGGAGGACGAGGCACGCCTCATCACCGAGACGACAGAGACGATCGCAAAGTTCACGGGCAGGCAGCCGGTTGGCTGGATGAGCCCGTGGCTGTCGCAGAGCAGCGTCACGCTCGATCTGCTGCAGGAGGCCGGTTACATCTATCAGTGCGACTGGCCGCTCGACGACCAGCCGATCTGGATGCGCACGCGCAAGGGTCGCATCCTGAACATGCCTTACCCGGTGGAGACCAACGACTCGCCTGCAATGATCAACCGCCTGCACACGGCGGAGGAGCTGTCGAAGATCTGGATCGACCAATTCGACGAGATGCTGGAGCAATCGCGCAAAGGTCAATCGCTCGTCTGCCCGTTTGTGCTGCACACCTTCATTCTCGGCCAGCCATTTCGCCTGCGTCAGCTCAGACGCGCGATGGAGCACATCCTGCGCCACAACGATGAGATCTGGGTGACTCAGCCGGGCCAGATCGCCGAGCACGTTCGAGCCCTTCCAGCCGGAACGGTGCCGGGGGCATGAGGGCTGCGCGGTTGGCGCACATCATGTGAGGTTGGGTAGAGCTACGATATCCATGCGCGAGCGGCCGCGGTGGGTATGCAAGTTCCGCGTCGAGGGCGCCGATGCCGAAGCCGTGCTGCAGCGCATCTCGGCCAATGACGTCGCCGTGCCACCGGGTCGCATCGTTTATACGCAGTGCTCAACGCGCGCGGCGGCATCAAAGGCCGACAGGCCTGCGAAGGCGCGCCGTGGGAGATCAAGGCGGTTGATCTGGCGGCCTTCGACCGGTCTGCTGGTGCGCCCCGGCCGGTCACACCAAACGGCAAACAGTAGGCCTTTGACTTTCAATAACTTAGGAGAAGCGTCTTATGAAGCCCAACGGCTTGGACATTCGAAGATCGAGAGCACCGTTCGATACCTCGGCATCGAGGTCGATGATGCCATCGAGATCGCCGAGAAAATCGACATCTGAGTGCCTGACGCACTACCTCCGATTCCGGACTTGGTCGGCGGCGCACCTTGCGCTGCCGACTGATTACCCCTCGACGTCTCCTTCTGGGATTCATCGTTTTCGATTGAGCCGCGCTGCCGTCTCGGCAACGAGAGGCGCCAGTGCCTGCTCGGGAAACGGATAGACCGAGCTGATCGACATATGCGTCTGAATAGGGGGTGTCGACCACGTCGAGACCGGCCCGAGATAGTGCGGCTGCGGTGGCAGCGAAACGTGATTGCGAGAGATCGGTCGCAAAGCCCTGCGCCGCATCAGCGGGAAAGAGGATGGCAATACTACGGTGCGGACTGGTCATCATCGTCGGCTCCAAACTGTTGCGTGCGATGCAGGAGCGCGTGATATCCCGGGGCACCGGTATCGTCTCCAGGGCGATCGGATATTGTGTCACGGAGCTTGGGCTTGGAGCCTGGTGGGGCGTCCGCACTGCCCCTGCACGATTGATTGTATTTGCTGGTTCGCCGATGACAAGGCCTGCTCGGCGCCAAGCGACAAGTTATCGATCGATTTGCCACTCAGAGGGAACGTGACCGACGAACCGTCGACGTCTATAGGTCCGGCCGCCGTGACGGCCGCAAATATATGGTCGCGTGGAAAACAGCGAGTGCGCGACACCGTGGGCGGTCGGGCGATGCCACGTCCACCGGTTGGGAGATCAAAACCTTCCGGCACTCTTTTTCATCAGCGCGCCGACACGCGACTGTGCCATCGACCGTGGAGGATATAGATTGCGAGGCCTGCGGCCATCCACACCGCAAGCCTGAGCCAGGTGTCGCCCGGCAGGCTGAACATCAATCCAATTGCGGAGAGCACGCCCGCTGGAGCCACCAGCCATACCGCTGGTGTGCGGAATGGCCGCTTGAGGGCCGGCTCCAAGACGCGCAACACGAGCACGCCGGCGCACACGATTGCGAACGCGAACAACGTACCGATGCTGACCAGCTCGCCGACAAGAGTGAGTGGCAGTATGCCTGCAAGCGCTGCACCGACGACCCCGGTGGCGATCGTGGCCAGGTAGGGAGTTCGCCATCTCGGGTGCACCCGCGCCACCACCGGTGGCAGCAATCCATCCTTTGCCATCGCATAGAACACGCGCGTCTGGCCCAGCAAACTGACCAGAATGACCGAGCTGAGGCCGAGGATCGCACCGAGCTTCACGATAGGCGACAGCCACCGGATGCCTATGGCATCGACGCCGACCGCGATCGGGTCGGGCACATCAAGGCGGTCATAGGGAACGATCCCCGTGAGCACGATCGCAACCAGAACATAGAGCAGCGTAGAGATGGCGAGCGAGCCAATAATGCCGATCGGCATGTCGCGCTGAGGGTTCCGTGCCTCCTGTGCTGCCGTCGAGACCGCGTCGAAGCCGATGTAGGCGAAGAACACGACTGCCGCTCCTCGTAGGACGCCGCCCCAACCGTATCGGCCGTCTCCCATGGGCGGCGGGATGAAGAGGCCGTCCGGATTGCCGGCCGTGACCCAGTTTGACGTGCGCACGTACGCCAAGCCGGCGATCACGAACACCACGATGATCGTCACCTTGATCACCACGATGGCGTGGTTGACCCCGGCGGCTTCCTCAATTCCGATCACGAGCAGGGCTGTCGCCGCCAGCATTACCAGCACAGCCGGGAGATTGACGACGGCGCCTGTCGTCGACCATTGCCCGGACGCAGGATCGAAGGCGAGCGGCGCCTCTGCCCAAGTGCGGGGAATATGGACTCCGACATCCGCGAGAAAGCTCGTCACGTAGCCAGACCAACCGATCGCAACTGTGGTTGCGCCAATCGCGTATTCCAGCACAAGGTCCCAGCCGATGATCCAGGCAATGATCTCTCCCATAGTAACATAGGCGAACGTGTAGGCGCTGCCAGCCACCGGCACGGCCGCCGCCATCTCCGAGTAGCACAGCGCCGCGAAAGCGCAGGTCAGGCCGGCGAGCACGAACGACAGCGTGATGGCCGGGCCGGCGTTCGTCGCCGCGGCTTGTCCTGTCATGACGAAGATGCCGGCGCCGATCACGCCACCAACTCCGAGAGAGACGAGATTTGATGCCGTCAACGTGCGCCTGAGCGGGAGGGTCCGTGGTTCGCCCTCCGTGGCGGCGAGCGATTCGGCCGCCCTCGTCTCCTCAATCAGTGTAGCCGTCGACTTGCGCGCCCAGATGTTCACTCTTGCGCCTCTCTTGGTCGAGGCGGCCAGCGATCACTGACCTCCGGTCCAAACAGCAGTCTCGATGCCCCCAGGTAACAGACATAAAGGACCATGCGGCTCCAGCCGTCCAAGGTCAATCGAGCAGAGTCTGCTTCTGGGATCGAGCCCCGTCGGTGTCGGTCCCGGCCATGGCCAGGGTTGGCCGGGCGGTGCCTGATCGCAGATCAGTGCCCGGGGCCGATTGGCTTCCAGTTGACCAAGCTGTTCGGGTCTCGACCTGCGAGGCGAGATTTCACAATCTCTCTGGCTCGCTGGGTGCCGACATCGGCGACGAGATTCCGCCAAGCCGGCGTGTCCGCCAGCAAGGCGATTTGGTCGTCCGTCAGCCTGTCGAGCTCTGCATCCGAGTACGGCGTCTTGCGGTCGTTGCTCGGGTTGAGCCAGGACGGTTCGGAACTCTTTGAGGATTCGTCGTCCATGTCGTGCCCAGTTCCTCTGCTGCAAAGTCACATCGCATGCTGGCGCCGATCAGTGCCCTTGTCGACCTACTGCATGGCCATGGTTTTTCCCAAGGCTGCAATCGTGGCTGCGATCGTGTTGTCAACGAACGGTCGGTGTGATCTGATACCGACCGTTGTCGACGAGATGGGCCAATTGCGGCCCAACGCCTCGACGCGAATGGTGCGCCGCACTAGTGGCTCGCACCAGTTAAATCCAGCTGTTGCATTTCGCGACGAACACTGATTCTTGCCTTGTCGGGTCGAACCGACAAGGGGAAAGCGCCGTGGCCAACAAGAAATT
>JANLQP010000322.1:0-28525 GCA_031367895.1 Hyphomicrobiales bacterium
GCGCGGGCGCGCAGCATGGAGTCTCTGGGAATACCGAGCTTGGCGGCCAACTCATCAGCGGTCTTGAACCCGATGCCGCGAATGTCGCGCGCGAGCCGGTAGGGGTTCTCTTTCACCAGCGGAATGGCGTCGGCACCGTAGGTCTTGAAGATGCGCACGGCCCGCGACGTGCCGATGCCATGGCCCTGCAGAAACACCATGATGGCGCGGATGGCTTTCTGCTCCCTCCAGCCCTTGGTAATGCGGGCGAGCCGCACCTTGCCGATGCCTTCGACTTCGAGCAGGCGCTCGGGCGTCGCCTCGATCGCGTCGAACACATGCTCGCCGAAACTGGCGACAAGGCGCTTGGCATAGTTGGGGCCGATGCCCTTGATCATACCTGAGCCCAGTTACCGCTCCATGCCCTGCAACGAGCTTGGCGGCGTCACCTGCAGGAACAGCGCGCGGAATTGCATGCCGTGATCGCGGTGACGCTCCCATCGGCCGCTGGCCTCGATGTGTTCGCCAGCATGCACCTCGGCGGCTGAGCCGAGTACGGTGACCAGATCGCGATGGCCGCGCACCTTGACGCGCAGCACCGCGAAGCCGGTATCGGCGTTGTGATACGTGACGCGCTCAACCAGGCCCGCAAGGGGCTCGCGTTGCTCGGCGTCGGTTTCCGGCTTGGCCATCGACGTGGTTTGGCCCAAGCCCGCGACAACGGTCAAGGCCATGAGGTATCGTCTGCGCCATGCCAGCAACAGAACAGGGGCGCAACCCAACTTGAGCCATCGGCAGTGGGCAGCATTGGACGACCCGTCGCTAGCGGGAGTCGCCCTTGGGCCGACCGAGTTCACGCCTATCCAGAACAGAGCATCTACGCTACGTTAATGCGCCTCTGTTCCGGAGGACCCCATGAGCAATTCGCAAGAAAAGCGTGTCACCCGCCTCGCAAATGCCAAGGGGTATCAACTGGAAAAAGTCGGCAAAGGACCTCATCATGGACGCTTCTGCATCGTCGCAAGCGGCACGAGGGTCTCCTCTGGCATCTCCGGTGCCGAGTTTTCTTTCACGATTGAGGAAGCTGAAGTTTGGCTGGCGAAACACGGGAAGGCTGCTGAGTAATCGGCGGTAAGTTGTCGCCGAATACGAGGGCCCGTGCATTGCTGGCCAGGGCATTCACGTCGATGGCGGCGCGCGGCATATCTCGCACTTAGGCGTTGGGATTGATCGGATGCTGCGCCACACGGCAATAACGCCTTGTTGAACTCATGAGTTATGCAAAACCGTGCGCAGAGCGCATGTCGTCAAGCGCCAATCTCGAACAAGGCCTCAACCTCAATGGGGATGTCGGAGTAAAGCTCCGCAACGCCGATGGCCGAACGTGTATGCCGGCCGGCGTCGCCGAACACCTCGATCATGAGTTCGGAAAAGCCGTTGAGCACGTCAGACGGCGTGTTGTACCCGGGAGCACAGTTAATAAAGCCGAGGACACGCACGACGCGCGTCACCTGATCGAGGTTGCCCAAGTAGGTACGTAGCGTCGAGAGGCAGCAGAGCCCTGTCAGCCGTGCTGCATCGGTGCCCTGAGCCGTCGTCAACTCCCGCCCGAGCTTACCCGTGACGTAGGGTACGTTGCCGAGCCCGAGAGGACCATGCCCGCTCATGTAGACATGCGGCCCCGAACGCAACGCCCGCACCCGATTTGCCTCGTCTTTGAAGGGCGGCGGCAGTTTCAATCCAAGTCGTACCAAGCGTTGTTCTGGGGACATCCAGCGGTTCCTCCGTTTCGCAGGCCGACCTTACCAAATTCGGGTCGCGCCATGAAACTCAACAGCGCAGCCCCTCGGCAACGCCTTTCGCCACCTGACTGCGGCCTCCGGTGAGTTCAGCGGGTATGCCGAGCTATTGGTGATGATCGCGCCAGCAGCGATGTTGTCCGGCATCGGCACCGGTGTCCTGGAGCCGCGCTACTGGGTTGGCATGTTCATCGACGAACATAGGGCTCCGCGTCCTGCGACAGGCGATTTGAGGTGGGCGCAGCTTGAGTGCGAAACCCCTAAACTACCCTGACGGCTGGCGTCATCACCGGATCGCATCGCGCTTTGGCGCTGCCCGATGCTTTTGCGCATCGTTTCGGCGCGATCGAGCTGGCGACGCGGCAGCTCGGGGAGCGGTCGTGGCCGCACGGCGCTCCATACGGCCGGGCGTTTCGCCCTCAGCGAGCAACGGCAATCGCTCGTCAGCGCGGTTGGCGCGCGGGCCCGACCACACGCAATGCTGGTTGTTGCGGCCGGCGACCTCGAACAGGAACGGCGAGGGAATCGTGCTCTCGCCGTAGCGCTCGGCGGCGAAGGTGAGCCCGAGCCGGAACCGCGCGCGGGTCACACCGACATAGGCGATGCGGCGCTCCTCTTCGATCTCGGCCAACGCCTCGGCGTGGTGGCTCGGCAGCGTGCCGTCCTCGAGCCCGACCAGAAACACCGAGTCCCATTCGAGCCCCTTCGCCGAATGGATAGTCGAGAGCACCACGGCATCGGCCGGTGGGTTGCGCAGAGTGCGCGACTGTTCGGCAACCTTTGCCTCAAGCTCGGCGAGTGTGCGGCACGTCTTCGCGAGCGCGATCACGGCATCGACGATCGTGTGCCACTCGGCCTTTTCGCGCGCCGAGGCGCGGCCCGGCACCGCGTCGCCGACGATGTCATGCACATGGCAAACCACTGCCTTGAAATCGCGGCGCACGGCAGCCGGCAGGCGGTCGAGCTGCTCGCGCACGATCTCGCCGCGTTTGTTGCTGCCGATGCGGCTCATGGCCTCCGGCGTTTCGCCGTCGCGCAGGTAGGCGAGCGCGCCGACGACGAGGCGGGCCGCGGCACTCTGCCAAAGGTCGGCGCCGCCGCGAACCGCGAACGGCACGCCAAGCTCGTGCAGGATGCCCTGGAACGCCAGGCCGATCGTGCCGCTGCGATAGAGCACGGCGATGCTGTCGGGCTTCGCGCCCCGGCCGCGCAGCGCGACGATGGCGCGCGCCACCTGCCGCGCCTCGATCTCCGGCGTCGCATAGCCACGGATCACGATCTCGCCGATTGCCGGTCCGGGTTGCCCCGTGCTGTCGGCCTTCGCGGCGGACAGGTCAGCAACCGGCGCCGTCACCGTCGGCTGGTAATCCTTATCGATCCGCGTCTTGTTGCGCCGGATCAGCCGCTTTGCCGCATGCACGATCGCGGGCACCGAGCGGTAGTTGCGGTCGAGCACGTGCGTGGCGGCGCCCGCGTGCCGCTGCGTGAACTCCAGAATGTGCCGGACATCCGAGGCGCGGAACGAATAGAGCGTTTGGTCATCGTCGCCGACCGCCCACAGCGGAACGCCATCGCGCACGAAGTGATCGATCAGCTTGATCTGGCCCGGATTGACGTCCTGGTACTCGTCGACCAGCAGGTGCTCGTAGGCGCCGGTGATCTGTTGCCGGAAGGCTGCGTTGGCCGTCATCGCCTTCGCGACGAGCGGCACCATATCGGCGAAATCGATGGCACCGGCCTGGTGCAGCGCCTGCTCATAGACGCGGAAATACTTGGCGGCCTCGACCATCACCTCGTCATCGCGGTCGATGCCGGCAGCGAAAGCCTCGGCATCCAGAAGGCGCTCCTTGGCACCGCCGATGATGTCGAGAATGTCGGTGTCCTCGTTCCAGTACATGCGCCGGGCCGAAAACACACGCCGCTGCTCGGGCGCGTCCCAGAGTTGGATCCGCTCGGGTAGGCCGGCAACGGCCGGGTTGCGGCGCAAGAGGCGGAACGCGAAGGCGTGGAACGTCATCACTTCGAGGCCAGCCGGCGCCGGCACGTTGAGCAGGCGCGCGATACGGCCACGCATCTCGTCGGCGGCCTTGCGGGTGAAGGTGACAGCGAGGATGCGCGCCGGGTCGATGCCCTGGCGCGTCAGGTAGACGAAGCGGCCAACGAGTGTGCTGGTCTTGCCCGAGCCTGGCCCCGCCAGCGTCAGCTGGATCGGGGCATCGGATCGGGCGGCAGCCGCCTGGGTCGGGTCGAGTCGTCGCATGGGAGGCTCGCGGTCGCTCGCTTGCGGCATGGTACTGGGGCGTCCTCGGGTGCCAGCCCAGGATGTGCATGACCGCTGCCGCTGCGCAAGCAGCATGCAGGCAGCCCGTTAACGAACCGTGCGCCCCGCCCGCCCCCGACCACGGCCGATGTTGGTGAGGCCGGCCTCGACCATCACGTTCCCCGACCCGGTAACGGAGCAAGAGGAGCACGACACAAGAGGAGCACACAAGAGGAACAAGAGGGGCAAGAAGCTTGACCCAGCTCGTCCGCTATGCCCCCATCGTGATGAGTGAGGGTCGCCGACCACCACCTCGGCAGTGGGCCAAGACCGGTAGAACCGACGAACTTTTCGTCCGACATCGGCTTGTTTGTGAGCGACACAAACCGAACCCCTGCCTATTTGAACTCCTGAATTTGCGGCTTGGCGCCCCATTGGCAGAACCCCTTCGGGTCGAAGCGGAGTTGGCGCTCACGATAAAGCAGTTCGTCGGCGATCGAGCGCACGCCGGAGGAGTATTCAAACACCATCCCATCAGGCCCTTCGAAGTAGAGGAACTTCGCTGATGACGAGGGGTGGCGGCCGGGCCCGAAGGTGATGTTCACGCGCCGCTCGTTCAGGAAATGCAGTGAGCGCATGATGTCGTCACCCGTCTCGACCTGATGATTGATGTGCTGGATGCCGGCGCGACCGGTCGGGAACAGCGCAATCGAATGATGGATCTCGTCGATGCGCAGCAGTGCGGCGTCGCCGATACGATCGCTGACGCGCGCATTGCACACCTGCGTCCAGAACGCCTCGTCGCGGATGACGTCGGTCGAGCAGAGCCCGATGTGGCTGAAACCGGTGATCCCGGCGTCGCGCGTGCCGTGATACCGATTGCCGCCGACAGCGGGTCGCCAGACCAGCTCGATCCTGTTGCCCGTCGGATCAGAAAAACCAATGAAGTCATGCACCATGCGAGCGTCGGCCTCCTCGGGCGTGCCGACGTTCACGGCGTGGCCAAGTCTCTCCAACTCGGTCGCGGCGAACGCCAGGTCGTCCTTGGCCTTGACCTCAAAGCCCGCAATTTGGATGCCAGGGTCACCTTCGAAATAGCAGAGTGTGTGCTCGCGCATGTCGGACTTGAAGTGCCGAGCGCCTTTGGCCCACTCGCTGATTTCGAGGCCCAGGATGTCGGTCGAGAATCGCGTGGCACCTTCCAGATCGCGGGTGCCGAGCCGCACATAGCACACGTTTTGCAGGTTGATCATGAGCGTCCTCAACGGGAATTGCTGTTGTCACCATCGCAGTGGAACTCGGGAACCTCGCTCCGGCTGCCCCAGATGCAGAACGACTGGGCGCGTCGCGGGAACTGCCGGGGGCGATGCGTGCTGTCTTTGATTGGCTGGCCCTCCGCGACGTAGCTGAAAAGAACGCCGTCAGGACCTGCAAAGGTCAAGAACATCTGCCCGGATGCGGGGCGCCGGCCAGGGCCGTGTACGATGCGCACCTGCTGATCTTGCAGAAAATAATTCGCCTGCATGAGTTGATCCACGCTTTCGACACCGTACTCGACGGCAAGTATGCCGCCCGTCGTAGATGGATGTAGCGCGACGCGGTGGTGCATGGCGTCGAAGCGCAAATAAGCTGCATCACCGATCCAGTCGCTCACATGCCCGCCCAGAACCTTGGTCCAAAGCGCTTCGCTTTTGACAATTGCGGGGGAGCGCAGCGCGACCGCTTCGAGCCCGGTGACACCAGCATCGCGGGAGGGAAAATAACGCCAGCCGGAGTGCAGCGGCCGCACGACAAGTTCGTTGACAACTCCGGTCTCGTCTCGGAAGGCGAGAAACGACTTCACCTTGCGCTTGGTCGCGGCATCTGGGCTGCCAGGCGTGATTTTATAGCCCTGGGCAGTGAGCGCATCGGCAGCACGCTCCAATGTTTCCGGATCGCGCACTTCGAGACCAAGGCACTGCGCCCGAGTTGCATCCTTGACGAAAGCCAGCGTGTGGTCGCGGAAATCAGATCTGAAGGTCGCCTGATCGTCAGACGCTTCGACCAATTCTAGGCCAAGGATATTTTGTGCGAAGTCGGTCGCGGCGGCAAGGTCGGCCGTGCCCAGGCGGACATAACGCAGCTGCTCGATCGCGATCATGCGTGGTTCCTTTCGCGCGGGCCGTCACACTCGTCGTGTTGCTGCCTAACCAGGTCTGGCTGGCCGAAACGTTTGCCGGCCGACCGGCAACTCTTGAAATCTCCGGCAGCCATCCCGGTGGTTCGGAACGGCTGCCGGAATTTGCTGCAGCCTCGGGTCAGTTCTTGACAAGCAGGCCAAGCTTCTCGATCACCGGCCGCATGCGCGCTGCGACGTCTTCGAGAGACTTCTTGAACGTGTCGCCATCAGAGTACCGGTAGCCGATATCGTATTTCTGATACATCGCCTTGATGTCCGGCCGCTCACTTGCCGCCTTAAAGGCGTCATGCAGACGCTTTGCTATCACCGGGTCCATGCCCTTCGGGCCAGCGAAGCCCATCTGCACCTCGACATCGAACGGGAAGCCGAGCTCTGCTATTGCAGGCACATTGGGAAAGCTCGGATGCCGCGCCGTCGTCAGCATGGTGAGGAGCCGCATTGCGCCGGCCTCGACATGCGGCTTCCATTCCATGCCGGAGACCTGAAGCACGACCTCAGCACCGAGCACCGCCTGAAGGATCGGCATCGGGCCTTTGTACGGCACATGGGTCATTTCAACTCCGGCATCGCGCAGGATCAGCTCCATGGCAAGATGCGAGGTGGTACCGATGCCCGGGGAGCCATAGGTGAGCTTTCCTGGATTGGCCTTGGCATAGGCGATCACCTCGGTCCAGGACTTGTAGGGGCTGTCGGCCTTGATCGTGACACCAAGCGGAAAACTCGCGACTTGCAGTAGGTAAGTGAAATCACGAATCGGGTCGAAGCCCACCTTCTCCATCTGGGGCAACAGGACGAGCGTGCTGACCACAGCTGAGATGGTGTAGCCGTCGGGCTTGGCTGTCTGAGCCATCACACCAGGCCCGAGCGTCAATGCTGCGCCGGGCTTGTTGTCGACCACCAACGGCTGACCGAGTTCTTTCGAAACAGCGTCGGCCATCACCCGGATTACCGCGTCTTGAGGTGCGCCCGCGCCAAACGGCGAGATCAAGGTGATCGGGCGACCCGGATATGTCTGGGCGGTTGCGGCCGCCAATGGCAGTGCAAGTCCAAGGGTCAAAGTTAAGAGACGATATGCTGCTCGCATGGTATTCTCCAAGGTAATTGCTTGATCGAAGACCAGACCTTGACGGCAACTGCCGGTTCGGAGCTGTCGAGTGTAATGGTGCCTGTCTCCTTCAAGGCGCGGGAGCAACAAATTTGCTCGATCGTCGTACAACAACGTCCAAGGCCTCAATGTTAGACTGGAATGATCTGCGGTATTTCCTTGCCATTGCACATCATGGCAGCACCATTGCCGCTGCGAAAGTCCTCAAGGTTAGCCAACCTACGGTCCATCGTCGGATCGAGGAATTAGAGGCGCGTTTAGGACGCCATCTCGTTGTCCGCCAAGCAACCGGTTACAAGCTGACCGAGTTCGGCTCTGCTGTCGTGCCGTTGGCGGAGCAGGTCGAGGTAGCAGTCCGCTCTCTCGAACGATTCGTCTTCGCCGACGGTAGCGGGATGAGCGGAGATGTCCGAATAACCTGCTCAGAGTCTGTCGGCTTCAGGCTCATACAGTCCGGACTTCTGGACAGTTTCCAGAAAATCCATCCAGGGACGTCAGTAAGACTCTTGATGAGCGATCGGTTCTTCGACATCGCCAAGGGCGAGGCAGACATCGCCATCCGTGCCGGCGATCAAGGTGATGACACGCTCGTGGGCAAGAAAATCGGGGCCGTGGGTTGGGGCCTCTACTCCAGCAAGAGTTATCTGGAGAGACATCCCCAGCTCATGAAGGCGGAGCAGCTCGCGTCACACTCCGTGATCGAGTTCGACGGCGCGTTGAAGCATCACGCTGCCGCAAAATGGTTGCGTGATGTCGCTCCTGGAGCAACAATTGCAGCAGTCAGTAGCAGCGTGCCAGGTTTGCTCGTTGCGGTGAAATCAGGTGTCGGCGT
Source organism: Hyphomicrobiales bacterium (assembly GCA_031367895.1). Taxonomy (GTDB): domain Bacteria; phylum Pseudomonadota; class Alphaproteobacteria; order Rhizobiales; family Hyphomicrobiaceae. The sequence continues at coordinate 8,155 of JANLQP010000322.1, forward strand.
TGCTCCATTGCCCTCATTTTTGGCATCGCGAGAGCCAGAACTGGCGGCCATTGTTAATCCCATTCCTGGCCTGGAATCGGGCATCTATCTCTTAACGCACCCTGACTTGCGGCGCATGCCGCGCGTCAACGCTTTCTTCGAATTCGTGACGGCGGAGGCCGAACTCGTTCGTCGGGCCCTGTCCGGAGAAAAGTGACCCGCAGGCAACTAGAGGTGCGGCGCCGCAACAGGCCCCCTCCGGGTCATCTGTGAGCATCAACGTAGCCGCTCGGCGATGGCCGGTCCACCCCCGCAAAGCCGACAGTCGAGAAACGCCAGCAGCCCGCGTGGGTTGCATCGCGGCATCCCATTTTGGCCGTCGGCCCAAGCCGAGCCGTCCCGCTTTTCCGGCTGGCGCCGATCGCGTAAAGTGCGATCCTGCGGGCGGCACGAGACCGCGTGAGGACACCCCCAATGCCCAACGACTGGAAACCCGAAACAATCGCCGCGCAGGCCGGTGGCGCCGTCGACGCGGCGACCGGCGCCGTGGTGCCGCCGATCCAGATCGCGACGACGTTCGAGCGCGACACCGACAACCAGTACCGCCGCGGCTATGTCTACGCCCGCCCCGACAATCCCGGCGTGAGGCAGGTCGAAGATGTGCTCTGCCGTCTGGAGCGAGGCACGTCGGCGTTGATCTATGGCTCGGGTATGGCGGCCGCGACCGCTGCGTTTCTGGCGCTGGAGCGTCCGGCACACGTGGTGGCACCAGATATCATGTACTGGGCGCTGAAGAACTGGCTAGCCCAGGATGCGCCGGGCCTCGGCATTCGCGCGACCTTCGTCGATGCGACGGATGTGGCCACCATCGCCGCCGCGGTCATCCCCGGCGAGACGCGCATGATCTGGCTCGAGACGCCGGCCAATCCAACCTGGCGGGTCACCGACATCGCGGCGGTGGTGCGCATCGCACGCGGCGCGGGTGCACTGCTTGGCGTCGACTCGACGATCGCGACGCCTGTGCTGACGCAACCGTTGGCACTTGGTGCCGATGTCGTGATGCACTCGGCGACGAAGTACCTGAACGGGCACTCGGACGTGATTGGCGGCGCCCTCGTGTTCGCGCGCGACGATGATTTTCGGGCGCGCGCGGGGCGATTACGGTCGATGCTCGGCGCCGTGCTCGGGCCGTTCGAGGCGTCACTGCTCCTGCGCGGCCTGCGCACGCTACACATACGCGTCCGCCACCAATCAGCAACGGCGTTGGCGCTGGCCCGCCATTTCGCACGCGATCCGCGGGTCGCCGAAGTGCTGTACCCGGGCCTCGAGACCGATGCCGGGCACGCCATAGCGAAAGCGCAGATGTCGGGCGGTTTTAGCGGCATGCTCTCGGTGCGCGTCCGCGCCGGCGAGGCGGCGGCGATCCGCACGGCTGCGCATGTCAATGTCTGGAAGCGGGCGACGTCGCTTGGCGGCGTCGAGAGCCTGCTCGAGCATCGGGCCTCGGTCGAAGGGCCGGGCACGCTATGCCCGCCGGATCTGTTGCGCCTGTCGGCAGGCCTCGAAGATCCAGGCGACCTGATCATGGATCTCGAACAGGCGCTCGGCGCCAACGCGCCGGTTGCGTAGTGGGCAACAGAAGGCGCAATGAACGCGCCGGTTGCGCGAGTGGGCAACGGAAGGCGCAATGACCAAAGTCTTCCGCAGGAGGCGGGCAACAGCATGAATGACGCGAAACGCGATGTTCTCGGCTTTCGGCGCAAGCTCGGCGTCATGGCACCCTCCACGAACACGATCGTGCAACCCGACTTCGACGACATGCGCCCGCTCGGCGTCACCAATCACTACAGCCGCATTTTTACGCCGAACACGACGGCGCTGAGCAACGACACGTTCAAGGCCGGCATCGACACCATCGGTTCGAACGTGATGGACGCGATCCGCAGCATCATGACCTGCGAGCCGGACTACCTGGTCATGGGCATCTCCGCATTATCTTTCTTCGGCGGCAAGGCCGGCGCCGACACATTCGCCAAGCGCATCACCGAGGAGACCGGCCTCGGATTGACGATCGGCAGCCATGCCATGGCAGCCGCGCTCGAAGCCTACGGCGGTATCAAGCGCATTGCGGTCCTAACTCCGTATTGGCCGGTCATGAATGTCGAGGTGAAACGCTACTTCAGCGACGCCGGCTACACGGTCGTCAACGACACGGCTCTGCAATGCCGCTCCTGGACGGGTATCGCCGCCGTCACGGCAGACACCTGCCGAACGGCGCTTCGCAACCTCGACGGCGACGACGTCGATGCTATCGTGCAGGTCGGCACCAATCTCTCGATGGTGCGGCTCGCGGCGGCCGCCGAGTTGTGGCTCGGCAAACCCGTGCTGGCCATCAACACGGCGACCTATTGGCACGCGTTGCGTGCCAACGGGATCAAGGATCAGGTCTCGGGCTTCGGCCGTTTGCTGGAGCAGTCCTAGGGGAACTCCGAAGGCGCCGCTCGATGCGCTGGTTGCGCAAAAGGACAACCGAAGGCGCCGCTCTAAAACCGCTGCGCCCATTGCCAGTCCGCATAGCCGTAGGGGCGCTGATATTGGCGGTAGGGGTATGGCGGCACAGTGCGATAGCTGTTGCCGTAGCGCTGGTCCGGATATCTCCGGTTGGGATAACCCCGATCGGTGTTGCCTCGCGCAGAGCGCCCGGTTCCCGGTGGCCGCCCGCGCGGACCCGCCCAATAGGGCCGCGTCGCACGCGGCTGCCATTGGTGCTGCGGCGCATAGCGCGGCGGCCACCATCCGCCACCCCACGCTTGCTGCCCGCTCCAGGGTTGCCCCGGCCAACGGCGGCCGTCGACGCCGTAGCCATCGGGAATGACGGGCCCATAACCATACGGCGGACCCCAGGCCTGCACACCTTCGATTGCTGCTTCAAACGCTGCCGCTGGTTCGGCCCGCGCACAGCCATCGACCGCCATCAACACTGTCGCGGTCGCACATGACACCACGACTGCTCGCCCCCAAGCACGCATCACAGCCTCCTTCAACTACACGACTTGCATATCCTATCAAAAAGAAATGTTTTCGTAAAGTTCTTTTTTTATTCTTGTTTGTTCTTCGTTCGACCCAGCGTTCGACCAAGCGCCAGGGGCGACCCGATGGCGCGGATCGTTCAGATTATGGAATTGCTCAGTTATTCAAGCCGGTGAATTGTAAGAGCTGATAGGTGAGCGGCTCTGATCGGTTCCGATCCGCCACTTGAGCCTTATCGCGGGTCCGCATAGTAAGATCGTGCCGGGTGATTCGCTTGTCGCCCGCCCGCGCCGTCTTTCCGAGGGATGCCCGCCATGAGCCAGTCCAGCCAGTCCGGTCTCCGCTACAAGCGCCTTCTCCTGAAACTCTCGGGCGAGGCGCTGATGGGCAACAACCAGCATGGCATCGACATGGGCACGCTGGAGCGGCTGGCGACCGACGTTGCCGAGGCGCAGAGGGCCGGCTGTCAGATGGCGATCGTCGTCGGCGGCGGCAACCTCGTGCGCGGCATGCAGTTTGCGGCCAAGGGAATGGACCGGGCGACTGCCGATTACATGGGCATGCTGGCAACGGTCATGAATGCGTTGGCCTTCCAGAACGTTCTCGAGCAAATGGGGGCGCCGGCGCGCGTGCTCTCGGCGATCCCGATGCCGACGGTGTGCGAGGCCTATGTCCGCCCGAAGGCGCTGCATCACATGGAGAAGGGCCGCGTCGTGATTTTCGCGGCCGGTACCGGTAATCCGTTCTTCACGACCGACACCACCGCGGCACTCCGCGCGATCGAGATGGGCTGTGACGCGGTTGCCAAGGCAACTCAGGTGGACGGTGTTTATTCAGCTGATCCGCGCAAGGATCCTGCGGCCACCCGGTTCGACCGCCTGACCTATGATGTCGTGCTGCAGCGCAAACTGGAGGTGATGGACATGGCCGCTATCGCCCTTGCCCGCGACAACAGTCTTCCGCTAATTGTGTTCTCTATCAAGGAAGCGGGGAATATTTTGAAGCTGCTGCGTGGTGATGCCCATGCGACAGTCATCGACAACGTGGGCTGAGAAAGACAGCTTGGTCTAAGAAAGACGACTTGGTCTGAGAACGCGGCTAACGCGGAAGCTGACGCATTGGAGACGAGCCATGGCTGCCGGCAAATTCGACATCAAGGAACTCGAGAAGCGCATGCGCGGCGCCCTCGACAGTCTGAAGCGCGAGTTTTCGGGACTGCGCACCGGCCGCGCGTCGGCGACGCTGCTCGAGCCGGTGGTCGTAACAGTCTACGGCGCGCGCATGCCGTTGTCGCAGGTGGCGACGATCTCGGTGCCGGACGCGCGGACGCTGTCCGTCCAGGTCTGGGACAAGAGCCAGGTGCAGGCGGTCGAAAAGGCGATCCGGGAGGCCAACCTCGGGCTCAATCCGGTGATCGACGGTACGCTGCTGCGCCTGCCGATCCCCTCGCTCAATGCCGAACGGCGCAATGAGCTGGCCAAGATCGCGCACAAATACGCTGAGCACGCGCGCGTCGGCATCCGCAATGTCCGCCGCGATGGCATGGATCTCCTGAAGAAGCTGGAGAAGGACCATGTCATGACCGAAGACGAGCAGCGCAAGAACTCGACCAAAGTCCAGGAAATGACCGACAAGCTGATCAAGGAGGTCGATCAGATGCTCACGTCCAAGGAAACCGAGATCAAGCAGGTTTGACGGGCGGGGGCAGCGGGCCATCGCCCTGTTTTCAGGGGGCTTGGCTGGATTTTTGGGATGTCAGGGCGGCGTTCGGAGAGCAAACATGTGCGAACGTCTGCCGCTGGCCGGGTTGGGTTCAGGCTTGCCGGGGTCTCAACACACGTGACCGACCAGACCAAACCGCCGGTCGCGACGGGTGAGGCCAAGGCGATGCCGCGCCACGTCGCGATCATCATGGATGGCAACGGCCGCTGGGCCAAAGCCCGCAGCTTGCCGCGTGCCGAAGGGCATCGCCGCGGCGTCGAGGCTGTCCGGCGGACTGTTCGCGCAGCGATCGATCTCGGCATCCCCTATCTCACGATTTTCAGCTTTTCGTCGGAAAACTGGTCGCGGCCAGCACCCGAGATCGATGATCTGATGGGGCTGATGAAGCGCTTCATCCGGCGCGATCTCGCCGAACTGCACCAGAACGGTGTGCGCATCCGCGTGATCGGCGCCACCGACCGAGTCGACGCGGAACTGCTGTCGCTGATAGAGGAAGCGCGCCAACTCACGATCGACAATACCGCGCTCGATCTCGTCATCGCGTTCAATTATGGTGCGCGCGCCGAGATCACGAGAGCCGCCCGCCGGTTGGCCGAACAAGTCGCAAACGGTACGCTGAAGGCCAGCGAAATCGAGCCAGCCCATATCGAGGCAGGCCTCGACACGGTCGGCATTCCCGACCCGGACCTGTTGATCCGAACCAGCGGCGAGCTCCGGCTGTCGAACTTCCTGCTCTGGCAGTGTGCTTACACGGAGTTCGTTTTTCTCGATGCGCACTGGCCGGAGTTCGGCCGCGAGCTGCTGGAGCGCGCCATTGCCGAGTATCACGGCCGCAACCGGCGCTTCGGCGGCTTGACGGGCCGCACGGCCGGCTGAACCGCGTGCCGCCTCAGTGCCAGCGTTGTTCAGTGCGTCCAACTGTGATCATCCGCATTCGAAAGAGGTTCAACCCAAGTGACAGCTACCGACCCGAAACCGGCAGGCAGGCTCGGACGTGATTTCGGGACCCGTCTCGTTTCCGGACTAGTGCTGGCCGCCGGAGCGCTGGGGTTGACGTGGGCTGGGGTGGCGCCGTTCGCGTTGCTGGTTTTGGCCGTCACCCTGATCGTCGCGTGGGAATGGGGCGTCATCGTCCGGAAGAATGGCATCGACACGATTTTCGTTCTGCACGCGATCGCGGTGATCGTCGCCGTCGTGCTGACGCTGATGGGTTTGCCGGCGCTCGGCATCATCGCCGTTGTCGTCGGTGCCATTCTGGCGGCGCTGCTCGGCTTCGAAAGCCTCGGCCGCATCTCGGCGCTGGGCGTCCTCTACGCTGGTCTGCCGGCGATCGCGCTGATCTGGATCAGAGCTACGCCGAGCTACGGCATCGAGGCGGCATTGTTCGTTCTGCTCGCCGTCTGGGCCTCCGACACAGGGGCCTATGTTGCCGGCCGGCTGCTTGGCGGGCCGAAGTTGATGCCGAAGGTATCGCCGAACAAGACGTGGTCGGGTTTCGGAGGCGCAATCTCCGGTGCTATGCTGGTCGGCGCCGGCTTCGCACTGGCGATGCCGAGCCTCAGTGGCTGGCGGCTCGTGGTGATGGCAGCTGCACTGGCGGTGCTCTCGCAGATCGGTGATCTGATGGAATCCTCGTTGAAGCGTTGGCACGGCGTGAAGGATGCGAGCGGCCTCATTCCCGGGCATGGCGGCTTCATGGATCGGGTCGATGGGCTCATATTCGCCGCGATTGCGGCCGCCTTGTTCGGCGCATGGGTGAACATCCATGGACCTGCGCGTGCGATTCTGACATGGCAATAAGTGAAAGTGCGCGTGAAGCGACGGTTCGACCTATTCGGTGGCTCAGCCGGATAGCACAAGTCCTGAACATGGCGCCTGGGTTGGACCCCTTGAAATTGCCGTCTTAGGTGAGCACGTTGGTGGCGCCCGTGGTACCTGCTGCGACAAACAATGGCACGAGCATTGCTGTTGCATGGTCTGCTGCTGCTTCGTCTGGTGCTCCTGACTTGTCCCCTTGACGCCCGTCACGAACAACAGCGTCCCGAGCAATGGTTCAGCAATAGGTCTAAAAGACGCGAACCGATAAGACACGGCTCTTGAATACACGGCTCTTGAATACACCGCGACGCCCGGTGCCGCGTATGGCGATCAATTGAACCCAACCCCGTCCTGGGAGTGTCACACTTGCGCGCGATTCTCGACCTTCTCCACGACCCGCTGGCCTTTATCGCCGTGCTGACCGTCGTCGTGTTCATCCACGAGTTCGGGCATTTCATCGTCGCCCGCAAATGCGGGGTGAAGGTACAAGCCTTCTCGATTGGTTTCGGCCGGGAGATCGTCGGCTTCACGGACAAGCACGGCACCCGCTGGAGGCTCGCCTGGATCCCGCTGGGCGGCTACGTCAAGTTCGTCGACGACGAGAACAGCGCCAGCGTACCGTCACGCGAGGCGCTGGATAAAATGACGCCCGACCAAAAGGCCGGCGCCTTCCAGACGAAGCCGTTGCTGCATCGCGCGGCGATCGTAGCGGCCGGGCCGATCTTCAACATCGTCTCGGCAGTCCTGATCTATATCCTGACGTTCTGGACGCTCGGCACATACGGCTCCGAGCCGGTCGTGGACGAGGTGTTGGCCGATAGCGCCGCCGCCAAGGCCGGCCTGCAGCAGGGTGACCGGATCGTCTCGATCGAAGGTTCGGCCATGCAGCGGTTCTCCGACCTGCAGCGGATCGTCGGACAAAGTCCCGGCCGGCCGCTATCGTTCACGCTCGAACGCAAGGGCAAGCCGATCACCGTCACGATCACGCCGGAGCTGCGCGATGTCACCGACCCGCTCGGAAACAAGGTCCAGGTCGGCGTTATCGGCATCAAGCGCGCGCAGGGCGCCGTCGAGCACAAGCCGCATGGTTTCGTCGAGTCGGTTGGGCTCGGCTTCAAAGAGACAGGCTACATCGCGACGCAGATCATTTCATCACTGCCTAAATTGCCGCAGGCCATTGCCAAAGTGTTCACCGGGACGCGGCAGAGCGAGCTTGGAGGGCCAATCGCCATTGCCGAGATGACGGGCCAGGCGGTGAAGAGCGGCCTTGGTGGCCTGCTTGGATGGATTGCAGTGTTCTCGATCATGCTCGGCATCATGAACCTGCTGCCGATCCCATTGCTCGATGGCGGCCACCTGATGTTCTACGGGCTTGAAGCGCTCCGCGGGAAACCGCTCGACGAACGCAAGCAAGAGTTGAGCTTCCGGATCGGCATGGCGATTTTGGCCACCATGATGTTCGCCGCGATCATCGGTGACGTCATGCGCAAGCTCGGCGTGGGCTGAGCGGCCGACGTTTAATGGCCGCTGGGGCATTCTTGCCACTTCCGCGTGCCCCCCTGAATCGTTAATACAGGTAACCTGCTGCGGTACGTCTGCAAGACGAGATTCTTGCGGTGTGATGCGCTGGTCTTGCGGCGTAGAGATCTGGCTGCAGCCCGGTGGGCCGCATCTAAGTCGGCGACAGCATGAAATAGCCGACCGAGCTGAAGTAGCCGACTGGCTGAAGTAGCCGACTGAGTAACGAGGTGCCGACAAGGCGCCCGCGTATGACACCTGAAACCCACGCCGATGGGCTCATGTGTGTTCTGGGGGATCGGCGAACCGAGAGGCAGACGTTCGAATGCCAATGTTTCGGACACGAGTGACGGGGGTCTTGAAGCAATTGATCGCGGTGGCGTTTATCGCCAGCGCGGCAGTACCGCTTCAGGTCGGGATATTCGATGGCGTGGCCTATGCGCAGGACGGTCGTGTCCGCGAGATTCAGGTCGTGGGTAACCGCCGCGTCGAACCGGAGACGGTTCGGTCGTACCTGGCGTTCCAGGTCGGCGACGCCTACGACGCCGCAAAAACCGATAAATCCCTGCGATCATTGTTTGCAACGGGCCTGTTCGCCGACGTGAAGATTGATCGCCAAGGTAATGGCGTCGTCGTGATCTCCGTCGTCGAGAACCCGGTCATCAATCAAATCGCATTTGAAGGCGCGACCGACGTCGAGAAGTCGACGTTGCAAGGCGAAATTCAATTGAAGCCGCGTGCGGTGTATACCCGCGCCAAGGTGCAGGCTGACGTTCAGCGCATCCTCGACGTCTATCGCCGGCAAGGCCGTTATGCGGCGACTGTCGAGCCCAAACTCATCGAGCTCGATCAGAACCGCGTCAATCTCGTGTTCGAGATCCGCGAAGGCCAGGCGACGAAGGTCAAAAGTATCCAGTTCATCGGCAACCGGGTATTCAGCGACAGCCAGTTGCGCGACATCATCAGCACGACGCAGTCCGGACTGTTCGACTTCATCAAGAACGCCTCGTACTACGATCCTGACCGCATGGCGCTCGATCGCGAGTTGCTGCGTCAGTACTATCTCAAGAATGGTTATGCCGATGTGCGGGTGGTGTCGGCCAATGCCGATCTTGACCGCGAAGGTTCGGGCTTCTTCATGACATTCGTCATCGAAGAGGGCGAAGTCTACAGCTTCGGCGATATCCGGATCGAGAGTTCGCTCTCCGGGATCAATGCGGAGCGGTTCCGACCCGACTTGCTCACGAAATCAGGCGATATTTACAACGCTTCGAACATCGACAAGACGGTTGAAAAGCTGACGCTCGCCGTTTCCGAGCAGGGCTATGCTTTCGCTCGCGTGCGGCCGAAAGCCGATCGCGATGCGGCCTCGCGTCGGATCGGTATCAGCTATGTCATCGACGAGGGTGCGCGGGTCTACATCGAGCGTATCAATATCATTGGCAACACGCGGACACGCGACCACGTGCTCCGCCGCGAGTTCCGCCTCGCTGAGGGTGATGCCTACAACCCGTTGATGGTTGACCGCGCCAAAAAGCGCTTGCAGGGTCTCGGTTTCTTCAAGAGCGTCGAAGTGAAGCGCCGCCCGGGCAGTGCCCAGGATCGCGTCATCCTCGATGTCGAGGTGCTCGAGCAACCGACGGGCGAGCTGTCGTTCGGTGCCGGTTACTCCACGAACGAAGGCGTCATCGGTGACATCAGCCTGACCGAGCGAAATCTGCTCGGCAACGGCCAGTTCATGCGGCTGCGGCTGTCAGGCTCGATCGAGCGGTTGCAGATCGACCTGAGCTTCACGGAGCCGAGGTTCCTCGATCGCAATCTGGCTGCCGGTTTCGATATCTTCCACAAGGACGTAAACCAGACGCGGGCTGGGTCGTTCCGGAACCGGACAACCGGCGCCAGCACGCGGCTTGGCTTCCCGGTCGCCGAGAATTTGTGGATGAATACGTACTACTCGCTGTCGCGCAACGAGATCTATGATGTCGACACCGACTACAGTGACGGCAGAGTTGCATCACGTGCCATCCGAGAGTCCGCGGGCGTGACTTACACGTCGCTCGTTGGCACTTCTGTCACCTACGACAAGCGTAACCACCCGAAGAACCCCAATAACGGGTACTTCCTGACCGGTGGCGTCGACTTCGCAGGTGTCGCGACCGGCGTGCAATACATCCGCTTCATGGGTGAGGGCCGGTACTACTACCCGATCACGGAGAAGGTCACCTTCGTCAGCCGTGTCACCGGTGGCCATATCATGGGCTGGGGCGGCGATGATGTGCGAATGCTGGACATGTACTACAAGGGTGGTGAGACCATTCGCGGTTTCAATAAATCTGGTTTAGGACCCCGCGATTTGTCGACCAACGATGCGCTTGGCGGTGCGACGTTCTGGGCGGCAACAGCGGAAGTCAGGTTCCCGATCCCACTGATTCCTGAGGATCTGGGCGTGCGCGGCGCCTTCTTCGTCGATGCTGGCTCGCTGTTCGGCGTTTCGAAGGCCGTTTCCAAGCTCAACGGGCAGAATGATCCGATCACGGGCATCAACGTGAACGTGGCGGACTCATCGAAGATCCGGGTCTCCGCCGGTACCAGCTTGATCTGGGACTCGCCGATGGGTCCATTGCGTGCCGACTTTGGTTGGGCACTGATCAAGGAAACCTACGACGACGAGCAGTTGTTCCGCTTCGGCGCCAGCACGAAATTCTGACGCGGCACATTGCCGAGCGATTTGAACGGGCCCTGCGGGGCCCGTTTTCGTTCCACCGGTGCCGGTTCCTTCGTCGGCGAAGATGTGAGGCAACTGGATAAACCTGTGTCGGCCCTGTGATTTTCTGCAACGGGACTTGCCAGCGCGGCGCGTTCCGCCTATCGGGTGCTAGATCCACAGAAGGCACGAATCGATGGAGCATCCAGGGTTCTACGATCGGGCAGGGCCATTCTCGCTCGAGGCGATCGCCGGACAGGTCGAGGCAGAGCTTGGTCCCGGTGTCGACGGCAAGCGGGTGGTCATCGATCTTCGGCCGCTTGACGAGGCTGGGCCCGGCGAACTGGCGTTCATCGATAATCGCAAGTACGTGGAGGCACTCGGCACTACGCGGGCAGGCGCTTGTCTGGTAGCGCCAGCACTGCTGGCGCGCGTGCCCGCGACGACTGCTGTGCTGATCTCGAAGGCGCCTTACCGCAGCTTCGCGAAGGCGCTGCATCTCTTCTATCCCGAGGCCATGCGCCCGAAGGCGGCGGCGTTCGCCGCTGGCGCAGACGGCGCGACCCTGGTGCATCCATCGGCCCGCATCGAGGCAGGCGCGGTCATCGAGCCGGGCGCCGTCGTCGGCCGTGAGGCCCAGGTCGGCCGCGGTACCACGATCGCCGCCGGCGCAGTGATCGGCTACCGCGTGACAATTGGCCGTGACGGCTACGTTGGCGCCGGTGCTAGCGTAACGCACGCGCTGGTTGGCGACCGCGTCGTCGTCCATGCTGGCGTCCGGATCGGGCAGGACGGCTTCGGCTTCGCCATGAGCCCGCGCGGGCATCTCAAAGTGCCGCAGGTTGGCCGTGTCATCATCCAGGACGATGTCGAGATCGGCGCCAATACCACGATCGATCGCGGCGCACTGCGTGATACGGTCATCGGCGAGGGGACCAAAATCGACAACCTCGTGCAGATCGGGCACAACGTCGTCATCGGCCGGCATTGCGTCATCGTTGCGCAGGTCGGCATAGCCGGCTCAGCTGAGCTCGGCGACTTCGTCGTGATGGGCGGGCATTCCGGCGTTGCCGGACATATCAAGGTCGGCAGCGGCGCGCAAATCGCCGGATCTGCACACGTGATCGACGAACTGCCGGCCGGCGCCAAGGTGGCGGGCACGCCAGCGCAGCCGTTCAAGGAGTTCGCACGCAGCATTGCCGCCTTCAAGCGGCTCGGGCAGCGACGCAATTCTGCAGACGCTGCGGCTGACGAGCAGGACTAGATGGCAAAACGAGATGGGTTGGCGGCTCAGGAGCACGCCGCCGAAGTGAGAACGACTGGACAGTCTGGAGAAGGAAGCCAATGAGCGCGGCTGACAAGGAAATGAAAACAGAATTGGCATCGGCCGACATTGCGCGCGTCATGAAGCTGTTGCCGCATCGCTATCCGTTCCTTCTGATTGATCGGATCCGGGACATGGATCGCGACGAGAGTTGCGTCGGCATCAAGAACGTGACCATCAACGAACCGTTTTTCCAGGGGCACTTTCCACTCTATCCGGTGATGCCCGGGGTGCTCATCATCGAGGCGATCGCGCAGACGGCAGGGGCTCTTTGCGTTCATAACGCCGGCAAGGAAGACATTCCGCAGATCGTCTATTTCATGGGTATCGACAAGGCGAAGTTCAGAAAGCCTGTGGTGCCGGGCGATCAGCTGCTTCTGCACGTCAAGAAGATCCGCAGCCGAGGCCCAGTCTGGCGGTTCTATGGAGAGGCAAAGGTCGACGGCCAACTCGTCGCCGAGGCCGAAATCAGTGCCATGATCGTGGACCCAACAAATGCCAAAACATGACATCCACGCGACCGCCGTCATCGAGGACGGTGCGCGCCTCGGCGACGGTGTCCGCGTCGGCCCCTATTGCATGGTCGGACGCGACGTCGAGATCGGCGATGGCGCTGAACTCATCAGCCACGCCGTTGTCGCTGGGCACACCAAGATCGGTGCCCGGACGCGTATTTTTCCATTCGCCTCGATCGGGCATCAACCACAGGACCTGAAATTCAAGGGCGAAGCCTCGACATTGACGGTCGGTGCCGAATGCATCATTCGCGAAGGGGTGACGATGAACCCCGGCACCGAAGGCGGTGGCATGGTCACGACCGTCGGTGATCGTTGCGCGTTCCTCGCCAACAGCCACGTCGGCCACGATTGCCGCGTCGGCAACAACGTCATCTTTTCCAACAATGTCATGCTCGCCGGCCACTGCGACGTCGGCGACTACGTGATCATCGGCGGCGGCGCGGCGGTCATCCAGTTCGCGCGGGTTGGCGCGCACGCCTTCCTCGGCGGCATGTCCGGCCTGGAAAACGATCTCATTCCCTACGGCATGGCATTGGGAAACCGGGCTTACCTTTCGGGCCTGAACATTATCGGCCTGCAGCGGCGCGGCTTTGCCCGTGACCAGGTGCATGCGCTCCGGCGTGCCTATCGCCTGCTGTTTGCGGCCGAGGGCACGTTGAAAGAGCGGCTCGACGACGTCAGCGTCGAGTTCGAGGACAACCCGATCGTGCAGGAAATCATTGCGTTCATCCGCGTCGGTGGTAAACGCTCGCTCTGCACACCGCGCAATGGCGCCGATGCATGAAGGCCTGACGGCAGTGTTGGAGACGCGAGGCCACAGCACGGATGGATCGGCGCCCTGCGTTGCGGCTCGGATCGGCATTTTGGCTGGTGGCGGGGCGCTCCCCGTCGAACTTGCAAGAGCGCTCGAGGCGAAGGGGCGTGGCGTTTACGTCGTCGCCATCGACGGCTCTGCCGAGCAAAGCCTCGCAGCATTTCCGGGGGAGAGGCTCAATCTTGGGCGCGTTGGCGCCATGCTTGCTGCTTTCCACCGGGCCGGTTGCCGCGAACTCGTCATCGCCGGCGGTCTGCAGCGGCCGGATCTCCTGGCGTTGCGCTTCGACTGGGGTTTCGTCCGTCGCCTCGGCCCGATATTGGCGTTGACGCGAGGGGGCGACGACAGCGTTCTTCGCCGGGTAATTGGCTTGTTCGAGCACGAAGGGTTTGCGATCCGCGGCGCTGGCGAACTGGCGCCGGGGCTGCTGTCGACGGGCGGTGTATTCGGACGCTACCAGCCGGCGGAAAACGACAACGCCGCCATTGTCCGGGCACGGCGGGTTCTCGACGCCCTTGGGCCCTTCGATCTGGGACAAGGCGTGGTCGCGACAGCGCATCGGATCGTCGCCGTCGAAGGCACGCGCGGTACGGACGCCATGTTGGCGGATCTTGGTCCTGGTGGTAATGGTGCTGGTCAAGGATGTGGCGGCGTGCTGGTGAAACTTGCCAAGCCGGGCCAGGACATGCGCATCGATCTGCCGGCGGTAGGCCCGGTCACGGTCGAGCGGGCCGCTGCAGCCGGCCTTGCCGGGATCGCGGTCGGTGTGGGCACTGCGGTTGTGCTCGATCGGGCGGCGATGGTTACCGAGGCAGATCGGGTGGGATTGTTCGTCGCCGGCATCGAGGTTGCGGGCAGTCGCGCGACGCAGCGGCCGGATGCGAGAGGAATGGCGCAAACGGCGATGCCGGTAACGCCGCCGTCGATTCTCGGCCGTGTCGCACCGACGCCCTCCGACCGCCGCGACATTGCCTTGGCACGGCGATTGCTACCTATCCTCAAACGGGAACAGGCCGGTCAGGCAGCCGTGGTTGCAGGAGAGCACATCCTCGTGGTTTCGGGTGCACTTGCGATCGGGCCGCTGATCCGGCCGCTCGGTGAGCGCCGCCATTGGGGCTTGCGTGCATTCCGGGGACGCATCGGGACACTGGCGCTCGATCTTTCGCCGGGCGCCATGCAGGAGGCGCCGCCGGTTCTGCTCGACGTCGACTTCTTCCGCGCGGTGCAGGAGGCGCGGCTCGCCGGGGTCGCCTGCTTCGGTGCTGCACTTCCTGAGCGCGTCAAGGCTGACGTGATCGCCTGGGCGAACGAGGCCAAGGTTTTTCTGATGTCGGAGTTACCGTGACAGATCCGGTCGGCGCAAGCGAGCACGAGGTTGGGTTAGCGGCGGCGATTGCGCCGCGCGCGATCGATTTGTCGCGGCCATCGCGGGAGCTGCGCTTGTTCATCGTTGCCGGTGAGCACTCGGGCGACGCGCTCGGCGCCAAGCTGATGAGTGCGATCCGGACCGCGCAGGGCGGCCGCGTGCGCTATCTCGGCGTCGGCGGTCCATTGATGGAGGCGCAGGGGCTGATCTCGCAGTTTCCGCTTTCCGATGTGGCGGTCATGGGGCCGGCCGCCATCCTGAAACAATTGCCGCGGCTCATGAAGCGCGTCTATCACACGGTCGATGCTGCGATTGCCGCCGAGCCAGACGCCGTCGTCATCATCGATGCTCCGGATTTCACGCAGCCGATCGCCAAGCGCATCCGGCGCAAACGGCCGACACTGCCGATCATCAACTATGTGTCGCCGAGCGTTTGGGCGTGGCGCTCAGGCCGTGCACGCCGCATGCGCGCCTACATCGATCACGTCATGGCGCTGCTGCCGTTCGAGCCGGCGGCGCACGCCCGTCTCGGCGGGCCGCCGTGCACCTACGTCGGCCATCCCTTGATCGAGCGCTATGACGCGCTGCGCGGTATCGATCCGTTGCTGCTGCGCTCGAAGCTCGGCATCGATACCCAGACGCCGGTGCTGGCCGTGCTGCCGGGAAGCCGCCGATCCGAGGTCGAGCGGCTGATGGAGCCGTTTGGCGAGGCCGTCGACCGGTTGCTGACGCTCGGGCGGCCATTTGCCGTGATCATTCCGGCGGTCGATCATCTGCGCGGATTGATCGAGGAGAAATCGCGCAACTGGGTGATCAAGCCGCATCTCGTTTCGGGCGAAGAGGACAAGGCCGCCACGTTCCGCGTCGCACAGGCGGCGCTGGCGGCGTCGGGTACGGTCACGTTGGAGCTGGCACTGGCCGGCACGCCAATGGTCGTTGCCTACAAGGTGGATGCTTTTGCAGGAAAGCTCGGATTTCTGATCAAGACGCCGCATTTCGCGCTGGCCAATCTCGTTCTCGGCGAGCGGGCGTTCCCCGAGCTGATGCAGGCCGATTGCACGCCGGAAAAGCTGGCCACGGCACTTGCCGAGCTGATGGTGGACACGCCGGCACGCCGGGCGCAGGTCGCGGCGCTGGCGCGGGTGCCTGGCCTGATGCAGCTGCCGAGCGGAACGCCGAGCCAAGCCGCGGCCGCGATCGTGCTCGCAGCCACCCGCGTCAACGAGCGCTGAGCGAGCCTCAGGCGGCGCCGGTTATGTGTGCTGCCAGAGCCTTGCCGATGCAATCGCTGCGCCCTTCACGAGGCTGCCGAGTTTCGCATAAGCGACCTTTGGATCGACCATCTGGTCGCCGGCGAAGGCGGCGAAGCCCGAGTCGGTCGAGGCGATCACCCGCTCGCGGCCGACGACCGAGGCGAACTGCTCGATCCGGTCGGCCACCACCTCCGGGTGCTCGACGTAGTTGTTGGTGACGTCGATGACGCCCGGCAGCAGGATCTTGTCGTCCGGCAGCTTGATCCGTTCGAACACATGCCAGTCGTGCAGGTGTGTCGGCGTTGCGGCTTCGAGCATCAGCTGCGCCGGCCGGCCCTTCAGGATGATGGGCAGGATTTTCTCGAGCGGGATGTCGTGCGTGTGCGGCCCCTCGTAGTTGCCCCACGAGACGTACATGCGCAACCGCTCCGGTGGCAGCCCGACGAGTGCATGGTTCAGCGCCTCCACCTGCTCCTCCGCGTGGCGCAGGAAGGCCGTGTCACCCGTCGTCTTGAAGATCGTATGCCGGCCCATGGCGAGATCCGGGCAGTCGATCTGCAGATCGAAGCCGGCATCGATGATGGCGCGGTATTCGACGCGCATGGCTGCCGCGAGTGCGTTCAGGTAGGCGGCGTGCGTCAGATAATGCCGGTTGGGATGAAAGATGGCGATCAGGCCAGGCGAGGCAGCCGTGAGGAAGGCGCCACCGGGATTGTGCCGCTCGACGGCGGCGCGCATGCGGCGGATGTCGGCCTCGACCGGCGCCAGCGTGCGCACGCTGACCGGGCCTGAGCAGACCGGACGCTGAAATTTCAACGGCGAGGTGCGCCGGCTGCGCGCCAGATCGGCGGCGCCCGGGAAATCGTCGAGATCGGCCGGCGTCACCAGTGGGCTGTTGCCGGAAAAGCCGGTCAACCGGTGTTGGATGTAGCTGGCATAGGTGATCTTCGAGAACTCGCCATCCGAGACGATGTCGAGGCCGATCCGCTTCTGGCGGGCCACCTCGACCTCGATCGCCTCGCCGACGACGGCGTCGAACAGCTCGTCGGAAACAGGCGCTTCGGCTTCCTGCGCCAGCACGACGTCGGACACCATCGCGCTGCGCGGCAAGCTACCGACGTGGGTCGTTCGAATACGATCGATCGCGTTCATGGTCAGGCCTCCGCGGGTGGACAGCATAGCAAATTCTTGTACCGTTGAGCCAAATCCCAGGCGAACCGGCTATAGTGGCCCGAAGAAAGTCAAACTGGCCACCGGGGTACAGAAGACGCAATGATCACGGTCGTGATACCGACGCTGAACGCTGAAACGGGGCTGGCCGCCGCGCTGACCGCGCTCATCCCTGCGACCGTCGAAGGTATCATTCGCGAGGTCATCATCGTCGATGGCGGTTCCACGGACCGGACCCTCGAAATCGCGGACCAAGCCGGCACCAAGTTGATCAAGTCGGGGCCGGGGCGCGGCCAGCAGATGGCGCGAGGCGCCGAGGAAGCCCGTATGCCCTGGGTGATGTTCCTGCACGCCGACACCGTGCTGGAATCCGGCTGGGAGCGGGAGGCGGCAGCGTTCATCGAACGTGTCGAGATTGGTCAGCGTCCGGCGGCGGCGGCGGCGTTCCGGTTCGCGCTGGACGACCTCGGCTTCAAGCCGCGGCTGATCGAATGGGGTGTCACGGTCCGCTGCATGCTGATGCGGCTCCCCTACGGCGACCAGGGACTGCTGATGCCGTTACGGCTCTATCGCACATGCGGCGGTTTTCGCGACCTGCCGTTGATGGAAGACGTGGATATCATCCGCCGTTTGGGCCGGGCGCGTACGATCATTCTGCGCGCCCGTGCCGTGACCAGCGCGATCCGCTATCGCCGCGAAGGGTATGCACGCCGCGCGCTGCGCAACCTGACCTGCCTCAGCCTCTATTACATGCGCGTGCCGACCGGCGTGATCGCGCGGTTGTATCGGTAGCGGAACGATGGCAAGAGGTCGCTCGTGTCCGGCGCGCGATACGGCGCAGCAGATCCTGAGGGGGAACACGAATGAGCACGGCGAAAGAGGCCGAGACAGCGACCGGCGAGCGCATCGGCCTGACAGTGGAGGATGCCGTTCGCGGCCGCCAGTCGATCCGCGCGTTTCTGAAAACCCCGGTGCCGCACGAACTCGTCATGCGCATCCTCGAGACCGCCGCCCGTGCGCCGTCCGGCACCAACATCCAGCCGTGGAGAGTCCGGGTGGTGGAGGGCCAGCCACTGAAGCAGCTGACCGACGAGATCCTCGCCCTCTACGACGCCAACGGCGAAGGCAAGCGCGAGTACAACTATTATCCCGAGAAATGGCGCGAACCCTACCTCGCACGCCGCCGCGCCTGCGGCTGGGGGCTGTATTCGACGATGGGGATCACCCGCGAGGACAAGGCCGGCATGCATGCCCAGCGCCGGCAGAACTTCGAGTTCTTCGGCGCCCCCATGGGCCTCGTCTTCACCATCGACCGCGATCTGGAAATCGGCTCCTGGCTCGACAACGGCATGTTCATCCAGTCCGTCATGATCGCCGCGCGTCAGTTCGGCCTGGAGACGTGCCCACAGGCCGCGTTCGCCAACTTCCAGGAGACGATCCGGCGCCGCTTTGCCATGCCGGACATCGAAATGGTGATCTGCGGCATGGCGATTGGCTATCCCGACACGACCGCCAAGGTGAACACGTTTCGCACCGAGCGCGAGCCGGTCGGGAACTATGTGTCATTCGTCAAAGCGCTGGCGACGTAACGGTCGCAGATTGGAAACGAGCCATGCCCGCGACACGCGACTTGACCAGGGCCGACATCACGGCATTGTTAGGCCTGCAGGCCGAGTCCGCGGCTGCGACCGCCGTATTCGACGCGGTGGGGCGCGTCGCTCGCGATACGGTCGGTCCTTGCCGCATGCTGACCGTACTCGCCTATCGCGAAGTCGAGGCCCAAGTCGAGCGCGTCTACTCGAGCGATCCGGCCTATCCGATCGGCGGACGCAAGGCGCTGGCCCTGTTCCCGGTCAATCACGCGGCGATGGCGCGCGGCGACATTTTCCTGGCCGGCACTCGCGCCGAGGTCGAGGCGGCTTTCGCCGACCACGCCGCGCTGTTCGCGATGGGCGTCACCGCGATCTTGAATTCACCGATAAGGCACGCCGGACGGCGACTCGGTACGCTCAACCTGTGCGGCGAGGACGGCCAGTTCGGCCCGCGCGAGATCGCCAACGCGCGCCTGCTCGCGGCCATATTGGCCCCGACGCTGCTGACGTTACCGATGCAGTTGAGTTCTTGAGGCGAACGCCACTCACCCCGCCCGGGCCAGCACGCCGCCGCGCGTCGGCTCGGGAACACCTGTCGTGCCTGGATAGGTCAGCGGCAAGCCTGCGAGTGAGCGGACTGCCAGATAGGCCCAGGCCTCGGCCTCCATGTTGTCGCCGTCGAGATGCAATGCTTCTGCCGGGGCCACGGCATTGTCGACGCGGGCGGCAAGCATGCTCATCAGTGTGCGATTGCGCCGGCCCCCGCCACAGACGATCCAGAGCGCCGGCTGTTCCGGAAAATGTTCGCGTGCCTTGGCAATGCTCGCTGCCGTGAACGCTGTCAGCGTCGCCGCGCCATCGGCGGGCGAAAGCTCAGCGACGATCTCCGGCGGGAAGGCGTTCCGGTCGAGCGATTTCGGCGGCAATGCCCCGAAGTAGGTCATCGACAGGTAATAGTGCAGGCTTGGTTCGTGCACAGTGCCCATAGCCGCGAGGCGACCGTCCTCGTCTCGCGCCGTTCCGGTGTGGCGCTGCATCCAGTCATCGAGAAGCGCATTGCCCGGCCCCGTATCGAACGCCAGCAGATCGCCGTTGCGGCCGATCCAGGTGACGTTGGCGACGCCGCCGATGTTGACGAACGCTACCGGCCGCTCCTTGATCCGTGCTGCCAGCGCCCGATGATAGGCTGGCACCAGCGGCGCGCCCTGGCCGCCAGCCGCGCAGTCCGCAGCGCGCAGATCGTACATGACGTCGACACCGGTCATCTTGGCCAGCAGCCGCCCGTCGCCCAGCTGCACGGTGAGCCGCGCCTCTGGCCGATGCAGCACCGTCTGTCCGTGAAACCCGATCACGTCCACCGCCGACGGCTGCAGCGACCGGTCACCCATGAAGCGCAACACCGCCTCGGCGTGCCGCTCCGTCACGTCCCGCTCGACGTCGGCGAGACAACCCGGTCGCGCCTCCCGCGCGGTGACGTCCACCGCATCGGCGAGCGCGGCCTTGAGCCGAGCCCGGAATTCATCCGGATAGCTGACGCTGGCGCCGCCGAGATGGCGCACATGC
>JANLQP010000367.1:0-1929 GCA_031367895.1 Hyphomicrobiales bacterium
ACTACCGCAGTCCGTACTGAAAAGCAAAACACCTCTGCAAACTATGAAAGACTGGCACCTCTCAAACCCCGAACTGTTCCATCGACGACCTTATGATCGTCCGGGATGCAACACCTACGCAATGCGGATGTCGACCTCAACGTCGGGATGCTGCGCATTCACCAGAGCAAGTTCGGCAAGTCTCGACAGGTGCCCATGCACCCGAGCACCGTCGACGCGGTGCGTCGCTATCGCAGGACGCGCGACTTGGCCGGCGAGTCTGCCGCGGACGACGCCGCGTTCTTCGTCGGCACTCGAGGTCGGCGGCGTGGACTGCCGCTTGGCGATCGACAGGTGCATCGTGTCTTCGGTGAACTGCGTGCGCAATTGGGCTGGCGCAACCGCGGAACTCATCATGCCCCGCGCATCCATGATCTTCGGCACACCTTCATCGTGCGCCGCATCGTGCAGTGGCAATCTCAGGGTGCGGATGTCGATCAGGCCATGCTGTCGCTGTCGACTTACGTTGGGCACGCGAAGGTAGCCAACACTTATTGGTACCTCTCAGCGGTACCGGAACTGATGGCGCTGGCGGCCGGGCAGTTCGAGGCGTTTGTATCGAAGGCGGAGGCTGAAGATGCGTAAGACCACTGCACCCAAGCCGCCTTCGTTCCCCGCGCTGGTCCAGCAATTCTTCACCGTGTACTTGGTCGCGCAGCGCGCGGTCAGCCCCCGAACGGTGGCTTGCTACCGCGATGCGCTGATGTTGTTCCTGGACTTCGCCAGTCGCAAGCTGTGCAAGGCGCCGACCGCGATGCGGCTCGCCGACATCAAGCCCGATCTGATCCTTGCGTTCCTGGACCATCTGGAGCAAGACAGACACAACGCGGTTCGCAGTCGCAACCTGAGGCTGACCGCACTGCGCGCGTTTCTGAAGTTCGCCGGCCGGCGCGATGTGGCTTCACTGCACGATGTGGAGCGTGCGCTGGCGGTGCCGATGAAGCGTTACGAGCGGCCGATGATGGGATTCCTCACTCGACCGGAGATGGAGGCGGTGCTCGGGCAACCGGGTGCGAGTTGGTCCTCGCAGCGGGACCATCTGCTGCTTGCCATGCTCTACAACACGGGCGCTCGCGTCTCCGAGATCATCGGCGTGCGTGTGGACGACGTCGTTCTCAACGGCGGCGCATGCGTGCATCTGCGCGGCAAGGGGCGCAAGCTGCGATCGATTCCACTGTGGGACACCACCGTCTCCGAGATCCGCGCTTGGTTGAGGCTGAATCCAACGCTGCGCGGGGAGGCCGCCTTGCTGCCCAACCGAGAGGGGCAAGCGATGTCGAGATCCAACGTAGCGCAGCGACTGGACCTCGCGGTGACTCGTGCCGCCGCTGAACAACCCAGCCTTCTCAAGAAGCGTGTCTCGCCCCACACGCTGCGTCATACAAGTGCCATGCACCTACTGCAGTCGGGCGTTCGGTTCAACGTGATCGCCCTGTGGCTCGGACACGAGAGTACGGCGACGACCCATCGCTACGTTGAGGCCGACCTCGCGATGAAGGAGAAAGCACTCGCACGGCTGGAGGCGCCCGACACCAAGATGCGTCGGTACAAGGCGCCGGACTCGCTCATGCGATTCCTACAGACGCTGTAACTATGTGCAGAGTTCGCCGGCCCCTCCGGCCCGCTGTCATAGGGGCCGGCGACAATCAAATTGAAGCACCTGGACATAGTTGCGTCCTGCGCATAGAGACTGATTGCCGCCGTTCAGATTCGGTGGGCGAATGTCGGCGGCCGCCGAAACCGGCCGCACAGGGTTCGCCGGGACGGCGGACCGCTCCACATTGAAACTTGACGTTCGGGAGACGCCCAACGGATTACGGCTCAGCTTGCCGCCGCTTCGGCCTCCCGACGGCTGCTTCCAACAGGCGCGAACTGGCGCTGACGACCCCT
>JANLQP010000400.1:0-22623 GCA_031367895.1 Hyphomicrobiales bacterium
CAGCCGCGACTGCTCGCGCATCTGTTGCCGGTCACACGATCAGCCATTCTGGACAATACAAAACGTTTGGACACAAATCTCTGAGGATCTCAAGCAGCCGTTTCATGTTCGACTTTCCCACGCCGCGCGCTTCGGCTCAAAGTTCGCATGACCTGGGCGTTCTCTTGATGTCGCCGGCCTGGAGCCAAAGCACATCCTTACCCTGCGCGACAAGTACCAACGCAACCCACCGACGGCGAACTACCTGTTGCGCGTCCTCCTCCGACGGTTTCTTAGCGCAATGGGCTCACCAAATGGATTGCCTCGCGCTGATCGGCGGTGAGTTTGACGGGATCGTGTTCCACGGCCTGCAGAAGTCGGCGGCGTGTTTCTTGTTGGAGGCCGGCTGTTCGGTGCCCGAGACGCAGTCAATCACAGGGCAATCGATACAAATGGTCGAGCACTATGGGTCGATGATAAATCGCAAGAAGATGGCCGCGGGCGCAATGCTGCGATGGGAGAACTCACAAGCCTCGCGAACGCATCGAGACCGGGGTTTGCAAAACTCAGCGCTGGAACAAATGCGAACTCAGCCTAAGTCATTGATTCTTCTGGTGGGCGCGCGGAGGCTCGAACTCCGGACCCGCTGATTAAGAGTCAGCTGCTCTACCAACTGAGCTACGCGCCCGATCCGCCAGAAAAAAGGGGGCCGAACCCGGACCCCTTGATGCGCATCCTCTAACGTATCGGCGCAGACAAGTCCAGTGCGTTCCCACGCTTTTCGCGGTCAAGGTTTCGGGCCGTGGCGCTTCATGCCGCGTGCCCGCGAGCGGGGCTGTGCCACAGGCGCAGCGCCAAGCTCTGGCTCGGATCGCGGCGCAGGATCGAACGCAATCCAGCGCCGTTCGGCGAACTCCCGCACGATCCCCACCGGTGCCACGGGAACGCCTTCAGTGCGGAGCCGTTGCAATTGCTCGTCGCGATCGGGATGCCGGCCGATGGCGCCACCGTCCGCGACCACCCGCCACCAGGGCACCGTGGTACGCGTGGCCGCGTCGCGCAGGCGCAACATGTGGGTGATGCGGCGCGGCGGCAGCAAGAGCTCTGTCGCCAGGATGCCGAGCGTCGTCACGCGCCCGACTGGAACTTGCGCCACCAGATCCAGAAGTCGGCGACGATCCGCGGTCCGTGGCCCTCCACCCATTGCCATCTCCTGCTTCAGGACGCGAGCGCGCCCAGATCGTCCCGTCTGATCTGCTGATTGCGGTGGACATACCCGCACATCGCGAGGCCAAGCCCGGCAAAAATCGTCAGCATCGCCGTGCCACCATAGGAGACGAGCGGCAGCGGCACACCGACCACCGGCACCACTCCCGTCACCATTGCCACATTCACCGACGCGTAGATGAAGATCACCAGCGCCGAGCCTGAGCAGAGCAACCGCGCAAACTGGCTGCGGCAGACCAGTGCCATGCCGAGCAACATGAAGATCAGGATGACATAGAGCCCGATCAGCGCGACGCCACCGACAAAACCCCATTCCTCGCCGAGCATCGTGAAGATGAAATCCGTCTGCTTCTCGGGGAGGAAGTTCAGTTGCCCCTGGGTGCCCTGCATGTAACCCTTGCCGGCAAGACCACCGGAGCCAAGTGCGATCTTGGACTGCAGCACGTGGTAGCCGGCACCGAGTGGATCGCGCTCGGGATCGAGAAACGTCAGGATGCGGCGGCGCTGGTAATCGTGGAGATGGTTCCACAGGATCGGTGCCAGTCCGGCAATCGTTGCAGCGCCCCCGAGAAAATAGAGAATGTTGACGCCCGCCAGAAACATCAGCGCCAGGCCGACCGAGGCGAACAGCACGGCGGTACCGAGGTCCGGCTGCTTCAGCACGAAGCCGACCGGTGCAGCGATTGCCAGGAATGGCAACAAGACCCAGAGCGGCCGCGATACCTTCTCGGGCGCAAGCCATTGGTAATAACGTGCCAGGGCGGCGATCAGTGCCACCTTCATGACCTCCGAGGGCTGCAGACTGAGATCGCCGAACCGCAGCCAGCGTCGTGCGCCCATCGCCTCGCTGCCGAAGACCGGGATCAGCGCCAGCGCCAGCAGCGCCAGCGCGTAGGCCGGATAGGCAGCGCCGAGCCAGAATCGCAATGGCACCACCGCCACGCCGAGGATCAGGCCGATGCCGACGAGCAACCGCAGCAAATGCTTGTCGGCGTAGGGGACGAACGAGCCGCCAGCGACAGAATAGAGCACGGCGACGCCGAAACTCGCGATCAACACGACAAGTGCGATCAACGGCCAATTGACGGCGAGGAGGCGGGCCCCGATCGTCGCCGGACCCTCCGATTGGCGCGCGTCGGACACGGCAAAAAGGCTCATCCCCGTCCTCCCGGTCCACGCGTCGGCTTCTCAATCGCGAGGCCGGTGAAGGCCGGCCGCGAAGTCGGGTCCTGCGCCAGGATGTCGGCCATCAGTTCCTTCACGAGGGGGCCTGCCGCAGCGCCACCGCTGCCGGCGTGCTCGATGATCGCGGCGACCGCATAGCGCGGCCGTGCCGACGGGGCGAAGGCGACGAACAGTGCGTGATCCCGCTCCTCCCAGCGCAACTCGGCGTTCGCGCGTTCACTCGATGCGCGGCTCACCTGCGATGTGCCGGTCTTGCCGGAGAGGCGCACCGTTCCTTCCTCGATGCGTGCGGCTGATCCCGTACCGCCTTCCTCGTTGACGACCGCAAACAACCCGCGCCGGATCGCATCGAGCCATTCGGGTCGAAAGCCGAGCGGTTCGGCCTTGGCAATGCTCTCGCCGGCAGCCGGCCGCACCAGCGTCGGCATGACGGCCGAACCGGATGCGAGCCGCGCCATCATGACCGCGAGTTGTAGCGGCGTTGCCAGAACGTAGCCTTGGCCGATGCCAGCCAGGATGGTTTCGCCCGAGTACCAGGGCTTTCCGAACCGTCGTTGCTTCCATTCGGCGTCAGGCACCACGCCCGGGCGTTGCAAGGCGATCCCGCAATCGTAGATCTGTCCAAATCCGAGACGCTTTGCCACGCGCCCGATGGCATCGATGCCGGTGCGGCGCGCCAGCTCGTAGAAATAACAATCGCAGGATTCCCGCAGCGCCTTGTGCAGATCGCAGGAGTCGTGACCGCGCCGCTTCCAGCAGCGGAAAACCTGGTTCGCCAGCTCGAACTTGCCGTCGCAGCTGATGCGTTCCTTCAGCGATACGACGCCCGCCTCCAGCGCCGCCAGCGCCACCACCATCTTGAATGTCGAGCCTGGCGGATAGGCGCCGCGGATGGCACGATTGACCATCGGATTGAGCGTCGTTGATTGCAGCTTCGGCAGCGCACGCCCGGTGGTCTGCTCGGTGAAGGCGCTGGTGTCGAACTGCGGCACGGACGCCATCACGATGACCTCGCCCGTCGTCACGTCCATGGCGACGGCGGCGCCGCTCTTTTCGCGCGCCAGCCGCGTCAATGCCTTGGCCTGCAACTTGGTGTCGAGCGTGACCACGACATCGTCGCCGCGGTGCGGATCGCGGCTTTCGATGTCGCGCACGATCCGGCCGCGCGCGTCGACCTCGTGCTTGATGTGGCCACCCTCGCCGCGCAACAGTGGCTCCATGCCGAGCTCGATGCCGGATTTTCCCGTGCGCATACCGGGAAGCCGCATGATCGGATCGTCGTCGAGTGCAACGCGGCTGACGACGCCGACATAGCCGACGACGTGGCCGACGGTGTTGCCGTGGAAATACTGGCGGCGGCTGTCGATCTCGGTGCGCACACCCGGCAGTTGCGGGGCGAACAGATTGATCTCCGCGATCTGCTCGAACGTCAGGTCGCCCGCCAGCACGATCGGCACGTTTTGCTGCTGGCGTTTGGCGCGCTGCAGAATTCGCACCTGCTCGTCGGACGCGATCGGCACGAGCCGCGTGAACAGTCCCAGCACGTCCTTCACATTCTGCATGCCGGCGAGTGACGGCACGAGCACCGCGCGATAGCCCTCGCGGTTCGACGCCAGCACCTCGCCGAACCGGTCGAAGATGCGCCCCCTGACCGGCGACAGCATCTGGACGTTGAGCCGGTTTTCGTCGGCGAGCGGCACATAGCGGGCGCCGTCCAGAACCTGGAGCCGGAACAGCCGCGACCCGACCAAGCCGAACACGCCGGCCTGCGCCGCGCCGATCAACAGGGCACGCCGCGAAAATTTCTGCCGTTGCTGGCCGTCGTCACTGTCGCGACCGAACATGCGTTACGTCCTGCGTTCGAGATTGAGGGTGCGCGGGCCGGCGAGCCATCTGTCGACCGGCCCAAGCAGCGTGCGCACAAAAGGATGGGCGACTGCCAGCATCAGCGCGGCCCAGGCCATCGGCTCCCAATCGATGAAGCGGATGAAGTAGACCGATGCGCAAGCCCATGCGAGCAGCGCGAGGCCGGCTGTAACAGCGCAGAAAGTTCCGTAATCCGACATCGGCCCGTTATCTGGCAGCACCCGCTCGAGCCCAGCCGTGAGGCCGAGCCCCATCAGGTAGACCAGCGACCAATAGCCGAGCGGGCCATAGCTCAGCACGTCGACCGACAGCCCGGCGGCGAACACGAACGTCGACGGCATCAGCGCCGGCGACGTTCGTGCCCAATAGTGGATGCCCGCGAACGGCAGCATCGGCAGCGCGAACTGGAAACTCGGACCGAGCCCCCAGGGCATGACGCAGAGCAGCACGGATAGAACGACGGTGAAAAGCGGTGTGACGCGTGCAAGCGTGCCCATGGCCAGCCCTATTTCTCGCTGCCGGTGCTCGCGGAGCGGCGAACTGTGCTGCGGCGCTCGGTCGACGCGGCCGATGGCTTGCGCTGTTCCTCGGACGCGATATCGAGCGCCGGTGTCTCGAAGAACAGGACGCTGACATGATCGAGTTCGTCGAGGCGGGCATGCAGCTTGACGCGCGCGGTCCCGTCATCATCGACGACGACGCCGATCCGCATGCCGCGCGGGAAGAGCCCGCCGACACCTGACGTGACGACTTCGTCGCCGGTCGTAAAACGCGGGTTCTCCGGCAGATGGGCGAGCTTCGGCTGCGTACCGTTGTCGCCGAACATGACTGCGCGCGTGCCGCTATCGCCGATCATGACGGGGACGCGGCTGTTGAGGTCGGTCAGCAGCAGGATGCGCGCCGAACGCGGGCCGGTATCGAGGACGCGTCCGATCAGGCCATCGCCACTGACGACGGGATGGCCGCCCTTCAAGCCCTGCTCACGGCCGGCGTTGAGCATGACGCTGCGCGCGAACGGACCCTTTGCATCGGCGATGACGCGCCCGGTGACGAACTCGATGCCGGGCTCGTCGACGACGCGGGCAAGTGTGCCGAGATCGGCGAGGCGGCGCTCGAGTTCCTTGGCGCGTGCTTCCCAGCCCTTCAGCTTCTGGTTCTCCTCGCGTAGCCGCTCCATGCCGTCGACCGCCGTCGCCGACGCGACCAGTTGTCGGCCAAGGCGGCGCAGCGGCGCCAACGGCACGGCTATGGCCTGCAGGCCCGGCGATACCATCTCGGACAGAAACCGGCGGCTGCGCTCCACGGCCGGGTGATCGATCCGGCTCATCGCGAGCAGGCCGAGGGAGAGTGCGGCAAGCGTGAAAATCGCGACGCCACGCCGGCCGGCAAAGCCGCCGGAGCGCCTGCGCCGCGCAAAAACATCATCCTTGAGCGTTCGCATGCTTCGGTCCTCACGAGTTCACACGGGATTGCGGCCGTGCGAGGCCTGAAGATTGATAGTGGGACCGATCACCAAATTCCATCCCCGAGACGGGGCGGCGTTAACGACGCCGCCGCGATCATTACGGAGTCAGGGCTTGATGAGCAGATGCTCCCGCTCGCTGAGCGTCTGCAGCACCAGCGCCGTCCCCTTGACGACGCAATGCATCGGGTTTTCCGGTACGACGAATTTGACGCCGACGCGGCGCTCCAACTCCTGGTCGAGCTTGTCCAGCATGGCGCCACCGCCCGAGAGCGAGATGCCGCGCTCACAGATATCGCTCGACACCTCCGGCGGCAGATCCTCGATCGCGCGCTGGATGAATTCGGCGATCTCCTCGATCGTCGGCTCCAGCGCTTCGGCGATGTCGTGCGGCCCGAGCACTACGGTCTTCGGCTTGCCCTGCCGCAGATCACGGCCGCGGATGCGGATCTCGGCGGTGCGGCCGTTCAGCTTGTGTACCGCGGTGCCGGCCTCGATCTTGATGCGTTCGGAGTTCGCAGCGCCGATCACCAGCTGATGCTTGCGGCGCACGAAGCGGATGATCGCGTCATCCATGGCGTTGCCGGCGCAACGCAGCGAACGCGCCTGCACGACGTCGCCGAGCGAGAGCACAGCGATATCGGTTGTGCCGCCGCCGATGTCGACCACCATCGAGGCTGCCGGCTCGTCGATCGCGAGCCCGGCGCCGAGCGAAGCGGCCACCGGCTCCTCGATCAGGAACACGCGCCGAGCGCCCGCCGACACAGCCGTCTCATAGACGGCACGGCGTTCGACCGGCGTCGCGCCTGCCGGCACACAAATGAGAATCCGCGGACGGCGGAAACCAAACATCGACTTCGCCCGCTTGATGAATTGGCGGAGCATCTCTTCCGTCGCGATGAAGTCGGCGATGACGCCGTCCCGCAACGGGCGGATGGTCTCGATCGACTCGGGCGTGCGCCCGAGCATCAACTTGGCCTTCTGGCCAACGGCCAGCACCTCACGCGTCCCATTGCGGGAACGGATTGCCACGACGGACGGCTCGTCGATGATGATGCCGCGACCGACCACATGCACAAGCGTGTTGGCTGTGCCGAGATCGATGGCGATATCGTCCGAGAAGACGCCGGATACGCCCATAAGCATTTCGAAACTTGCCCCTTCGGCCGGCGCTGGACGAACTGAGATGAACGAGAGCTAGACGCCGGCAACCACTGCCGCCTAGCAAGCCCCGTGCCGTTCGGTCAGCACACCATCGTATAGCACGGAGCCTGCCCAGGAGACGAGGCAGGCTCCGCTAAATATATTTTCAACTCAATACGATAGCGCCTGTCAATTGGCCCCGCATGGAGTAACTGAATTGCTCCATGCCCGCACAATCAGCCCAATTCCCGTCCGAGAAAAATCGCCGGCCGCGGCGGCAGTCAGCCAGGAATAAGGATCAGGACGCAATCGACTGAGCATTCGGTCCGCGCAGCCGCTTGACCATCAGCTTGTTCAGCGCCGCCACGTAGGCCCGTGCCGAGGCGACCATGGTATCGGTGTCGGCGCCGCGGCCCGTGACCTGCTTGCCGCCCTCCTCCAGCCGTACCATCACCTCGGCTTGCGCGTCGGTGCCTTCGGTAACAGCCATCACCTGGTAGAGCGGCAGGCGCGCGTCATGCGGCACGATTGCCTTGATCGCCTTGAAGATGCAATCGACCGGCCCGTCGCCGAATGCCTCCTGCGTCTGCTCGACGCCATCGACCGACAGCGTGATCGTCGCCTTCTGCGGCGCAGTTGTTCCGGCGATCACCGACAGTGCCACGACGCGGATCCGATCGAACTGGCTCGCGACTTCCTGGTCGACCAGCGCCTCGATGTCCTCGTCGAAGACGAGCTTCTTCTTGTCGGCGA
Organism: Hyphomicrobiales bacterium; assembly: GCA_031367895.1. Taxonomy (GTDB): domain Bacteria; phylum Pseudomonadota; class Alphaproteobacteria; order Rhizobiales; family Hyphomicrobiaceae. The sequence continues at coordinate 7,616 of JANLQP010000400.1, forward strand.
GGTCCTTGAAGCGCCGGAACGCGTCCTGGAAGGCGTTGTCGCCGAGTTCGTAGCCCATGTGCTTGAGCTTGTCCTTGAAGGCGGCGCGGCCCGAGAGCTTGCCGAGCGACAGCGTCGACTTCGAGAGGCCGACCGACTCCGGCTTCATGATCTCGTAGGTCTCGACGTTCTTCAGCATGCCGTCCTGGTGGATGCCGCTCTCGTGCGCGAACGCGTTCCGGCCGACGACGGCCTTGTTGTACTGCACGGGGAATGCCGAAACGGCCGAGACCAGCTTCGAGGCGCGCGTGAATTTGGTTGCATCGACCTCGCACCACCACGGCAGGATGTCGGCGCGCACGTTCAGTGCCATCACCACCTCTTCGAGCGCGGCGTTGCCCGCCCGTTCGCCGAGGCCGTTGATGGTGCATTCGATCTGGCGGGCGCCAGCGCGGACACCAGCGAGCGAGTTGGCGACGGCCATGCCGAGGTCGTTATGGCAGTGCGTCGACCAGACAACCTTGTCGCCGCCCGGCACCGTCTCGCGCAGCATCTTGATCAGCGCGTAGTACTCCTCCGGCACCGAGTAGCCGACGGTGTCGGGTATGTTGATGGTTGTAGCGCCCTGCTTGATCGCGATCTCGCAGCAGCGCAACAGCACGTCCGTCTCGGTGCGGGTCGCGTCCTCGGCGCTCCATTCGACGTTGTCGGTGTAGTTGCGAGCGCGCGATACGCTAGCCCCAACCGCCGCGATCACCTGTTCCGCGTCCATCTGCAGCTTCCACTTGCGGTGGACGGGGCTCGTCGAGATGAACGTGTGGATGCGCGGACGCTTGGCGAACTTCACGGCCTGGCCGGCGCGGTCGACGTCGGCCAAGCTCGAACGGGCGAGGCCGCAAACCACCGCGTGCTTGACGATCTTGGCGATCTCGCAGACCGCCTCGAAATCGCCGTTCGAGGAGATGGGAAAACCGGCCTCGATGATGTCAACGCCCATTTCGTCGAGGAGGATCGCGACCTTCAGCTTGTCTTCGAGCGTCATGGCGGCGCCGGGCGACTGCTCGCCGTCGCGCAGCGTGGTGTCGAAGATCAAGACACGGTCGGTGTCGGCGCGCTTCGGTTTTTCGGCGGCAACAGTTGCAGCGGCATTGTCAGGTTGGGCGGTCATTTCAGCTATCCCTTGGTCCGGCCAGCATCGCTCGCGAGCTGGCATCGATTGATTGGCCCGCCCTTCTGGTGAGCCATCTTCATGTGCGGTCCCCTGAGCGCCGTCCCGGAGTGTTCCGGAACCTCTTAAGGCTCAGGGGCTTGTAAGGAGGAGGGTAAGGCCCAGATACGCCAGGATGGGCGCACGGCCGCGACCGCGGGCAGCGAGGGCCCGTGTAATGGTCAGCGATGTGATCGTGCGCGCGCGCATGGCTGCAGGGACCCGAGCGGCCGCGGAAAAGGGCCGGTCGGTCAAGTTAAAGCGGAGGTGCGCCCAAATTGCAAGGATGGAGTTGGCGAGGATCGGAAGGAAAATTCCAGGCTGATGGCTGATGATCAGCCGCACATTGGTCGGTGCGAACCAGTACCTTATCGCGGAGCTTGATCGTGTTTGCAGCCGATTTGGCGGGTTCGGCGTGAGCCCAGAAGCGACCGAAGAAGCAATTGTCGGCGCCCGCAAGCAGCAAACGGTCCCGTTAGCGCCCGCTCTTTTCCGCCAGCTGCAACTGCTGGCGCACCTGCGTCCACGGGAATTGCGGACCCGGATCCTGCTTGCGGCGCACGCTCTTGCCCGCACAACTGAACGTGGAGCTGTCGACGTCCTCGTGCCCCTTCACTTGGCCCAGCGGTACCTTCCACCGCTTCTGGACTTCCCTGACGAGCTTCGCCAGTGCCTGCACCTGGACCTCGGGATAGGCTTCCTTGCCGTCGCCGTGGTTGATCAGCTCAATGCCGATGGCGTTCTCGTTGTGGCCGACGGTGTGGATCGCGACCTCGTCCTCCGGCACGCTTTTCAGTACGGTGCCGTCGCGGTCGACGATGTAGTGGATCGAGACCGTGCCGTTCTTCTCGAAGAATCGTTTCATCGTGTCGCCCGTGCCCGGCGGCGAGAACACAACCTTGCCACCCTGGCAGAACGGCCCGCCCGTCGCGTGCACGATAATTTCTGTGACTTTACTGCGTTTCGAGCCGCGGCCGCGAGCCTCCGCATCATTGGCGAGCATTAAGCTCGGCACGAGGAGAGCGGCAGCAGTGACGGCGAGCATTCGCAGGTGACGCATACGATCAGACTCCAGCCACTGGGCAGGACTGTGGATTAGCCGCGAATTCCGACCGCAATGGGCTCCGATCAGGGAATTTCCGTGGCGCGGCTGTATTGGTGCCGTTGAGCCTATGAGCTGCTGATGAAATCAGAGTTAACGCGGGCTTGAAGTCTGCGCGTGCACCCAAGCCTGGAACTCAGCCGAGCCGCCCGTCACCGGCAACACCACCAGCGCTGGGTTGTCGTAGGTGTGCAGCGCCTTAGCCTCGGCGATCGCGCGATCCGCCAGATCGGCGCGCGTCTTCAGGATCAGCACCGCCTCGGTGTCTGTGTGACGCCTCCCTTCCCAAACGTAGATCGATGTCATGCCGGGCAGAATATTGGCGCAGGCTGCAAGCCCGCGATCGACCAGTGCACCGCCGATCCGCTCGGCTTCGGCGACCGTCGGACAAGTTGCATAGACCAGCACGACGTTGGGCGGCGTTGCAGAGCCACTTCGCGGCTCGTTGTCCGGCTGCATTCTGTCTCTCCTCGTCCCTAAACACCAGCCTCGTAGCGGGCCGCCGTGCCCGCGGTGTCAGCGCGAAAACGTATTTTTAATTGTTCACTCGGCGGTTTCACAGTCTCAGGCGTTCCTGCCTTGACTTGCGATGAGTTCACAGCAATGCTGCGCTGCAATATTTTTGGTGCAGTGCAGCGGGAGCCACGATGACCGATACCAGTAATCCACTCTCTCGCCTCCTGATCGGTCGCCCCGATCTGTCAGATCGCTGGTCGGCAGTGGGGACATCGCCTAACGCGAGCGGGACTGCGATCCTGCAAGAACAGCACGGGTTCGGGCGCAATCCCGGCAACCTGCTCATGCACGCCTACGTACCCACTCGTCTGGCGCGTTCGCCCGCTTTGGTCGTTGCAATGCACGGTTGCGGCCAGAATGCCCACGATTACGACAAGGGCTCAGGCTGGTCGGCTCTCGCCGAGCGTTTCGGCTTCATCGTTGCCTATCCCGAGCAGCAATCGTCGAACAATCCGAGAACGTGCTTTTCGTGGTTCAATCCGGACGACATCGCCCGCAACCAAGGCGAGGCCTTGTCGATCCGTGAGATGGCCGAACATGCGATCGTGAAATTCGGCATCGATCGGAGCCGGGTGTTCGTCACCGGACTCTCGGCTGGCGGCGCGATGACGTCAGTCATGCTGGCCACTTATCCCGAGGTGTTCGCGGGTGGCGCCATCATCGCCGGATTGCCATTCGGGGCCGCGCACAGCGTGCATGAAGCCCTCAACGCAATGTTCACGGATCAGGCGGTCGCCGCGCCCGTCCTCGGTGACCGCGTGCGTACGGCTTCGGAGCACCGGGGGCCATGGCCGAAGATCTCGGTCTGGCACGGCACCGCCGACACGATCGTAAAACCGTCGAACGCCGAACACAGCGTAAACCAGTGGATCGATGTGCACGGCCTTACCTCTGAGCCGTCGCGTTCGGATCGTTCTGGCGGCCACGTCCACCGGATTTGGAACGGCGGCGACGGTTGCGTCGTGCTCGAATCTTTCACCCTGCAAGGGATGCCCCACGGCGTGCCATTGGGGCTGACGGCGGGCGCCGGCAGTTGCGGCGCAGCGGGGCAATATTTTCTCGATGTCGGTCTGTGCTCGACGAGCCACATTGCGGCGGCATGGGGCCTGGATCAAGAACGCGACGATACGCAATATAGCCCTTCTGGACGCGACACCGGTCTGGAATACACGCGCTCGGACGATCGCGTGGCGGCAATGACTGCCGGCCATGCGGCTGGCAAAGCAGGCCCAACGGCAGCCACCGCGCTGGGTATGCGCGGGTCGGATCCTTTGCTTGAGACAAATTCCGTCATTGCTGCCGCCTTCAAGGCCGCCGGCCTGCCGGTTCCAATGTTCACCGGCCATTCAATAGGCACGCGCGGTCGCATCCAAGCGCAGGCGATCATCGATGCGGCCTTGCTGGCTGCCGGCCTGAAACGAAAATGAACAATTGCGTGGCACCAGGCCTTGCGACGACACAGGCGATGCTGCGCGATCCAAACGCCACGACCAACGAACACCCGGCACATCACAAACCCGGCACATCACACTGGCGCCATCCCGGCCGAGCTCGTATGCTGATGCGAGACGTTGCCGAAGCTGAATGAGGCGTGGGAAACACGCCCATCCGTCGACCCGAGGGAGAGACCCATGCGTTTTGCACGCTCACTTGCGCTTGGCATTTGCAGTGCCGTGCTCGGGCTTGCCGCCCCGGTGTCCGCGCCGGCGCTGGCGCAGGACTACCCCACAAAGCCCGTCAAGATCATCGTGCCCTACCCGCCGGCCGGCACCACCGATATCCTGGCGCGCATGGTGGCGCAGAAGCTCACGGAAAGCCTGAAGCAGCAGTTCATCGTCGAGAACAAGCCCGGCGCCTTCGGCAATCTCGGCTCCGAGCAGGTCGCCCGCTCCGCGCCCGACGGCTACACATTGGTCATGGGCACCGCCGGCAATATGACGGTCAACCCCGCCACCAACGCCGCGATGCCGCTGGACGTCGTCAAGGATCTGGCGCCCGTGACAATGGTGGCGCAGGTGTCGAACGTGATGGTCGTGCACCCCTCGGTGCCCGCGAAGACCGTGCCCGAGTTCATCGCCTGGGTGAAATCGAAGCCGAAGCAGGTGTTCTACGCCTCCTCCAGTCCCGCCAACACGCCGCACATGTCGGGCGAGTTGTTCAACATCGCCGCCAACCTCGACATGACCGCCGTGCACTACAAGGGCTCCGGCCCGGCGCTGCAGGACCTGGTCGCGGGTCAAGGCGTGCAGGTGATGTTCGACAACATGCCCTCGGTCGTCGGCCACATCCAATCGGGCGCGTTGCGCGCCCTCGCCGTCACGGCCGCGAAGCGGTCGCCGACGTTGCCCGACCTGCCGACCGTCGATGAAGCCGGCCTCAAGGGTTACGCGGTCGTCAGCTGGTTCGGCTTGCTGGCACCGGCCAAGACGCCGGCGGCGATCATCGACAAACTGCAGAAAGAAGTCGCCGCCGCCATGAAAGAGCCAGAGACCGCGAAGAAGCTGGTCGAGATGGGGGCGGAGGCCGTGCTCAACACGCCCGCCGAATTCGGCAAGCGCATGGTTGACGAGATCGAGATGTGGAAGGGCGTCGCGAAAACGGCCAACATCCGCATCGAGTGAGCGGGGCGAGGCAGGCCGTGTCGGCTCGGTCAGCCGCCCGCCAAGTCCCGTTCTGCCCGGAGTGACAGACACTGCGTAACCCAACGGCACATCCACCGTCAGAATTCATTCAGCCTTCAAGGGCAATTGGTCGCCTGACGGAACGATGCCGGATGTGCCAGAAGTCAAAAAAAGTCGACGGGAAGAGGTACGCGTGAACGCCGACAAAGACATCTGGGCCGGGCTGTTTTTCATGGGGCTGGCAGCCCTCGGTCTGTTCATCGGGTGGGACTATGCCTTTGGCACGCCGGCGCGCATGGGTGCTGGCTTCCTCCCCAAACTGCTGTGCTGGGCATTGTTCTGCCTCGGCGGCATCATCACGCTGACGGGCCTCGTGCGCCGCGGCGAGGGCATGGAAGCCTGGGCCTGGGGCGAGTTGCTCGCCATCCTCAGCGCCGTGTTGTTGTTTGGCGCCGCACTCGAGGTTTTGGGCCTCGAAGCCGCAATTCTCGGCGCCGTCCTGATCGGCGGTACCGGCGCTCCCACACCAAACCGGTTCGAGCGCATCTGCCTCGTCATCGCAGCCGTCACCCTGTCGCTGTTCCTGATGCCGGGCTTCGGCGCCAAGGTCAACGCGCTGACGGGCGCCGGTGTCATCCACAACGCCATGGGCATTCTCGCGGTCATCGCCGCGGTCATCGCCGTCGTCTCGCACGCCCAGCGCGTCCCGCTCGCGACGATGCTCGAGCGCGTTCTGCTCGGCGTCGGGCTCGGCATCGTCTGCATCATCATCTTTGTCGACGGCCTCGGCCTGACGATGAAGTCGGTCATCGTCATGGACGCCTGGAACGCCATCAAGTCTGCGATCATCCGTCCGATCATCAGTTTGATCTTCCGCTGAGAGGGCCCTGCCATGGACGTTCTTAGCAATCTCGTACTCGGCTTCTCGGTCGCGCTGAGCTTCCAGAACCTGTTGTTCTGCCTGCTCGGCGCCGTGCTCGGCACGCTGATCGGCGTGCTGCCTGGCATCGGCCCAGTGGCGACGATCGCCATGCTGCTGCCGTTCACGTTCACGCTGTCGCCGATCCCGGCGCTGATCATGCTCGCTGGCATCTACTACGGCGCGCAGTACGGCGGCTCGACCACGGCAATCCTGGTCAACATGCCCGGCGAAAGCTCGTCCGTCGTGACGTGTCTCGACGGCTACCAGATGGCGCGACAGGGCCGGGCAGGTCCAGCGCTCGCCATTGCAGCGATCGGCTCCTTCATCGCCGGCTGCGTCGCAACAGTGCTGGTCGCCGTGTTCTCGGCTCCCCTGACGAGCGTGGCGCAGAGTTTCGGTGCGGCGGAATATTTTTCGCTGATGGTCTTCGGCCTGATCGCCGCGGTCGTGCTTGCGCAAGGCAGCGTGCTCAAGGCCGTCGCCATGATCTTCGTCGGCCTGTTCCTCGGTCTCGTCGGCACGGACGTGAACACCGGCAAGCAGCGCTTCACGTTCGGCGTACCTGAACTTTCCGACGGCATCGGCTTCGTGCCGATCGCGCTCGGCATCTTCGGCCTCGCCGAGATCATCACCAACCTGTCGAAGCCCGAGGAACGCAGCGTCCTGTCGCAGAAGATCCAGGGCCTGATGCCGACCTGGGCAGACTTCAAACAGGCCTTCCCGGCGATCATGCGCGGCACCGCTCTGGGTTCCCTGCTCGGCGTGCTGCCGGGTGGTGGCGCCGTGCTGTCGGCCTTCGCAGCCTACACGTTGGAAAAGAAGATCGCGAAGGACCCCTCGCGCTTCGGCAAGGGCGCGATCGAGGGCGTCGCGGCTCCTGAGTCCGCCAACAACGCTGGCGCACAGACATCGTTCATTCCGCTGCTGACACTCGGCATCCCGCCAAACCCGGTGATGGCGTTGATGATCGGCGCCATGATGATCCACGGTATCCAGCCGGGCCCGCAGGTCATGATCAAGCAGCCGGAACTGTTCTGGGGCCTCGTCGCTTCCATGTGGGTCGGAAATCTGATGCTGCTCGTCATCAATTTGCCGATGATCGGCGTCTGGGTGCGCCTCCTCTCGGTGCCCTACCGCCTGCTGTTCCCGGCGATCCTGCTGTTCTGCTGCATCGGCGTCTACAGCCTGAACAACAGTGCGTTCGAGGTGGGCCTGACCGCGCTCTTCGGTTTGATGGGCTATTTCTTCCTGAAAACCGGTTGCGAGGGCGCGCCGCTGCTGCTCGGCTTCGTGCTCGGGCCAATGATGGAGGAGAACCTGCGGCGCGCGCTTCTGCTCGCGCATGGCGACCCCTTGGTCTTCGTGCAGCGGCCGATCAGCCTCGGCCTGCTGATCATGTCGGCGCTGCTGCTCGCAGCGGTCGTGCTGCCCGCAGTGCGCAGCACGCGCGAGCATGCCTTCCAGGAATGACGCTTTACGGGTCGGCAGCTGCGGGCGGCTCGTGTCCCGTTCGCGACGTAACGTCACCACTTGCAGCAATTGCTGTCCGAACGTCACGAACGATAAAGACTCAAGCCAGCTCATCGGCTGAGCGTGGCGTTATGTTCGCAAGTGCGCGTGTCGAGCCAGCCACCAAATGGTCGCGAGCTTCCGACCGCCACACTTGCCTCGCAGCTGCTCGCCCGTGTTATTCTGACGACGGCATTTGGCGAAGGGGGAAACCATGTGGTCTGCTGCTCGCATTTTCGTTGGCAGCCTGTTCGCGCTGATCGGCGTTGCCTTTGTCGTGCCCGCGATGGTGTTGATCTACGAGTTCAACGCCATCGACTGGCAGTCGCTGCTGTTCGCGCACAGCCACCTCTTCTTCTTTTTCCCCGTGTTCGGCGTCCTGGCGCTCGTCGCCTTCTATGCACCGGCCGTGGCCTTCACCCACTTTTACTGGCAGTACGTGAAGTTCGGCCAGGTGCGCTATGTGTTCGGCTTTCTGGTCGTGACACTTGCGGCCTTTGGGTTCGGCTCCAGCCTCAATAATGCAGCGCTGCGTGGCATCTGGGAGGTGTCGCCGCGCGTGCTGCAAGCCGAGTTGCAGAGCCGCCCGTCCGATCTGCAACGCGAACCATTCCTAGCAGCCCTCAAGCGCGTCCGCGAGGAAGGCCAGCAGCGCAGCTCCATCGCCGAGTTGTTGCGCTCCTGCAAGTTCGACCCGCTCGTCGAGCAGTCGGCGGCAGACAAAGCCGCGCGCCATTGCTTTCCGGCCGGCAAGCCGCTCACCACAGACGAGTGCTGCCGGGTTCAAGGCCGATTTTCCGAGGCGCTGCACTCCGCCGCCCTCGATCCTGCCCGGCGTTCATTGCTGGCTCAGGTCGAGGCCGCCGCCACCTACCTCAAGTCGTTCTTCATCATCGTTATCTTCATCATCGGCGCACTGCTGGTGGTCTGGCAGCGCCGCATCAAGGATCACTATCCAGCACAACTGGAAGGCATCGAGAACGGCGTCATTGTCGGCGCCATTGCCATGATCGTCTGGTTCCTGATGGACTACGGCTACCAGCAGACATCCGACCTCCTGTTCGGACGCCAGCAGACCGGTTTCCCGATCAGGCTCAGTTTCGTGATCGTGCCGTGGGCAGTGCTGCTCGTGCTCTACTTCACCAAGAGCGAGCGGGGCAAGGAGACGCAGATCAATCCGGGGCAACTGCTCACGGCACTCGCCTCGAACGTGGCAGCGGTCCAGTACGACAAGATCGCCAATCTGTCCTTCCGGCTCCTTGGTGCGGGTGCGGAGTGGAAGATCTTCGCACTTCTGGTATTCGTCAGCATATTGATGCTGTTTGTGATTCTCTTCCCGAACTTCCTGACGTCGGTCTTTGGCCAGTTGGAAGAGAAGGCGTCCAAGGAGAAGCCGCCGATAACCTGATCACTGGATGGGATTAAGGATGAGAAGAGGCCAAAGATGCTCATGACCTTCAATCTCCAGGGCACGACCCTGGTCAAATGCGAAGGCATGACGCCGTTCAAGCCCGAGACACTCTGGATCGACCTGCTCAATCCGACCAAGGAGGAGGACGCCTTCGTCGAAAAGCAGCTTGGAATTTCCATTCCGACGCGGGCAGAATCGCGCGAGATCGAGGCCTCGAACCGCTTCTACCAAGAGAACACCGCCCACTACATGACGGCGTTCATCCTCTACAACGCCGACGCGTTGACGCCCTCGACCTCCACGCTGACCTTCATCCGGTCCGGCAATCGCCTCGTCACCGTGCGCTATTGCGAACCCAAGGCCTTTCCGATTTTTCTCGCCCGCGTCGAAAAGGGCGATCTGCCCTGCCAGTCCGCCGGTTCAATCATGATGGGCCTGCTCGAAACCATCATCCACCGCGCGGCAGACCTCATCGAGCGCATCCAGGACGAGGTGGAAAAGACCGCGCACGCCGTGTTCGATATCCGAGGTGGCGAGCAGACGGGGTCGCGGCGACTCGATCTGCTGCTGAAGGCCGCCGGCAAGGAAGGCGACGTGACCTCGCGCCTGCAGGAGAGTGCCTTCTCGCTGGAGCGACTGCTGACCTATTTCTCGCACACACTGCGCGAGCAGAACGGTGATAGCGCCCTCGTGAAACGGGTGGAAATCGCGCATCGCGATGTGCATTCACTGACGGAACACATGCGCTTCCTCACCGGGCGCATTGCGTTCCTGCTCGATGCCACCCTCGGCATGATCAACATCGAGCAGAACACGATCATCAAGATCTTCTCGGTCGCGTCCGTAGCCTTGATGCCGCCGACCTTGATCGCCTCGATCTACGGCATGAACTTCAAACACATGCCGGAGCTCGATTGGCCCTGGGGCTATCCGATGGCGGTCGGCCTGATGGTGCTCTCGGCTGTCATCCCGTTCGTCTACTTCCGCCGCAAGGGCTGGTTCTGAGCCACCACGGTGAGCCAACACGGTGTCAGGCTTCAAGCCTGACACCGCCACCAGCCCGACACCACCGCCCGGCTTCAAACCTTCATATGTTTGAACATGTTGCGCTTGGCTTCGGCGTCCATCTCGGCCTTGAAGGTGAATTTGTCCTTCAGCGCGACCGCGCGCGCGGCGGCTGGGCGGGCTGAGATCTCGTCGTGATGGCGCTTGAGATTCGGCAGCTTCGCCCAGGCATCCTCGCCGAGCACGAACGGGATCATGCGCGCCCAACCCCACAGTGCCATATCGGCGATCGTGTAGGTGTCGCCGAGCATGTATTTCCGCGTCGCCAGGCGATCATTCAGCAGCGCGTAGTGGCGCATGGCCTCGAACTGGTAGCGCTCGTTGCCGTAGCCGGCCTGATCCTTCGGAGCGAAATGCTTGAAATGCACGGCCTGCCCAGAGAACGGACCGACACCGGTCGCGACGAACATCAGCCACGACAGCAATTCGCCGCGCGCCACTGGATTGTTCGGGGGCATGAACTTGCCGGTCTTTTCGCCGAGATAGAGCAGAATGGCGTTGCTGTCGAACACGGTCGCCTCGCCATCGACGATGGCTGGCACCTTGGCGTTCGGGTTGATCTTCAGGAACGCCGCCTCGAACTGCTGGCCGCGGCGCGGGTCGATCGGCACCGGCTCGTAGGGCAGCCCCGACTCCTCGAGGAACAGCGCCACCTTGGTCGGGTTCGGCGAACCGTTGAAATAGAACTTGAGCATGGGAACTCCTGTTGTGTGGTGTGGGTCGATCGTTCGTTGTGTTGGTTTATCCCGGCCGCGGCAACCGCAATTTCGCAAAAGGTGCTCCGCGCGCAACCCACCGCAGCCCAACATGGTATCCGTGATTTGGCGTTGGGTTACGCGTGGAAATGGCGTGCTGCGCAAAACCAGCGCAAAACCAGCGCAGTTGGCAACCTGACCCAACACGCGACATGCCGGGCGCGTCTCAGATCCAGCCTGGATCTGGCTTGAACATGCCGGGCCGCGGCATCGGGTGATCGGCCGGCAGTGCGTCGACACGCATGCGCGCCAGTCTGAGATAGTGGATCTTCCACTCGGTACCGTGCCGCCGATAGATCTCCTCGTAGTAGCCGTAGCCGATGAAGCCGCGCGAGTCCGGCGCTTCCTTCGGCCGCTGGCCCTCGGGGAATTCAAGATAGTCCATCATCGACCAGATCCCGCGTGCTTCGTTGGGCCCGGTGAAGACGATTTCTGGCATGTGGCAATGGTGGATCGAGATGACCGTGGCGAGGCGCGTCGCGATGCCCGCCACGAACGTCTTTGCATCGGCGCCGGGCGGCGCCGAGCCGAGCCCGTCGAACCGCGTCTCCGGCGTGAACAGCCCCAACAGCCGGTCCCATTGTTTCAAGTCGACGAACCGGCAATAGCGGGCCTTCAACTGTTTGATCGCTTCGATATCGAGCACCTGCTGCAGGTTTTCCGGCGCCATCGATGCCTCCATGTCGGGATGTGTTGCTGATCTTCGGCGATCGGGAGTTTGATGGCAATCCGTAGCCGCTCAGGCCCCCCGATACCTGATCACCGGCGCCAGCCCTGCCGCGTTCGGCCCGAGCGCGACCGGCAGCGCCGTCGCCGCGTCGTCGAAGGCGATCTCGTCGGCGACCAGCGCATCGAGACGCGGATCGGCGAGGAGTTGTAGCGCCGCCGTCATCCGCCGTTTGTAATCCCAGCGCGCGCGGCGGCCGGCCGAGACGTGGCCGACCTGCGACGAGATCAGTTTCAGTCGCTGGCTATGGAACGCGCCGCCGAGTTTCACGGGCACATCGCGATCGCCGTACCAGGACAGCTCCACGATCGTCGCCTCGAACCCGGCGCACGCGATCGCCGTGTTGAGCCCCGCCGCCGAAACGGAGGTGTGGAACACGACGTCGGCGGGGGCGCTACCTTCCCCTCCCCCTCGCGGGGAGGGGGCAGGGGTGGGGGGCTGATCCACGACGGAGTTTGTGGGTTCACCCCGCCCCCGGCCCCTCCCCGTCGAGGGGAGGGGAGCAGTGCACGCAAACCCCGCCCCGAAACTCTCGACCACGGCGCGGCGTGCCTCGGCCACGTCCACCACCGTCACTTGCGTGCCCGGCAACCGCGCCGCCAGATACGCGATCAACAGTCCGACCACGCCAGCGCCAACCACCACGATGCGGTCTGCCGGACCAGCGCCCGAATCCCACAGCGCGTTCAGCGCCGTCTCCATGTTGGCCGCCAACGTCGCCCGCCGGGCGGGCACGCCGTCCGGCACCAGTGCGAGCCGCTCGGCTGGCACGACGAAACAATCCTGATGCGGATGCAGCGCGAACACTATGCGCCCGAGCATCTCCTTGGGTCCGACCTCGATCACGCCCGTCGCGCAGTAGCCGTACTTCACGGGAAATGGGAACTGCCCCTCCTGCATCGGCGCCTGCATGCGGCCCCATTCGCTCTCACCAACCGCACCGGCGAGGATCAGCCGCTCGGTCCCGCGGCTGATGCCGCTGAACAGGGTGCGCACCAGCGCCTGCCCCGGCATCGGCACAGGCAACGGCGCGGTGCGCAGCTCCACCTTGCCCGGCCCCACGTACCAGACCGAGCGGGCGATGCGCTTCATCCCCGCCGAGCGGCGCGGCGGTGTCTTTTTCGGCTCGTTCATCGGTGGTTCAGCGGCCTCATGTGAAACGGGCGGCGTCCTTTTTCCCCCTCGCCCCGTCGTTGCACTTGACGGGGAGAGGGTTGGGGTGAGGGGCGGCCGCTTGCTCAGAGCTTGAAGCCGCCCCTCACCCTAACCCTCTCCCCATGAAGCGCAGTGCATGGGAGAGGGGATTCCCAAAACATCAGACGAGTGTTGCGCCGCCATGACCTTGCGCCCCATGATTGACCGCGCCGATACTGTACGGCCCCCAGAACGGCCCTCCACCAACGCTGCAACGAGCCCGATGACAACACCCTCCAGCCTGACTGCCCCAAGCCTTACCGTGCCGACCGGCCTGCAGGCAAACGCCGAGCTGTCCCGCCGCCGCCTCATCATGCTGGCGCTGAACGCGGTCACGTGGTTGGCGATGATGTGGCTCGCGGCGCACATCCTCGGCTCCGGCGGCTGGACGCTGCTCGACATCATCCTGCTCGCCTGTTTCGCTGTCGGCACGCCGTGGACCGTGCTCGGCTTCTGGAACGCGGTGATCGGCCTGTGGCTGCTGCACTGGCAAAAGAGCCCGCTCGATCAGGTCGCCCCCTTTGCAGCGGCCGGCGACGAGAAGACGCCGATCCGCACCAAGACTGCGATTTTCATGACGGTCCGGAACGAGGATCCGGCCCGCGCCATCCTGCGGTTGAAAACGATCAAGGCCAGCGTCGATGCGACCAGCGAAGGCGCGGCCTTCAGCTATTTCATCCTCTCCGACACCAACATCCCGGACGTGGCCGTCGCCGAAGAAAGAGCGGTCGCGGACTGGCGCGCAGGTGAGAAAAACGATGGCGATCGCATCACCTATCGCCGCCGCTCCGACAACACCGGCTTCAAGGCCGGCAACGTCCGCGATTTCTGCGACCGCTGGGGCCGCGATTACGAGTTGATGCTGCCGCTCGACGCCGACAGCCTGATGTCGGGCGACGCCATCGTCCGCCTCGTGCGCATGATGCAAGCCCACCCGAAGCTCGGCATCCTGCAGTCGCTGGTCGTCGGCATGCCCTCATCGTCGGCGTTTGCCCGCATCTTCCAGTTCGGCATGCGCCACGGCATGCGCTCCTACACCATGGGCCAGGCCTGGTGGGTCGGTGATTGCGGCCCGTTCTGGGGCCACAACGCGGTCGTGCGCATCAAACCGTTCATCGAGGGCTGCGCGTTGCCGATGCTGCCCGGAAAGCCGCCGCTCGGTGGCCACGTGCTATCCCACGATCAGGTCGAGGCGACACTGATGCGCCGCGCCGGTTACGAGGTGCGCGTGTACCCGGTCGAGCTCGGCTCGTGGGAGGAAAACCCGCCGACCATGCTCGATTTCGCAAAGCGCGACGTACGCTGGTGCCAAGGCAACATGCAGTACATGAAGTTGCTCGATCTGCCGGGCCTCTTCCCGATGAGCCGCTTCCAGCTGGTCTGGGCGATCCTGATGTTCGTCGGCATCCCCGCGTGGACGCTGATGATCGCGCTGCTCCCCTTGGCGTCGTGGGCGCACCAGGGCTCAGCCAGCTTCCCGACCGGCCTCGCGATCTTCCTCTACATCCTGTTCTTCACGATGTATCTGGCACCGAAAATCGCCGGCCTCATCGATGCCGTCCTGACCAAGGGCGGCGTCGCGAGCTTTGGCGGGCCCGTGCGCTTCGCGGTATCGGCAGCACTCGAACTCGTGTTCTCGTTCCTGCAAGGCGCCGTCTCGACGATCCGTACGACGATCTTCATGATCGGCCTCGCGTTCGGCAAATCGGTGGTCTGGGGCGGGCAATCGCGCGACGCCTACGGCATCTCCTGGAAGAACGCGGCGCTGGATCTGTGGCCGCAAACACTCTTCGGCGTCGTCGTCTGCGGCCTACTCTTGTTGATCGCGCCGGCCGTGTTCTGGTGGAGCCTGCCGCTGACAGCAGGCTATCTCGTGGCCATCCCGTTCGCGGTGGTGACGGCTTCGCCAGCGCTGGGCCGCATCTTCCAGAAGCTCGGCCTCGCCGGCATCCCCGAAGACTTCAACACCCCCGCCGAGGTGAAGCAGGTGCTGGGGTAGG
>JANLQP010000006.1:0-2117 GCA_031367895.1 Hyphomicrobiales bacterium
CGTGCAGCGGAGAGCCGACGGACTGCTGGTCGATGGCGATCCGCTTTTCGTCGTGCGGCGCGAGCAGGTCGTGGCGTTGGCGGCACGCCATGCCGTTCCAGCGGTCTATCCGTACCGTGAATACGCCACGGTCGGCGGCCTGATCAGCTATGGCGGAATCACCGCGGACGTCTTTCGTCAGGCCGGCGCCTACACCGCAAGAATCCTCAAGGGCGCCAGGCCGGCCGATCTCCCTGTCGTGCGACCAAGCGTCTTCGAACTGGCCGTCAATCTAGGGACTGCCCGGACGCTCGGCCTTACCATCCCACCATTGATCCTCGCCCGCGCCGACGAGGTGATCGAGTAAGCTGTCCCGCCAGGTCCGTTCAGGGTCAGTTGCGTCATTCTGAGGGTGCGTCGATGACTTCCGGTGTACCCCCAGCAACGGACATTGGCGGTCACCGGCACGAGGTCCGGAAGGGGCCGATTTTGTTGCAGAAGTCGGCGATAGCAATGTCGAGGAGACCTCCTCGACTTGCTGAAGCGGTGTTTTATCGGCCGCCCTCCATGGGGCGGTGGTGCATTGCCTGGTGGATGGTTACCTCGGCATTGCCTAAGCAAGACAGAGAGCGACTGTCGGCGGTGGCCTGGCGATCAGCTTGGCAAGCCGGCGCAGGTTCTGTGCAATGGCGGCCAACGTGAACTCGTCCTGTGCGCCGCGCGGGCCACGTAGCCGAAGGCGACCAAGCTTGAGAATGCGTTTGAGATGGGCGAACAGCATCTCGACCCGTTTGCGATCGCAGCGCGATCGCTCGAACGCTTCGGTGCCGGCCAGCGCACGGGCAACATCGCGAGCGGCCTCGTAGATGCTGCGCGGGATTTTGCGCTCGGGTGTCTTCGGGCAGCAGCTTTCCTTGAGCGGGCAAGGGCCACAATCGGAGGTCTTGGCACGATACAGAAGCGTCTCGCCATCATGGACCCGGCCTGTCGTATGCAGCAGCTTGCCTTGCGGGCAGACATAGACATTGCGGTCGGCGTCGAAGGTGAAGTCCTGTCGGCTCAATGTGCCGTCGTCGCGTCTGGACTTGTCGATGACGGGAATGTGCGGAGCAATCTTCTTGTCGTTGACGATCCAGTCGAGGTTGGCAGCCGATCCATAGGCTGTATCGGCGGCAAGCCTGGCAGGCTTCAGGCCGAAGCGGTCCTCGGTGCGGTCGATCATGGTCCTGGCCGCACCGACCTCGGCCTGGCGAATGGCGCGCGAGGCCTCGACATCGACGATGACGCCGAACTTCACGTCGATCAGATAGTTGTCGGCATAGGCAAAGAACGCCGGGCCCTTGTGAGCGCCGGTCCACTGGGCCGCGGGATCGGATGGCGAGATGAACTTCGGGGTCACGTCGCTGGCCGCTCCCCATGCCGCATCGTCGAGGGTCGCGAGATACTCCTTCACCGCGCGGCTGGACGTCGCCGGATCGCGATCCTTGTGCCAGTCCGGGCCGGCGATCGAACGCTGCTTGTTGGCATCGGCCGCGATCAGGCTGGCATCGACGGCAAAGCCTTCGCCACCGACCAGACCCGCCGCCATGCAGTCTTCGACCACCCGCTCGAAGACACGACGGAACAGGTCGCTGTCGCGGAACCGTTCATTGCGCGCACGGCAGAATGCCGAATGATCGGGGATCCTGTCCTCGATGCTCAGGCCGCAGAACCAGCGGTAGGCCAGGTTGACCTTGACCTCCCGGCACAGTGCGCGCTCCGAGCGAATCGCAAACAGGTAGCCGATGAGCAGCATCCGCAGCATCAGTACAGGATCGACCGAGGGCCGCCCCAGCCTGGGGTAATGAGGCGCCAGCTCCGCATAGACCCACTTCAGATCGAGCACCGAAGCGATCTCGCGGATCGGGTGATCGTCCGGCACGGCGTCGGCAAGGCAGAACGAGTAGAAAAGCTGCCCCTGATCCTGGTTGAGCCGACCCATCATCGCGCGCCTCCGCAGAAAACCATCCTGCAGATATCGAATCACCGCTCAACGCCGACCTCAACCGACTTCTGCAACAAAATCGGTCAAAAGCTGAAGTGACACCTGTCGGCTCCATGTCGGCTTTACCCTCAGGCTGTGTAAAAACGCAGACGTT
>JANLQP010000051.1:0-7635 GCA_031367895.1 Hyphomicrobiales bacterium
TTTAGGTGGCCCCAGGCGAGGTTGAATTTGCGCGCGGCCATTGCCGCAGTGGGGGCGCGGTGCTTATTTACCGCTTGAAGCCCGGCCGCTGCAAACGCACGCGGCCCGTAACCATTTGGATCTGCATCGATGGGATTTTTCTCGCGCAAGCCGACCGTCGCCGTTCTACGTTTCTCCGGACCGATCGGCATGGCGACGCCGCTGCGCCCGGGTCTATCGCTCGCCACCGCAGCCAGCGCCATCGAGAAGGCCTTCACGCTGTCGAAAACGCCAAGCGTCGCCATCAGCATCAATTCGCCCGGAGGCTCGCCGGTGCAGTCGCACCTGATCTACAAGCGCATCCGCCAGCTCGCTGCCGAACACAACAAGCGAGTCTACGTCTTTTGCGAAGATCTGGCGGCGTCCGGCGGCTACTTCCTTGCACTTGCCGGCGACGAGATCTACGCTGATCCGTCCTCGATCGTCGGTTCCATCGGCGTGATTTCGTCCGGCTTCGGGTTCGACAAGGCGATAGAAAAGCTCGGCGTCGAGCGGCGCGTCTACACTGCCGGCATCTCGAAGTCGACGCTCGACCCGTTCCTGCCGGAGAAGTCTGAGGACGTTGAAAAACTGAAATCCCTCCAGCGTGACGTCCACGACGCCTTCATCGGTATCGTCAAGGAGCGGCGCGGACCCAAGCTCAAGGCGCCGGACGGCGAACTCTTCACCGGTGCATTCTGGTCAGGCCCCAAGGCCGCCGAGTATGGCCTGATCGACGGCATCGGCGATCTCCGGTCCAAAATGCGCGCGTTGCACGGCGACAAGGTGCGCCTTAAGGTGATCCCGCTGCAATCGGGTGGCATGCTCTCCAGGTTGCGGCGCATGTCGGACGGGTTTGGCCCAGGCACGACGGCGGAAAGCGCCTTATCCATGACATTTGCCGATGATCTGATCTCGGCCATCGAAGCACGCTCGCTATGGTCGCGCTTCGGTTTATAGTACGAACGGAAAGGCAGTACGTCCCATGCCGCAACTTCTTGGACTGGTCCTGATCGGTGCCGGAGCCTTCGCCGGCTTCAAGGTTGCGAAGCGCGCGCTCGGCCGTATGTCCGCCGAGCACCGCGCCAGGACGCAGGCGCCGGACGCCATGAAAGACATCGGCGCTCTCGAGTTCGATCCGATCAGCGGCGTCTACAAGCCGAAGAAACATTAGGCGTCAGTTGGTCAGGCTGTGAGATGGTCAGGTGGGGATTCTGCCCGCAGGCAAGTTGCTTGCAACTGACGATTTGGTCATCTGCCGACCTGACCACTTCAACCCGGCTTCACTTCGATCCACCAACGCTCTAGAGTAGCTCCATTCGCAAGTGGTGATCCTCCCGCCATTGCTCAGGAGCTACAACCGTGACCATCAAGGATGGCGTTGTCGCCGCCGTCGGCAACACGCCGCTGATCAAGCTCAAGCGTGCGTCGGAACTGACCGGCTGCACGATCCTTGGCAAAGCCGAATTCATGAATCCGGGCCAGTCGGTCAAGGACCGCGCCGCGTTGTTCATGATCCGCGACGCCGTGAAAAAGGGAACGTTGCGCCCTGGTGGGACGATCGTCGAGGGCACGGCTGGCAACACCGGCATCGGTCTCGCGGTGATCGGCAACGCGCTGGGCTTTCGCACTGTCATTGTCATTCCCGATACGCAGAGCCAGGAGAAGAAGGACACGCTCCGCCTGCTTGGTGCCGAGCTGGTCGAGGTGCCAGCGGTTCCCTACAAAAACCCGAATAACTACGTGAAATACTCCGCACGCCTCGCCGAACGGCTCGCCCAGACCGAACCGAACGGTGCCGTCTGGGCGAACCAATTCGACAACGTCGCCAACCGCGAAGCGCACATCGTCACCACGGCCGAGGAAATCTGGTCGGAGACGCAAGGTGAAATCGACGGCTTTGTTTGCGCGGTCGGCTCGGGTGGCACGCTTGCGGGCGTTTCAATGGGCCTGAAGGCGCGCCGCCGCGACATCCAGGTGGCGCTTGCCGATCCACCGGGCGCAGCGCTACATTCCTACTACACGACAGGCGAACTCAAATCCGAAGGTTCTTCGATCACGGAGGGTATCGGCCAGGGCCGCATCACGGCGAACCTCGAAGGCGCCGTCATCGACAAGTCCTATCTGATCCCGGATGCCGAAGGCGTCGAGATCGTCTTCCAGCTCCTCGCCGAGGAGGGGCTGTGCCTCGGCTCATCATCCGGCGTCAACGTTGCCGGCGCTATTCACCTCGCGCGGGACCTCGGCCCCGGCAAGACGATCGTGACGATCCTCTGCGACTACGGCACGCGCTATCAGTCAAAACTCTTCAACCCCGAGTTTCTGCGTTCGAAGAATTTGCCCGTTCCAGCATGGCTGGCGACGAAGCGCACGCCTCCGCCCGCCGTATTCATGGACGCCTGACCGTGACAGAGCAGCTTTACCGCGTCGACGCCTATCTCCGCGAAACCGCGGCGAAGGTGCTCGCCGTCAATGATCGCGGCGGCATCGTCCTCGACAAGACGCCGTTCTACGCATCGGCCGGCGGCCAGCCCGGTGACAAGGGCCTGATCCGCTTCGTCGGTGGGGAATGCCCGATCGCGACCACCGTCTACGACACCGACAAATCGACCATAGTGCACGTCGCGGCCGAAGGCGCCGTTCGTCCTGCGGCCGGCGACACCGTCGCGGCCGTGCTCGACTGGGACACACGGTTCAAGCACATGCGCATGCATACGGCGCTGCATCTGCTCAGCAGCTTGGTGAGGTTCCCTGTCACCGGCGGCCAGATCGGCGCCGCGGAAGGACGCCTGGACTTCGACATCGAGGACGCCTCAGCCATCGACAAGGACAAGCTGACAGCGGAACTCAACGGGCTTGTTGCCGCCAACCATCCCGTGAGCGAGCGCTGGATCAGCGACGCGGAACTCGCGGCGAACCCCGGGCTCATTCGCACGATGGCCGTGAAACCGCCGATGGGCTCAGGCAAGGTCCGCCTCGTCCTGATCGGCGATAACGGTGCGATCGACCTGCAGCCCTGCGGCGGCACGCACGTGCGCAACACCAGCGAGATCGGCGGCCTCGCCGTCTCCAAGATCGAGAAAAAGGGCAAGCTCAACCGGCGCGTCCGCGTCGTGTTTGCGTGAGGCGTCAGATATGACGATGCACTTCGATACGCTCGAATACTCCAATAGCCTCGAGCAAGCCGGCATTGCGCGAGCCCATGCCGAAGCTATCGCGAAGCCGCAAGCCAAGGCATTGTCCGAGCTCATCGCGCATGAACTGGTCACCAAGGAGTTCCAGGAAGCGCAGCTTCATCAGCTTCGGACCGACATCAAAGCTGAGATGCAACTCTATCGCGCCGAGCTGAAGAACGAGATGCAAGGCACCCGCGCCGAACAGAAAAATGAGATGCAGGCGCTGAAATCCGAGATCAAGAATGATTTGCAAGGTGCAAAATCGGATCTCAAATCCGAATTCAAGTTGGACCTGGCCCAACTCGAGGTGAAGCTGCGTGAGGAAATCCGCAGAGAGGGCGACGCTTTAAGACTCCAATTGCGCAGTCTCCAGTATGGTGGAGCGATAGCTGCCTTCGCCGTATCTATGGTCGTTCTACTGACGCGCATTGTGAAATAGGCACGGTCCGCACGTTTATCGGTTCGAGGAGCATGAGATGCTGACAAACAAGGCCCTATGGATCGTCTCGACTGACTGGCTCGCCGCCAACCTCGGCACCGCCAACCTCGTCGTCCTCGACGGCTCGATGCATCTGCCGACATCGGGGCGCAACGCGCGCAAGGAATACGAGGGGAGCCATATCCCAGGCGCACTCTTCTTCGATATCGACGAGATCTCGGACAAGTCGAACCCGTTGCCGCACATGCTTCCCAAACCCGAGCAGTTCGCGGCCCAGGTCGGCCGAATGGGCATCGGCAACGATACCCGCGTCATCGTCTACGACAGCGAGGGGCTCTACTCCGCGGGCCGCGTCTGGTGGATGCTGCGCACGATGGGTCACGAAAACGTCGCCGTCCTCGACGGCGGACTGAAGACATGGAAAGCCGAGGGCCGCGCGCTGACCGACAAGCCGAGCCCGGCGCCGGCTCCAAACACGTTTACGGCCCGCTTCAATAGCAGCCGCGTGCGCGACGCCGCCGCCGTGAAAGCCCTGATCGGCGATGCCAAGGTGCAGATCATCGACGCACGCGCGGCGCCGCGCTTTGCCGGCTCCGTGCCGGAGCCGCGTGCAGGTCTGCGCTCCGGACACATTCCGTCATCGCGCAACGTGCCGTTCACATCGCTGTTGAACTCTGACGGCACTTTGAAGGATGACGCGGGCTTGCGCGCCGTGTTCAAGGCCGCCGGCATAGATACCACCCGCCCCGTGGTCGCGAGCTGCGGCTCGGGCGTCACGGCAGGCGTCATTGCCTTTGCGTTGGGCCAGATTGGCCAGCCGGATACCGCCGTCTACGACGGCTCGTGGTCCGAATGGGGCGCAAGAACCGACTTGCCGATCGAGACGGGGACGGGTTGACTCCGCCCCTGCGCCTTTTGGAAGCTGTCCGGAACGATGAATTAGGATGACATCCACAGTTTCGCTTATGGGTGCATCAGGACTTCTCATTGGACGGCACAACAGTTTCTTGTAATTTAATTGCAATGTTGGTTGATCGGTTGGGTCTGCCCAGGTCGCACACCGCGAGCGTATTGGTGCATTGAGACGTTGTTTGGAGTGATTTTCATGTTGAGCCAAGGCATTCCGCATTCCGCATTCCGTAACATGGGATTTCGAATCCAGTCCGGGAGTCCAGCGGCTGAACACAAGATGCACTGTTCGCCGACCGAGCCCGTAGTAGCGGTGCTGGTCGCCCCCTGCAGTGCGAGCCAAGTCTGCAGCTGTAGCGTTTTACGCCAGCGCTAATAAAGAGCGGTACTGATCCTCAAGCAAGTCGCCCTCCGGCGCACATGCAAGTTTCCGCCGATGCCGTCCCTCCCCCCGACTAGGCATCGCGCGGTGATGCGGTCCTCCAGCGCCCTTGTCCCTCCCCACCCGGCGCTGGAGGCCCGCATCCTTTTTTGGTCACGCCCAACCATGGGGCAACCGAGCCCCGGCCCGTTTCGCGCCTAGGCCTGCCCGAGCTTCAGCCGATATCCGAAGCGGCGCATATCCCCGATCGGGAGCGGGCGGAGTGCCGGGCGTAGCTGGCTGCACGCTTTTCTCAGCGCAGCCACGCTTGGCCGCACGAGAGCTTGCGCGTCACCGGCGCGTGCGGCGACCGAGCCGGCTATCGCGGCCAACCGCTCGAGTTCGGGCTCTCGGATACCGAGTGTGCCGAGGAGGCGCACCGTGTTGAAGAGATAATCGAGATTGTCACCGGAGATGCCGCGCGCACCACGAATGATGCCGGCCTGCTGCGCGACTGGCAACCGCCCGACGTAGCTCGGGTGAGCCCGCTCGACAGCATAGGCCAGAACTCGAACCTGGCGCCGTCCGGCTCCCGATTGCTCCTCGTCCAAGCGCGCCGTGACCGTCGTCTCGCGGTAGACGCCGTAGATCAACTCGCGTTGGCGGAGGTAGCCAAGGGTCGCAGCCGCGTGCGCGGGCGCGATGCGATAGGCAATGCCGGTGCAAGCGCGTCCGCGATCGAGACCGAGTACCAGACCCGGCCGCTCCGCCGTGCCTCGGTGGTGTGTCGAGCGAATGCAGAATGAGCGATGATAGCCATCGACGATCGCACGTGCAGCTTCCTCGAACGGGAAGTCCGGGCGCCACATCAGGGAGCCGTAGCCGAAGATCCAGAGGTCGGGTGCAGGGCACAAGGGATCAGGTTCCAGGGAACAGGTTACAAGGGAGTGCAGGGAAGGCGGCGATGTCACTTCCTGTAACCTGACACCCGTCGCCTCACTGCATTCACTTCTTCTCGCCGACCGGGCGCCCAAAGTTGGGCGCGGCCGTGTCCTGGCCTGCCTGTATGATGCCGCGCCGGACGGTGCGGGCTTCGCTGAATAGATTGAACAGCGTCTCGCCATCGCCGTAGCGGATCGCCCGCTGCAGGTGGATCAGGTCCTCGGTGAAGCGGCCGAGCATTTCCAGCACAGCCTCGCGGTTATTCAGGAACACGTCGCGCCACATGGTCGGGTCCGAGGCCGCGATGCGTGTGAAATCGCGGAAGCCACCGGCAGAAAACTTGATCACTTCGCTGTCGGTCACGCGCTCGAGGTGGGCCGCCGTGTTGACGATGTTGAACGCGATCAGATGCGGCACGTGGCTGGTGATGCCGAGCACGAGATCGTGGTGGTCCGCATCCATGATCTCGACGTTGGAGCCGAGCTTTTCCCAGAATGTGCGCAGCTTCGCCACTGCAGCTTGGTCTGCACTGGGGGGCGGCGTCAGTATACACCAGCGGTTGTCGTAGAGTTCGGCAAAGCCGGACTCCGGACCGGAGTGTTCGGTGCCCGCGATCGGATGCCCCGGAATGAAATGGACACCCTTTGGCACGTGCGGTCCGACATCGCGCACTATCGCACCCTTGACCGAACCGACGTCCGTCAGGATCGCACCAGGCGCCAGTTGGGGACCGATTTCGGCTGCGATCGCCCCGCAGGCGCCGACCGGCACGCACAGGATAACGAGATCAGCGCCCTTCACCGCGTCGCGCGCGTCGGCATAGGCGGTGTTGATTAGGCCCAGCTTCAGTGCCGTCTCCCGGGTCGCGTCTGTCTTGGCGGAACCGACGATCGTCTTTGCGAGGCCGGCACGGCGCGACGCATGGCTGATCGACGAGCCGATCAGGCCGATGCCGATCAGCGCGATCCGCTCGAACATTGGTTTTGGCTTCATGCCCGGGCAGCCTTCACGAAGTCGGCGAGTGCGGCGACCACGGCTTTGTTTTCATCCGCCGTGCCTATCGTCATGCGCAGGCAGTTCGGCAACCCGTATCCCGCAACGCGGCGCATGATGATAGCGCGGCTCTTCAGGAACACATCGGCAGCCTCGGCGCCCTTCGCCTTATCGGCGGGGAAATGGATCAGGACGAAATTGCCGACCGACGGCGTCACTTTCAGCCCGATCTTCTCGATCTCGGCCGTCACCCACGGTAGCCACTGCTCGTTGTGCGCAATGGAGGCTTCGACGTGCGCTTTATCGCCGACGGCTGCCACGCCCGCCGCGATCGCCGGTGCGGTGACATTGAATGGCCCGCGAATGCGATTGAGTACATCGGCAATCGCTTGCGGGCAATAGGCCCAGCCGAGGCGAAGCCCCGCGAGCCCGTAGATTTTCGAGAACGTGCGCGTCATGACGACGTTTTCCGCCGTCGCCACCAGTTCGATGCCGGACTCATAATCGTTGCGGCGCACGTATTCGGCATAGGCGCTGTCCAGCACCAGCAGCGTGTCCGCTCGCAAGGCCTTGTGCAGGCGGCGCACCTCCGCGAACGGCAGGTAGGTGCCGGTCGGATTGTTCGGGTTGTCGAGGAACACGATCTTGGTGCGCGGCGTCACGGCGGCGATGATGGCGTCGATGTCGGCTGTAAGGTCCCGGCACTTGACGACGACCGGCTTGGCGCCGTTGCCGAGCGTGGCGATCTTGTAGACCAAAAAGCCGTGTTCCGTGAACACCGCCTCGTCGCCGTGGCC
>JANLQP010000055.1:0-16735 GCA_031367895.1 Hyphomicrobiales bacterium
GATGCGTAGGGCGCCGGCTTTGTCGTTACGGCGACGCGGGCAAGGCGCTCGAGGTTTTGCGTCAATTCCAGGCGCAGGGCGGCGTAACCGCCTGGGAACCTGTAGCAGTTTTATGCGGCAAGGCCGCCCTGCCGCACGGAGCCGGTCGAATCTTTGCCGCCGTGGGTGGGCCCACTTGACGACCCGGACAGTTCCATCCCCGCGCTCGGCAGGGAATCCGGGGCTCGCCGTCACCCAAGAGCGCTCTGGGCAGCGGCGAGCCAATCCGATTTCAGGGGCCGCGCTTGTTCGACAAGCCAACCGGTCCGTGCTCCCGCTTGTGCCACGATGTACAAACGCGACATCGCAGCCCTGGGCCACACACACCGTGTGGCTTGAGCGGAATGGCCCAAGAATGCAGCCGTTCGGTCGAAGGGGGATAAGTTTGGGTGAAAATGGGGACAGTTTCCATTTTCCATTGATCAATATCGCCACGCACCCACAACACGAGCAAAAAATGGTAACTGTCCCCATTTTCTCCGTTGAGCCCTTGCACCTAAACCTCACGCCGGCAGTTCATACCCGACCGCCGTCTCCACCTCGATCGTCTTCTTCACCGATAGCCGCTGCAGCATGCGGGCGCGGTGCGCTTCCAGCGCCTTGAACTCGCCGGGCTCGGGTTTCAGCGAATCCTTGAAGCGCCAGAACAAGCGGAAAAGATGGATGTCCGCGATCGTGAACGTGTCCGTTGCCCACTCGCGGTCCCCAAGCCGCTGATCGGCGAGCGCATACATGGCGCGCGCATGCTCGTGGCCGCGCGCGCGCGCCGGATGCAGCATCGAGGCGATGAAGGACATCCACGAGATCACCTGCGCTTCCGCGTCGAGGTTCCCCTCCGGCCACAGCTTCGCCGCCGGATACTTGCGCGCGAGGTAGTAGAGGATCGCCGCCACTTCGGTCAGCACCGCGCCACTGTCCGTGACCAGCGCCGGCACGCGGCCTTCCCGGTTGATCGCCAGATACTCCGGCGTCCGCTGCTGCTTCCGGCCAAACGAGATGGGCTTGCCCTCGAACGGCACACCGATCTCGTGCAGCGCGATATGCGGCGCCATCGAACTGGAACCTGGCGCGTAATAGAGTGTGAGCATGGAAAGGCACCCGTCTGCCGGTTAACACGGGCTGAATATGGCCTCGCGGTTCGCCTGCTGTCTCGGAGAATTTCACATGGAAGCCGTAAGACACCATGCAATGCGAAGGAGCGCGCCATGACGGCCACCGTAAAATTGGTCCCTGAGCTCGAGGCAAAGATCAGAGCCCGGCTGTCTCCCGGAGAAACGTTTTCCGACTTCGTTCGACGCGCCATCATCGAGATGGTGGAGCGCGAAGATCAGGCACCGACGGCGCATGATCTTTGGGCACGGCATTTTGACGGCTGGGGCTCGGGAAAGACTGATCGAAGTGAGCGCGTGAAGGATATCGTTCGGGAGAAGTTGCGCGCGAAGCATCGCGCTCGAGAGCGGCCCGGACGATGCATTGTTCGATCGGAACGATCACTGAAAAATGGTGCTGCCGGAGGGGATTGAACTCTCGACCTCTCCCTTCATCACACTGACACTTTCGTGCCCGGCTCTCCCTCACGCAAGGTGAGCCGTTTGTGCGCTGGACCATCCCTTCATCTTGGGCGTTGCCGCCTTTAGATGCCACCCGTCTGGTCTCTACACCTTCCCTGCTGCCTTGCGGCTTCAGGGCTTGGCTCGGGATTGCCGTTGGTTGGCCGATTGAACGGCGAGGCCAGACGGTTTCCCCGAATTTGGGCGGTAATACCCCGGTCGTTTCCGGCCGGGCAGGCAAATACTTACCAAGGGAGTGCTCTACCACTGAGCTACGGCAGCAAGATTGACACCGAATCATCCGAGACGGCACCAACTGTTAACGCCGACTTATTGCCACAGCAGTCCGCACGACGCAAGGAATGTGTATGTCGCACTTTTTGTTCTTGTAACGTTCCAAGAACTCGTATATCCACGGCAACACGATGAAGGACCGTAGGGCGCAATAGCCCCAGCCTCTGCACTTGGCTGGGGCGTATTGCGCCGATCGAGCGCTGCAATGGTGCAATACGGCGGCAAGTGCAGGACCGCCCATTGGCACACTACGTCTGTGTCCGGTGCACGGGAGGCGCGCATGGTGGAAAGGGCCGATCTCATCGATGCCGAGATGCGCCGTGGCCGTGGTGCCCGCAGCAACCGCGTCAGCCGCTTCGACAGCGAGACGCGGGCCACGTTCGATGACGGCTGGGAGACGCTCGGCACGCTCGATGCCTTCAAGACCACCGTCTTCGAGGAGCGGGCGAAGAGCATCATTTCGACGAACGACAGTCCGGATCTCTCGTTCGACCAGTCCATCAACCCTTATCGCGGCTGCGAGCACGGCTGCATCTACTGTTACGCGCGGCCGACGCACAGCTATCTCGGGCATTCCGCCGGCCTCGACTTCGAGACCAAGCTCTATGCTAAAGTGAACGCAGCGGAGTTGCTGGAGAAAGAGTTCCGGAACCCGCGCTATGTACCGAAAACCATCGCGCTCGGCGCCGTGACCGACCCCTACCAGCCGATCGAGCGGACGCTCACGATCTCCCGGCAGATCCTCGAGGTCATGGACCGCACCAGCCACCCGGTCGGTATCGTCACCAAGTCCGCTGGCGTCGTGCGCGACATCGACATTCTCGCGCGGTTGGCGAAACGCCAGCTGGTAAAGGTCGCGATCTCCGTGACGACGCTGGACCCGAAACTCGCCCGCAGCATGGAGCCGCGCGCGGCGACGCCGCCGAAACGGCTCGACGCAATCAAGCGCCTTTCGGACGCCGGCATTCCGACCACAGTGATGGTGGCGCCGATCATACCGGCGCTGAACGACGTCGAGATCGAGAGCATCCTGGAGACGGCCCATGCCGCCGGCGCGCGGGAGGCAGGCTATGTGCTGCTGCGCTTGCCGTTGGAACTGAAGGACCTGTTCCGCGAGTGGCTGGAGACCGACTTCCCGGACCGGGCGAAGCGGGTGATCAACATTCTACGCTCGATGCACGGCGGCAAGGACTACGTCGCCACGTTCGGGCACCGCCAGCGCGGCAGCGGCCCGTACGCCGACCAGATCGGATTGCGCTTCCGCCTCGCCCTGAAACGGCTCGGCATGGAGCGGCGGCATCTGTCGCTGCGCACGGACTTGTTCCAACGGCCGACGCCGGTCGGTTCGCAGCTCACGTTGCTGTAACGCACCTGCGGGGTGGGATTCCGCCGGGAACGAGGGCGCTGGAAGGGTTGCAAGGCCAAGTGTAGGCTTGGGCTCAACGGCACGACAATGTGTCCGACACGGGGAGTGCGTTATGGGTGGGATTACTATGAAATTGCTGCGCCAGATTGCAATGGGGGCGTCGGCGGTACTGGCTGCCACGGCGGCGCTGACCACCCCGGCATTCGCCCAGAAGCAAGGCGGCACGCTCCGCGTCTACAACACCACGCAGCCGCCGTCGGCCTCGATCCACGAGGAATCGACGATCGCGACCAACATGCCGTTCATGGCGCTCTTCAACAATCTCGTGCGCTTCGATCCGACCAAGCCGCGCAATTCGTTCGAGACCATCGTGCCGGATCTGGCCGAGAGCTGGAAATGGGACGACACCGGCACCAAGCTGACGTTCAAGCTCCAAATCGATGGCGTCAAATGGCACGACGGACAGCCGTTCACGGCGAAGGACGTGCAGTGCACGTGGCATCGCCTGAACGGCGTCGACAAGGAGAATGCGTTCCGCCGGTCGCCGCGCGCGATATGGTACGAGAACCTGAAGGAGGTGACGATTGATGACGAAAAGACCGTCACCTTCCATCTGACCAAGCCGCAGCCGTCCATGCTGGCGATGCTCGCTTCGGGCTTGTCGCCGGTTTATGCCTGTCACGTCTCGGCGCGCGACATGCGCACCAAGCCCGTTGGCACCGGCCCCTTCAAGTTCGTCGAGTTCAAAAGCAACGAGTCGATCAAGCTCGTGCGCAACCCGGACTATTGGAAGAAAGGGCAACCCTACCTCGACGGTATTGACTGGCGCATCGTCACCAGCCGTTCGACGCGCGTGCTGGCCTTTGTCGCCGGCGAATTCGACATGACGTTTACCGGCGATATTACCGTGCCGTTGATGACCGACATTGCCAAGCAGAAGCCGGAGGCGATCTGCCAGCTCGTCCCCAACAACGTGCCGATCAACATTCTGATCAACCGCGACAAGCCGCCCTTCGACAACCCGCAATTGCGCAAGGCGTTGTCCTTGGTCCTCGATCGCCAGGGCTATGTCGACATCATCACCAACGGCAAGTCTTTGCCGGCCGCCAACATGATGCCGCCGCCAGAGGGGCAATGGGGCATGCCGAAGGAGGAACTTGCCAAACTCGCGGGCTACGGCGATGTCGCAGCGCAGCAGGCCGAGGCCAAGAAGATCATGGAGAGCCTCGGCTACGGGCCGGCGAACAGGTTGAAGCTCAAAGTCTCGACGCGCGATTTCGCGACCTACAAGGACCCCGCGATCATCTTCGTCAGCGAACTCAACAAGATCCATTTCGACGCCGAGATGGAGCTGGTCGAGTCCTCGATCTGGCACAGCAAGCTGGTCAAAAAGGAATACACGGTCGGCATGAACACGTCGGGCGTCGGCATCGACGATCCCGATGCGGTTCTGAAGGGCGCCTATGCCTGCAAGTCGGAGGCGAATTACACCGGCTACTGCCGCCCCGACATCGAGAAGCTGCTCGACGACCAGTCGCAGGAACGCGACGACGCCAAGCGTCGCGAAATCGTGTGGGAACTCGAGCGCCGCCTCGCCGAAGACGTGGCCCGCCCGATCATCTTCCACAACAAGGGCGCAACGTGCTGGCAGTCCCACGTCAAGGGCCACACACACCAGGAGAACAGCCTCTATAACAACTGGCGCTTCGACACGGTCTGGATCGACAAGTGACGTCGGGAGCGTTTATGCGCTGAAATATTCACTCGGTTTCCCAGACAAAGGACGCGCGCAGCGCCGGTCGAGATCCGGATCTTGACCCAACTCAATGCGTAGAGCCCCCGGAGCGGTCCGACCTTCGCTCGTGCCGTCCGGGGAACCGGGTAGGACGGGGGCGAGGGAACGGCAGAGTCGCAGGAACGGCAGAGTGGCAGGAACGGCAGAGTGGCAGGAACGGGTTGCCTCACTGCGCGTCGTGCAGGATGATTCCGAGTGTGCTCCGCTCGCCCGACCGCAACACGCTGACCCCGTGGCGCAGGTTCACCCGGTAGACGCCGCGCGTGCCCTGCACCGGCCGATGGCGCACGGCGAAGATCACCGCCTCACCCTGGGTCAACGGCACCACGTGCGCCCGCGACTGCATGCGCGGCCGCTGCTCGGTCATGACGAACTCGCCGCCGGTGAAGTCGACACCCGGCCGCGACAGCAGGAACGCCACCTGCAACGGGAAGACGTGCGCGCCATAGAGATCCTGGTGCAGACAGTTGTAGTCGCCGGCCACGTACTTGAGCAGCAACGGCGTCGGCCGCGACTGACCCGCCTGATGACATCGCGCCAGGAAATCCACGTGCTCCGCCGGGAAGCGCTCATCGAGCCCCATCGCCGCGTGCCAGCGGTTGGCGGTCGGCGCCAAGTGCCGATAGAGCGCGCCACGCATCGCGCTGATCATCTGCGGTAGTGGATCGGCGAAATACTTGTACGCGCCGCGTCCGAAGCCATGCCGCGCCATGATGACGTGGCTGCGAAACAGTGCGCCGTTTTCGTACGACCGCGCCAGCGCATCGCACTCCGCCGGCCCCAGCAGCACCCCCGTCGTCGCCGAGCCGAACTGATCGAGCGCGGTCGCGATCCCCGACCAGTCGAGCGCGTCGATGCGCGCAGGAATATCAGCGGACGTGTTTCGCGACTCTGCCGTCGACATACGGGGCCTCCGTTGAGATAGCCCCCGAGCGAGCCTCGAGCAGCGCCGAGCCGCAACCCGAAACGTGTCACGTCACACGCGCCACTCGCCCGCGCGCTCAACCGATCGCCACCGTTGCTGCCGCCAACCACGCCCGGTCCGTGCCGGTGAGATGCGGGCCGATCACGCGCGTGACGCGGGCGTGGTAGGCATCGAGCCAGGCGATCTCCTCGCCAGTCAGCAGGCGCGGTTCCACCAGCCGGCGATCGATCGGCACCAGCGTCAGCGTCTCGAAGGCCATCATCGGCCGCTCGCCACCTTCGATATCTTGCGGCTCCGTCACCAGTTCCAGGTTCTCGATGCGGATGCCGTATGCGCCGGTCTTGTAGTAGCCGGGTTCGTTCGAGACGATCATGCCGGGCTCCAGCGCCACCATGCCGCGCTTCGAGATCGACTGCGGCCCCTCGTGCACCGAAAGATAGCTGCCGACGCCGTGGCCGGTGCCGTGATCGAATTCCAGGCCATGCTTCCACAGCGCCCGGCGTGCGAAACCGTCGATGCTGGCGCCGGTCGTGCCCTTTGGAAAGCGCGTCGTCGCGATCGCGATGTGCCCCTTCAGGACCAGCGTGAACCGCTCACGCATCTCCAGCGTCGGGCGGCCGATCGCAACCGTGCGCGTCACGTCCGTGGTACCGTCCTGGAACTGCGCGCCGGAATCGACCAGGAACAATTCGCCGGGCTTCAAGTGCCGGTTGCTGGCCTCCGTGACCCGGTAATGCACGATCGCGCCATTGGGGCCGGAGCCGGAGATCGTGTCGAAGCTGATCTCCTTCAGCGCCTGTGTCTCGGTGCGCATCGCTTCCAGCTGTTTCACCGCCGTGATCTCGTCGACGCGGCCGGACGGCGCTTCGCGATCGAGCCACGCGAGGAAACGAGCCATCGCCACGCCGTCGCGCTCGTGTGCGGCGCGGGCGCCCGCGATCTCCGCCTCGTTCTTGCGCGCTTTCGGCAGGATACAGGGATCGCGGGCGTCAATGATCATCTTCGAGCGCAGCCCCAGCGTCCGGCGAAACCAGTGCGCGGCCGTGTTCTCGTCGAGCCGCACGCGGCGCTCGGCCTTGGCCAGCGCGTCGACCCGGTCTTTCAGCTCGTCCGGTTCGCGGATCTTCGCAACCTCGCCGAGTTCCTTGCGGACCTCGGGCGTCAGCTTGCGCTTGTCGATGAAGAGGTCGGGCTTGGCATTGCAATAGACGATTGCGAAAGCCAGTGCCGTCGGGTTGTGCTTCACGTCCGAGCCGCGGACGTTGAACAGCCACGCGATCGAATCCGGCAGCGTCAGGATCGCGGCATCCTCGCCCGCGGCCTTCATGCCCTTCTGCAGCTCGGCGATCTTGGCTGCGGCCGTCACGCCCGCGAGCGTGAGCGGCTGCAATGTGACGACCCCGAGTGGAACCGGCGGCCGCCCATTGCCCCAGACGCGATCCACCGGATTGCGCGGCAGTGGCTTCAACGTAATCGACTTTTTCGCCAGCTTCGCTTCTGCCGCGCGAACCCAAGCCGACGTGTGTAGCCAGGGATCGTAACCGACGTTCGACTTGGAGCTGAGCTTGGCGCTGAGCCATTCGACCGGATCAGCCTCCGGCACGAGTGCAATCTCGAGCAGCTTGGTATCGACTTGATCGCGCGCCTGCAGCGTGTAGCGGCCATCGACGAACAGCGCCGCGGCCTTACGTGCGATCACCGCAACGCCGGCGGACCCCGTAAATCCGGTCAGCCATTTGAGCCGCTCGGCCGAGGCCGGCACATATTCGCCCATGTGCTCGTCGGCGCGCGGGACAAGCACCGCGTCGACACCGAGGCCCGGAAACAATTGGCGCAATTGATCGATGCGGGCAGCCGTCAGCCGCGGATCGGACGTGTTGCTGAAATCCTGAAACATGGCCGCTCTTGCTTCCCCGTCGTCTCGAACCAGAGTTTCCCGAAAACGCGGCCGCGTTGGCCGAAACCTGGCGCTGTGGTTACCGCCCGGACAGCGCGCCCGCAGGTTTCCTTGCGGAGCACCAGAATCCGGAGCCTGCGGCAGTTCTTAAGCGCCGATCAGAGTCGCCGCAATCGGGCGTTGCTCGATCCAGAGCCATTGCGTGTTGAGACAGTGCACTCCGGCGTCTGCTCAACTGCCACAGATCAATCGCGCCCGGCGGCTGGCAAACGCAACAGATTGAACGCTGCTAATGTCCGGACTTTCGCGCCCTCAAATCGCACCGCACCAATTGTGAAAATAATATAACCCTTTGTGCGACATATGGTATTGCCATGCACCAAACGCATTGCTGCGACGCAGCAAACACCCTGGCGGATCCGCGAACATCGCTTACTTTAAAGCCAGCGGGCACATCCAAAACGGAGGCCCGTGACCCGCTGAACTCCAGCGCAACTCCAGCTTCAAACGAGAGTTGAGGGCATCATGAGCACCACGACCATTGACTTCGACACCGTCGCCGGCAACGAGACAACCACGGGCAAAAGCACGTTCGACCGCCTGGTCGAGCATCGCACCCGCCGGGGTGAAGCATCCGTGAAGGCCTACCTGGCACGTCTCTCCGACACCTCGCTCGCCGACTTGGGCTTCAAGCCGGACCACATCGAGGCGATCCGCGCGACGGGCACGATCCCGGCGAGCTTCTGGCGCTGATCCCAGTCCGAAGCTTCAGAGGCGGTCAGCAGAACCAGCAGAACCCCTGCTGGCCGCCGTTTGTTTTCTGGATTTCACTGAAGGCGAGATAGCCATGAAGACGTCGACAATGAATACCGGATCGATCGATTTCGCCGGCACACCCAGCACAACGGCCGGCGGCAGCCTGTTGGCCTCCGTCAAGCGCGCGATCGATGGTTTCCGGCAGGCCAATGCCGATCGGCGCATGCGCCGCGATCTGGCCGGCCTCGATGACAGCATCCTGCGCGACATCGGCGTCGCGACCGATGAAATCCGCCGCGTCCGTGCAGGAGACGAGTTCACGCCGCGCAACTGGCGCGCCTGAACGAGGACCGTCGTCGGGGTCGGGCGCAATTGGTGCCGCGGCACTTGCGCCGGATTGCACCGGCGGCACACCATATCGGTGCAATACGCCCCTGAAGGGGGGCCTATTGCAGCCTACGGTCGCGCTTCAAGACGCGCTTCAGCCCCACAACGTGCGCGGGGCGGGCAGGATATGGCCGCTGGCGTAGCTGATTGCGGGATCGCGGTCCTTGGCCAGCAGCAAGGGGCCGTCGAGATCGACCCAGTCGGCATACTCCGTCAATAGCAGGGCCGGGGCCATCGCCAGCGATGTCGACAGCATGCAACCGACCATGATGCGCAAGCCTTGGAACTTGGCGACGCGCGCCATCGTGAGTGCCTCGGTCAGGCCGCCGGCCTTGTCGAGCTTGATGTTGACGGCATCATAGAGCCCTTCCAGACGCGCGAGATCTGCCGATGTGTGTGCGCTCTCGTCGGCGCAGATTGGAACGGTGCGCGTCGCGCAGGCGAGCGCCCAATCGTCCGCGACCGGCAACGGTTGTTCGATCAGCTCGAAGCCGGTCTCCGCAGCAACTGCAAGCAGCGGCGCGAGATCGGCCAGTGTCCAGGCTTCGTTGGCATCGGCGACGAGGCGGGCATCGGGCCTGGCCGCGCGCACGGCGCGCATACGCTCAGTATCGCCGGCGCCGCCGAGCTTCAGTTTCAGCAGGGGCTTGTCGGCGGCGGCACGTGCGCTGTCGGCCATGGCGGCCGCTGTCGCAAGGCTCAGTGTGTAACAGGTGAGACGCGGGCCAGCGAGCGGCGTGATGCCGGCAAGCGCGGCGACTGTTGCGGCAGACCGTTTCGCCTCGATGTCCCACAGCGCGCAGTCGAGCGCATTGCGCGCCGCGCCGGGTGGTAGCCGTTGAGCGAGTGCCTGCCGATCGACAACGTCGCCAGCGGCGCGGATCTCGGCGACGACACTGTCGACGGTCTCGCCGTAGCGCGCGTAGGGCACGCATTCGCCGCGCCCCTGATGCGTACCATCATCGAGCACGGCAACAACGACGGTCGCCTCGGTGCGCGAGCCACGCGAGATCGTGAACGTGCCGGCAACCGGAAATGTCTCGACGGCGACGCTGAGGCGCAGCGCCGGGATCACGCAAGGCGCCCACTGGCATGCGCGAGGAACAGGTAGACGCGGCCGGAATCTGAGACGATGTACGTCTGTGCCGTGCGGCCGGTGGCGTCGCGCTGGTCGGCATCGCGCAGCAACTGCTCGAAGTCCTGCAGATAACCTTCGACGGTCTGGCGGAACGGCTCCTCTGCCTTGTAGCGGTGATGCACTTCGTCGAACGCGGCCCGCCCTTCGTTGGTGTAGATGCTGCGCACCATGACGCCGCGCTGGCCGGCGCGGAAGCGGGACCAGATCGCAGAGGCCGTCGTGGCGTCGAGTGCGCGCGCCATTTGCGCGATATTGAGCGGCGAACGCGTTGCGGACTCCGCGGCTGGCTCCTCGCGTGAGGCGCGTGCCAGCAGTTCCCCGAGCCGCCAGTTTTCGGCCCCGCCGTTGCCGCGCGGCATTTCGGCCGGTGTCGCCGCTACGGGCTGGGGTGCCGGTGCACTATAGGTTGGCAAGGGCGCCGGAGCGGGTTGCGCCACGGCCGGACCGGGTTGCGCGTATCCTGCCGGCGCCGGCAAGGCGGCCCGGTTCTCCATCTCGCGTGCCAGGCTCTGCGTGACAGACGAAATCGAACGCGGCACTGCAGCCTGCTGTTGCTGGACGGCTTGCGGCATCGGTGCCGCGAGATCGCTGCGCACCGCCTCGCGCGACGTCAAATTGGAGAGCTGCTCGAGCGCCTTCAACTGCTCCTGCAGCGATGCACGCATGGTCTCGGCGCTGTTGCGCGTTGCCTCGGGGAGACGTTCGAGCTGCGTCTGCAGGCGCAACTGCTCGGCCTCGATCTCGGCCAGGGTATTCTGCGAGCGGCGGCGCATCTCCTCGGACGTGTCGACGAAGCGCGTCGACAGGCGTGTCTGCTCGGCTTCGATTTCGGCGAATGTGCCCTGGGCCCGGCGGCGCATCTCGTCGGACGTATCGCTGAATCGCGACGTGACGCGGATCTGCTCGGCCTCGATCTCGGCGAGCGTCATCTGGGCGCGGCGGCGCATTTCCTCGGACGATGCGGAGAAGCGCGACGACAGCCCGCCGATCTCCTCCGATACCTCGCGCGTGACGTTCGAGAACTGGCTACGCATGTCGGAAAGCGCGCGCTCTGTATCGCCGGCGCCATGGCTCTGCAGGCGCTCGAACTCCTGCATGGCGAGGCGGGCGCGCTCCTCGGCCGAGCGTGTCATCTGCTCGCTGACGGAACGGGCGCGCTCCTCGGCTTGCTTGAACGTGCCTTCGAGCTGCGAGGAATAGCCGATCAGTTTTCGGTCGATCTCGTCGGTCTTGCCGGAGAGCTGCTCCAGCGTCTGCGTCAACTCCACCTGACGGTTCTGCAGCGTCTTGTCGATGCGATGGTTGACGGTCTCCAGCTGGTTTGCCGCGCGCAGGATCGACTGGTTCTGCTGGTCGAAGCGGCCGGTGACGCCGGCAATCTGGTTGACCAGGTTCTCCGAAACGTTGCGCAGCAGATCGGCCTGACCGGCAAGACCTTCGATCGCCTTGAGCGACTGCTTGGTGACGTTCTGGCTCGACAGGCGCACAGCATTGACGCCGTGCATCAGCTGTTCGTCGAGCTGGCTTGCCTGCCGGCCGAGAACCTGGCCGACTTCCTTGGCGTGGCTCTCGAGTGCCGAACTCAACGCCCGTGCCTTGTCGGCGACCATGCTGTCGATGGCGATCGTGGACCGCAGGATCGAGTCGTCGAACAGTTTCAGGCGCTCGGAGAACGCATCGTCCAGCGCCTTGGTGCGCTCGACGAGCTGGGCATCGAGCGACTGCTGGCGACCCTGTAATGTGGTGTCGAGGGCGCGCGTGTATTCCTCGAGCACGGTTTGCAGTCCCTCTGTGCGTGTCGAAAGCGCACTGTCGAGACCTTCCGCGAACGTGTCGAACACGGTCTGAATAGTGTCGGTCCGCTCGCCGATGACGTCCTGGAAATGCTCGGTCCGCTGCTCGAGCATGGTCTGCAGGCGGTCGGCGTTTTCGGTGAACGAAGTTTGCAACGCGCCCGTCTGATCGGTGAGAAAAGCTTGCATCTCGGCAGAGCGGTCAGTGAGAACCGCCTGCAATTCGCCGGTCCTGTCGGTCAGCACCGTTTGCAGCTCCTGGGTGCGCGAGCCGACCGTACTCGCCAGATGCGTGGCGCTGGCGTTGATGGTTTCTTCCAGCGCGATGACGTTACGGCCGGCCTCTTCGATGAATCGGGCGAGCCGCACCTGCTGCTCGCTCAAGCGCTCCATGAGAATGGGAATTTCGGTGCCCATTTCCTTGAGCGAGAGATTGACGCGCTCGCTGGTGCCGAGCAGCGCATTGCGCTCGCCGGACAGCTCCTGCAGCAGAGCGCGGATGCGATGCTCGTTCTGGTTGTAAGACCGCTCGAGATTTGCAACCTCGCTCTGCACCAGCGACTCGAGCTCGTTTGCTCGTCCGAGCGCCCGGCCGATCGCGTCGTTCATGTGGTTGACCTGACGGCGCACCGCCTGGCCGACCGAAGCAATCTGCTGCTCCGCCATACGGTCGGGTTCTGCCAGCCGGATCGCCACCTCGGTCATCGCCGAGGACATCAGCTTCAGTTCCTGCGCCCGCCAGACCAGCATGGCGAGCAGCCAGAACAGGGCGATCGGAATGAGGATCGTGGCCGCGAGCACCATCGCGGTCGGGCGCGACAGCAATTCCACGAAGGTCGGGACGCGCTGCAACTCAGACGAAAGCATCGCATAGCCGAGCACGATCCCGAGCAGCAGCCAGACGCCGCTGGCGAAAGCCGCGACCTGCATCGGCCGCTGCGAGGGTTTTTGATGCAGCGCGAAGATCAGGCCGCCAATCGAGGGCAGGTCGTCATTGGCCGCGACATTGCCGCGCGACGGTCCAGCCGGGCGTCGCTTGGCCGCACGGCGGCCGGACGCATCGGTTGCCTCGTCGTCAAATTCGTCGGATTCAGATTCCGCCGCCGGCTTCGCGGTGGATTTTGGCCTCATCGGCGGCTTCAACGGCGCAGTGGCAGCGTTTTGTCGTCCGGATGGCAGCGGCGGAGGCAAAGGCTTTTTGGGTCTGGAGCCAGGAATCGGCGGCGGCCCCGCGGCAGCTGGTTTGGCACCCGGCACGGGTGGCGGGCCGGACGCAAGCTGGCGCTTGTCCGCGGGTGTGCCGACAGCCGGTTCGGTCTCAGTTTGCTTCTGATTTGCGGTCTCTTGCGCCATTACCTTGTCCGGACCCCGCGATGCACTGCCGCATCGTTCCCCAAATCAATCTCATAGACCAGTTCGAAGCCCTCTCACAGGCTCGGATCACAGATGTCCTCAGGAATGGTGTGTCATCTGTCTCCCCCCGCCCGACCCTCTAGGCAGTTTTTGGGGCAAAAGCGTGGTCTTGGTCCGGCGCCCGCGACCGAAGCCACTCCGATTTGGGCGTGTTCCATTGAATCTGATGTTCCAATTTAACGCCAAAAGCAACGTCCACGCGCCCTGTCCGAATGGTTAACGGCACATCTGCTTCGTATACTTAATTTGCCAGACGCGCTTTACGCGGATTTATGGCGGATGTGCCAGACTCAAGGGCGTGATAACCGGGGTGGCCTATGGGTATGATGATGAATGTTCAAATTTTGGAGCGGCCGGCACGCCAGGCGGTCGAGTCGCCCATCGACCGGGTCCATCTCGCCCGCTACACGCTCGGCAACGTACCACTGGAGATCGAGATTTTGGGCCTCTTTGCGATGCAGGCGCCATCGACACTCGGCGAGCTGAGGGGGGCCCAAACCGAGAAGGCGTGGCGTGAAGCCGCGCACACGCTGAAAGGCTCGGCACGCGCGGTCGGCGCCAAGCGGGTCGGCGATTGCGCCGAACGCGTCGAAGCATTGAAGGCCAGCACGAACCAGGTTGCCCGCCTGGTCGCACTCGAGACGCTGTCGCAAGCGCTGGATGAGGCGCTCGTCTACATCGAGAGGCTGTCGGAAAAGGCATGAAGCGAGCGTTCTGCCCGCTTTTCCGTCCGTGACCGTGTCATTGGCCCTCGCATGGTCGCGCGCTCGATCCAGCCGGTCGTGCCGCCGCATCTTGAATTCACCGCACCCGCCAGCTAGAACCACGCGCCGCATTGATGCGGCAGAAGCCGTGGCGTATCGCCTGCCGCGGCGATGTTGATAAAATCACCGCGCGGCCCGTTGTGGCCGATGTCGCGGCATAGACGGGTACCCCATGGTAAAGATCACGTTCATACAGCCTGACGGCACACAGCAGGTGGTTCAGGCCGAAGTGGGTTTGACCATCATGGAATGCGCCAAGAAAGCAAACATCGCCGGCATCGAAGCCGAGTGCGGCGGAGCCTGCGCCTGCGCAACGTGCCACGTCTACGTGGACGACGGTTGGCGCCCAAAGGCCGGCAAGCCCGCCGAGATGGAAGAGGATATGCTCGACTTCGCTTTCGAGGTGAAGGAATCGAGCCGTCTCTCATGCCAGATCAAGGTCACTCCGGAGTTGGACGGCTTGGTCCTGCGCGTGCCAGACAAGCAGTTCTGACGAGCCAGATCTTCGCTGGCGCAAGCGGTCTGACCGGTCTGACCCCAGTTGCACGTCCTGACGCGAACCCGATAAACAGACGGCACAACCGACTGAACGCAGGCGCCGGCCGGCCGCGCGTCGGTGTCCGTGTCAAGTTTGCCACCACACGCATGAGGCAACCCAATGGCTGAGAACGGCAACGCGACCCCGATCGAGACCGATGTCGTGATCATTGGCGCTGGCCCAATCGGCCTGTTCGCGGTATTCGAGCTCGGCCTGCTCGACCTCAAGGCGCATCTGGTCGACATCCTCGACAAACCGGGTGGCCAGTGCGCCGAGCTGTATCCGGAAAAGCCGATCTACGACATCCCGGCGCTGCCGATCGTCACCGGCCAGGGCCTGACCGACGCTCTGCTGCAGCAGATCAAACCGTTTGATCCGACGTTCCATTACGGTGAGCGCATCGACGGCCTCGCCCGCATGGCTGACGGCCGCTTCAAGCTTGAGACCGGCGAAGGCAAGGTGTTCCACACCAAGGTCGTGGCGATCGCAGCCGGCGGCGGCTCGTTCACGCCGAAACGCCCTCCGCTCGAGGGTATCGAGGCATTCGAGGGCAAGGGCGTGCTCTACGCGGTCCGCCGGATGGAGGATTTCCGCGACCGCGACGTGCTGATCGTCGGCGGCGGCGACAGCGCACTCGACTGGACGCTCAACCTCGCCCCGATTGCGCGCTCGCTGACGCTCATGCACCGGCGCGACGATTTCCGCGGCGCACCCCATTCCGTCGAACAGATGCGCGGCATGGTTCGGGATGGCAAGGTCAAGCTGCTGATCGGCCAGCTCGGCGCGTTGCACGGGGACAACGGCCAGCTCGCAGCGGTGACCGTGAAGTTGAAGGAAGGCGAGAGCCGTCTCCCCATCAACCGCCTGCTGCCGTTCTTCGGGTTGACGATGAAGCTCGGTCCGGTCGCCAACTGGGGGCTGAATCTCCACGAAAACCTGATCGCGGTCGACACCGAGCGCTTCGAGACGTCCGAGAAGGGCATCTTCGCGGTCGGCGATATCAATACGTATCCGGGCAAGCTGAAGCTGATCCTGTCGGGCTTCCACGAGGCGGCTTTGATGGCGCAGGCGGCGCAGAAGATCGTCTATCCCGACAAGAAGGTGGTGTTCCAGTACACCACCTCGTCCTCCAGCCTGCAGAAGAAGCTGGGCGTGCGCTGAGGCGGCGTCAGGGTTCGAGCTAGGCGCGCGGGGAAGTGCTGTTGCTAGGCCAAAATCGTTCGGTCTTGCCCTCACGAAGTGGTTTGAAGCATCCTCCGAGAGCAAACAATCTGGGAGGGACCAATGGCACTGATTAATGCAAAGAACGGAATGGCGGCCGTAGGGCTGGCGATTGCTGGTGCCGGTGCGGCAACGAACATGCTGAATGCATACCTCGCCGAGCGTCAAGGCAAGGCCGTCGCCAATGGCCTCAAGCCTGGCATGGATGCTCACCAGGAACAGTTGTTGGGGCTCAAGAGCCACCTGGAAACGACGCAGGAGGAACTCGCCAAGGCTCATCAAGAGCTGGTTGGCCATCAGAACAGGATCGAAGCTCAGCAGCGTCAAATCGATAAGCGCAGCACATGGCTCGGGGTGTTCTGGTACATCCTTGGTGCGGCAACGCCAATTGCCTTGAAGTACGGCTTCGGGATAGGTTAGCCGCGCTTGAGTAGGGTGCCAACTCTAGAGCCGCCTTGCGAAAGCGACGCATATGTAGAGTGTTCCGACACCAACAGAAGATATCCGTTTTGACGTCATCCCCGCGGAGGCGGGGACCCACGACGGGGTGCAGTATTTCACCGACAATTGCCGTGGATGCCCGCCTCCGCGGGCATGACGCCGACAATGCTATCGGGGTACCAAGCGATAGAGTCGGAACCTTAGAACGGCAACGCGGCAGAACGGCAACACGGCACCCGACCGACAAGATTCTGATACAGGCCGATCCGGAGTCTCTCCATGCGTTTTGGCGTTAACATTCTCTCGCGCGGGCCGATGGCCACGCAGGATGGCGTGCAGACCGTCGCTGCCGCGGCCGAGCGGCTCGGCTTCGATTTCGTCAGCGTCAACGATCATATCGTCGTGCCGGCCGACATCG
>JANLQP010000068.1:0-49145 GCA_031367895.1 Hyphomicrobiales bacterium
GCCCTCCAGCATGGAAACGAGGCGGCCGCCTGCCTGCTTCCGCGCAACTTCTGAGAGTTGCTCCGTGGCCCAGGCAAAATCGGCTTCGACAAGGGCGAGATTGGCCAAGGGGTCGTCACGGTGCGCGTCGAACCCGGCCGATATCAAGACCAGATCCGGGGCAAAATTCTTCAAGGCCGGCAGAATGCGCGATTCGAAGGCATCGCGAAACGGGCGGCCGTCGTCACCCGGGCGCAAGGGCGCGTTGCAGATGTTGCCAACGCCGGTTTCACCGAGTGCGCCGGTGCCGGGATAGAGCGGCATCTGGTGCGTCGACGCCAGAAACAAGTCTTTGTGACTCCAGAATATATCTTGGGTTCCATTGCCGTGGTGCACGTCGAAATCGACGACGGCCACACGCTCGGCACCATGCTTTTTGCGCGCATACATTGCGGCAATCGCTACGTTGTTGAAAAGACAAAAACCCATCGCGCGGGTGGCCTCGGCGTGATGGCCGCAGGGACGGACCTGGCAGAACGCGTTAGCGGCGCGCCTGCCCATCACCTCGTCGACGGCGTGCAGTCCGGCACCGACTGCGCGCATCGCGGCTTCCCAGGATCCCGCCGAGAGGACCGTATCGGGATCCAGGCGCACCGACTCCTCGCCTGGCGCCGGCCGAGCGTCCTTGATGGCCTCGATGTACGCGCGCGGGTGCGCTTCGGCGATCCAGGCCTCGACGTCGGCACGCAGCGGCGCTTCGACGCGGTGCAAGGCATTGAACGCCTCATGCGTCAGGACCTTGTCGATGACGCGCATGCGGTCCGGCCGTTCAGGATGTCCAGGACCGGTGTCATGATTGACGAAGCAAGGGTGCGTGATGAGCAGCGTTGTCATGCGGGGCTCGTTCTATGCTGCGACGGATTCGCCATCCTTAACGCACCAAACGCGGTAGACCAACCTCGGCTGCCGGTGGGCGCGGCAAATCCGCCGTCGGAGGGGCAGTTCTCAAATGCGCGTTACCATAAGGAAATAGGCCCGCGAAAGGCATATGTGTTTGTGACGCTGTGGTCAGACGTCGATCAGCAGCTCGACAACAGATCCGACGATGTCGGATCCGAACTTGGCGGAGCGGCCAAAGAGCTGCCCTTCATCTGGCGTTCATGCGAAGGGTTGGACATTCGATGATTGCCGCGGGCGGCACGATCCAGAGGGCACGGAGGGCACATGACCAACAGGCGCCGCCGATTGCGGGCGGCAGGCATCGCTGTGCTCGCTGTCTTGTGTTTCGCGGCCGATGCCGACACGTGTGCTGCCGTTGCCCAAACCAAGCTGGTTTTCGCTAACGCCAGCCCTTACGACACGCTCGACCCGCATATGGTACTCGACTCGAGCAGGATCGCGTCGCGGATCAATCTCTATGACGGGCTGTTCCGGTGGGTCGACAATCCGGCGAAGCTCGAGCTGTGGCTCGCCGAAAAATATACGGTCGCTGCAGATGCCCTCAGATACACGTTTGCCTTGCGCAAAGGCGCGACTTTCCACGACGGAAGCGAGATCAAGGCCGCCGACG
Source organism: Hyphomicrobiales bacterium (assembly GCA_031367895.1). Classification (GTDB taxonomy): domain Bacteria; phylum Pseudomonadota; class Alphaproteobacteria; order Rhizobiales; family Hyphomicrobiaceae. Next base: position 1,550 of record JANLQP010000068.1, read on the forward strand.
TCGTCTATTCGATGGAGCGCCTGCTGGCGCTGAAGCAAGGTGCGTTCCCGCTGTTCGCGCCACTCGTCGCGCCGGGCTCCACCCGCGCGATCGGCGAGCACACGGTCGAGTTCAACCTGATCAAACCATCGCCGATCTTCGTCTCGATCCTGCCGGAAATGTACATCGTCAATCCGGCGGTCATCAAAAAGAACGAGATCAACAACGACTGGGGTAGTGCGTGGCTGGCAAAGAACGACGCCGGCTCCGGCTCGTACAAGCTGAAAAGCTTCGATCCGGCGAACGGTTTCTCGGCTGAGCGGTTCAAGGAGCATTGGAACCAGAAATGGGGAGCAAAGCCGATCGACGAGATCGAGTTCCGCACTGTCGTCGATCCGGACGCCCGTGTCGAAGGACTGCTCGCCGGCACCGTGCACGCGACCGAGGGCAATTTGCCGCCCGACAAGGTCAAGCGCCTGCGCGAGGCGCCGCATCTCACCGTGCTGGAAGCGGAGTCGTTGCGCGTCTTCTACGCCGTGCTGCACAATGGCCGGGAGCCGACCAACGACATCAACTTCCGCAAGGCGCTGTCGCATGCCTTCGATTACGAGGGCTTCATCAAGGGCACGCTGGCGGGTTCGGCGGTGCGTAATCCAACGCCGCTGCCGAACGGGTTCTGGGGGGCGCCGAAAGGCTTCAAGGGCAACACCTACGATCCGCCACTTGCCGCCGAGTATCTTGCAAAGATGAAGTCCCCGCCGCGGGAGATCACGATCGCGGCCCTTGCGGGGTATCCGCAAACACAACTTGCCGCCGCACAGTTTCAGACGAACCTGGAAAAGATCGGCATCAAATCCAAGCTGGTGACCGAGACTTGGCCAGTCGTCAGCGCCAAGATGCGTGACGAAAAGCAGATGTACGACGTGCTCTTCATCTGGAAGTCGGCGCACTATCTCGACCCGGCCAATTGGATCGGCGAGATGTACGATTGCGATCAGATCGGTGGGCGCAACGCCAGTTGGTATTGCAACCGCGAGGTCGACAAATTCCTGAAAGAAGGCCTCAACTCCGCCGATGTCGACGCACGCCGGAAGGCGTACGAGAAGGCTGCAGCACTGGTTGTCGAGGATGCTGCCGGAATTTTCGTGCACACCAGCAAATGGTTCGGCCCGCTGAACAAGCGCGTCTCGGGCCTGCGCTACTGCCCGGTCAGCGACGGGCAGGACATGCGCTGGGCCAGCATGGAACCGTTGGCGCAATAAACGTCGAAGGCCGGCAGCGCGCGATGCTCTGCCGGCCTTGTCATAACCTCTGAGTTCGCCGCTCGACCGTCAACCGGCCTTTGACAGGCGCGGTTTTTGCAGTTCCACGGTTTTGGCACCCGACGTCGCGGGCGGCGACATCAAGTTGTCCCAGCTCTCGTGGAAGCGCTTCAGATTGCGCCGCGTGACGTCGGCGTAGGTTGTCGCACCCTGGACTTCGAACACTTCCAGAGCCGGTACCAAGGCGCCTGCCGCCGACAGCCAGTTGCGCCGCTTGTCGCGATGATCGCCGATGCGGATGAACGCCGTACCGAGGTTCATCTGCGCAATCGCCCACTTCATCGGCTGTGTCTCGCGCTGGAAAATTTCCAGGGCTGCATTGTAGGCGCGGACCGCGTCGTCCAGATGCTGCAGCGCGCCGCGATCGCGGTCCCCGAGGGCTGCCAGTGCGTTGCCGAGATTGAGCTGGATGAGCGCCCACTTCTCCGGCACGGTTTCACGCGTCGACACCTCGAGCGCCGAACGGAATGCTTCGACGGCGCCTTCCAGCCGATCGATCGCGCCCTGCTGCTCGCCAAGGCCCAGACGGGCCACGCCGAGATTCATCTGCGCTTCAGCCCAGATCGTCGAGTCAGCGGTCCGCGAGAGCACGCCGAGCGCTGCTGAGTATGCGTCGGCAGCTTCGACGAGCAACGGAGCAGCCGGCTCCTTCTCTTCGAGAGTCAGCAGCACGTTGCCGAGCCCCATGTGCGCTGCGGCAAAGTCCGCTGCACGGTCCGGCTTGATTTCCTTCAAGGCGTCGCGGAACGCCTGTGCTGCTTCACGCAGCGTATTCGGCGCCTGATCGCGCTCGCCCGTCGTCGCGAGGACGCGGCCAAGACGCATCTGGGCGAGGGCCCAGATCTTCGGCTCGGTTTCGCGGGTCAATACGTTGAGCGCTTTGCGGTAGGCTGCGATCGAGTCCTTCAAACGCGTCGTACCCTGCTCCTGCTGGCCAGCAAGTGCCAGCGCCTGTGCCAGGCCCAGGCTCGCCTGTCCGAGCCCTTTCTGATTTGTGCCGTCCGCCGCGCCGCGCAGCAGGTGGCCATAGGCTGCAATCGCCTCGCCTACCGCCGCCGAGCTACCGCTGCGCTCGCCGTGCAGCACGAGTGCATCAGCGCGATGCAGATTGAATTTCCAGGCGCCGTCACGGTCGCCGGTCGGCAGCGCCAGCGCTGCCTCGCCGAACAGTTCCGCCGCTACGGCGTAGTCCAGCGCGGCGATCGCAAGCTCAGCCAACCGCGCGGTGGCGCGGGCCTCCTCGTTCATTTGCGACTTCAGCGCGGCCACTTCGTCCGACAGCCGCTCCTCGATCCGCCGGCGGCCCTCGCGCACTTCGCGACGCACCTGCTTCAGCAGATCAGACGCAGCATCGAAATCGCCGTCTGCCAAGGCTGCTGCCGCCTTGCTTTTCAAGCGGCGGACGTCGGCGTCCTCGTTCGTCGGCTTCAAGAGTTGGGCTTTTACGTCGCCGAGCCATGCAGCAAGCGCTTCGAGGCGCGCAACCAGATCGGCGGGTTTCACGGCCTGCGTCTCGAGCAACGTCAGCACGGCGCCGATGGCCTTCTCCGTCAGGCCGTAGCGTTCGCGCAGGTCCGCGAGAAGCGCCGAGCCGCCGGCCGATGCCAGGTGGTGCGCCAATGCGGGTGAAAGGCCAAAGCCCGCGAGGCCAGCCGACACACCGGCCGAACCATTTGTGTCACCGACTGCTGATGCTTTCGGCGAAATGTATTCGCCGAGCACAGGGGCGAGCCGCATCAGCGCCTTCGAGTCGTCGAGCAGATGGACGAACGTGCGGTCGATCATGAAAAGCGTCACGTCGTCCTTCAAACCAGCAGCGGCGATGGCACCGGTGCTGCGGGCGCGGGCGAAGATGTCGACAGCGATACGCCGCGCCAACGGCTCGCCTTTTGCCGCGCCGTTGCTTCCTGCCCGCTCGATCGCGGGCGCCACATGCGAGGCTTGCGGCGGAAACGCGATGAGCAGCTTGGCGGTCGCATCGGCGTGATGCTCCAGTTCCTGCTGTGTCAGGCCGCGCGTTTCGGCGCCAACCCAGATTTCGCGCGCCAGCGAATCCACGACGGCTTCAAGGATCGACGTTTCGCCCCGGCCCTTGAGCCAATGCGGAAAAGCTGCCAGATCTCCGGATTTCTCAGGGAGAACATGGATCCCACATGCCGGCGCGGACGACAGCAGTGCCGCGCCAACAAGTTTCCCCAGTGCCTCAAACAACGCCATGGCTCGCCCCCTAGGCTTCAAGTCGCAATCGAATCAATTACGACTATCTTGCCTAAATCGACGCCAATGGAAACGTGACACGGGCCGATTTGAGTGGCGTATGCACGCAATTCACAGGTTATGCACCTGATCGCCTCCGGTCACCACGACAGCACCGATGCGACATTCGCGCGGGGAAGCGCGTTATCCACAGATCCCGTGCCGAATGCGCGAAAGACCTGCCCGCATTCGACACAGGTCGCGCCCGATGCTCAAGCGCTATGGCGCGCCTCGAAGGCCTCGATGTCCGCCTCGTAGCTCAGCGTCATCGAGATCTCGTCGATGCCCTTCAGCAGGCAGTCCTTGCGGAAGCTGTCGATCTCGAACTTGTCGACCTTCCCGTCGGGGCCCGTCACGGTCTGACTCGGCAGATCGACGGTGATCTGAGCGCCAGGCAATTCGAGCAGGAAACGCAGCAACTCGTTGATGCGCGGCTCCGGCAACATCACCGGCAGCACGCCGTTCTGGAAGCAGTTGCTGAAGAAGATATCGCCGAATGACGGCGCGATCACGGACTGGAAGCCGTTGTCCTGGATCACCGTCACGGCCATTTCGCGGCTGGAGCCGCACGCGAAGTTGCGCTCGGCGACGATGATGCCTGCATCCTTATAGGCCGGCTTGTTCAGCACGAACTCCGGCTTCGGCGTGCCATTGTCGTTGTAGCGCACGTCGCGGAAAAGATGCGGGACCATCTCTTCGCGCGGCAGTGACAGGAAGCGACCCGGAATGATCTGATCGGTATCGACGTTGGCCTGGTTGATCGGCACGGCGACAGCGGTGATCTTGTTGAACGGCCGGCGGCGGCCTTCGTCTTTCGGTGTCATGGCGCGTTTCCTCGCGATCAGGATTTCAGCGAGCGCACGTCGGTGAAGCGGCCGGTGACCGCTGCAGCGGCGGCCATGGCGGGGGAAACGAGGTGCGTGCGCACGCCCTTGCCCTGACGGCCGACGAAATTACGGTTCGACGTCGAAGCGATACGTTCTTGCGGCCGGCCGATCTCGCCGTTGGTGCCAAGGCACATGGAGCAGCCGGTCTCGCGCCACTCGAAGCCCGCGGCCTTGAAGATCTTGTCGAGGCCTTCCGCCTCCGCCTGCTCCTTGATGATGCCGGAGCCGGGCACAATCCAGCTCGGCACCACGACCTTGCGGCCCTTGGCAACGGCTGCTGCCGCGCGCAAATCCTCGATGCGGCTGTTGGTGCAGGAGCCGACGAAGACGCGATCGACCTTGATGTCGGTGATCGGCGTGCCGGGCTTCAGGCCCATGTATTCGAGTGAGCGGGTAAGCGAGGCGCGCTTCACGATATCGGCGTTCGCCGCCGGATCGGGCACAACGCCGGTCACGGGCAGCGCATCCTCCGGGCTGGTGCCGAACGTCACCATCGGCGCGATGTCGGCGCCTTGCAACGCCTCCTCGCGATCGAAAGTCGCGTTGGCATCAGTCGGCAGCGACTTCCAACGCGCCAACGCCTTGTCCCAATCGGCGCCCTTCGGCGCGTATGGCTTCCCAGCGAGATAGGCGAACGTCGTATCGTCCGGCGCGATCATGCCGGCGCGTCCACCCGCCTCGATCGACATGTTGCAGAGCGTGAGCCGGCTCTCCATCGACAGCGCGCGGATGCCGCTACCGGCGTATTCGATGACATAGCCGGTGCCGCCGGCGGCGCCGATCTTGGCGATGATCGCCAGGACCACGTCCTTGCCGTTGATGCCGTTGCCGACGGCGCCGTCGATGGTGATGCGCATGGTCTTCGGCTTCTTCTGCCAGACCGTTTGCGTCGCCATCACGTGCGTGACCTCGGACTGGCCGATGCCGAAGGCGAGGCAGCCCATGGCGCCGTGCGTCGAGGTGTGGCTGTCGCCGCAGACGAGCGTGACGCCCGGCAAGGTGATGCCCTGCTCGGGTCCGACGACGTGCACGATGCCGTTGCGGCGGTCTCCGATGTCGAACACGGTGAAACCGGACGCCGTGCCGTTGATCGCCAGGCCGGTCACCATGCGGTGGCTGTTCGGGTCCTTTACGTCGTCTTTCCGGCGCGTGTCGGTCGGCATGTAGTGATCAGGCGTGCCAAACGACAGGTCGGGACGGCGCAGTTTAAGGTTGCGGTTTTTCAGGCGCTGGAACGCGAAGAACGAGCCGTCATGGATCAGATGCCGATCGATGTAGAGCAGCGCGTAGCCGTCCGGGCGATCGACAACGACGTGCTCGCGCCAGATCTTCTCGAAAAGGGTTGCGGGCTTGGCTGCCTCGGCCATCGGCGTGTCTCCCATGTCTCGGTCGACGTCGGCGTGCGGTCCAGATTCAGTCAGAGGGGCCGACGATCGCGTTGGACTGTAGGTGCGAGCCCCGCCCGCGGCAAGAGTGTGACAGAGTGTGTGACAGAGTGTGACCTGATGGGGTCACCCATGGCTCTGCCCCCAACTTGTGGTGATTTCCGGCAACTTGCAAACAGGCGCGGCAGTCGGAAGCAGACAGTAGTGGCGCGCTCTCGCCATAATCCATGGTATTGTGATGCAGACGTGAGGCAATGCGCCGATCGGTGTCTGGCTTCAGCCTGACACCTAGGAGTTCCGAAGCGGTGCCCGAGATCGGTAGCTGTGCCAGGCAAAAGCCAGGCGCCGAACGCTCGGGCTCGCACTGCATTTCCGACGATACGAGAGAGCCGCACAGCAACGGAGCCGGAAGGCCGCATGAGACCGCCGCCAATGCCCCCGCCACCGCAGGTGCGCCCAAAGAGGCGCCGCAAGCGGAGCTGGGTCGTCAATCTCCTCGGGTTCATGTTCGCGTCGGGTGTGGTGCTTTTCCTCGCCGGCTCGGCTGCGGCTGGTTTCCTGCTGTGGAAGGCGTCGAAGGATCTGCCGAGTTCCGACAGTCTGGCCAAGTATGAGCCGCCGGTCATGACGCGGATCCACGCGCACGACGGCGCACTGATGGCCGAATACGCGCGCGAACGGCGTATTTTCGTGCCGATCAATACGGTTCCCAAGCGGCTGATCCAGGCGTTCCTGTCAGCGGAGGACCGCCGTTTCTACGAGCACGGCGGCCTTGACTTCACGGGCATCGCCCGCGCCACGATCAAGTACGCAGAATCCAAAATCAAAGGCGGCGGCAGTATTCAGGGTGCATCCACGATCACGCAGCAGGTGGCGAAGAATTTTCTGCTGACGAGTGATCGGACGTTCGATCGCAAACTCCGCGAGGCGATCCTCGCAGTCCGCATTGAACGGACCTACTCGAAGGACAAGATCCTCGAGTTGTACCTGAACGAGATCTATTTCGGCATCGGCTCCTATGGTGTCGCCGCCGCCGGCCTCAACTATTTCGGTAAGGAACTTGAGCAGCTGACCATCGAGGAGATGGCGTTCCTCGCTGCGCTGCCGAAAGCGCCGAACAACTATCACCCGACCAAGGAAGGCACGCGCCAGAAGGCGATCATCCGGCGGAACTGGATCCTCGATCAGATGGCCGAGAACGGCTACATCAAGCGCGAGGATGCCATCGAGGCGAAGAAGAAGCCGATCGAAGTGCGCTTCCGCTCGTTCGGCACACAGATCTATGCCGCCGACTACTTCGCCGAGGAAGTCCGGCGCACGATCATCGCCGAGTTCGGTGAGGAAAAACTTTATGGCGGCGGCCTATCTGTCCGCACCACGCTCGATCCCAAGCTGCAGAAATATGCGCGCCGCGCCTTGATCGACGGCCTCGTCGCCTTCGACCGGCAGCGACGCCCGGACGGCAAGGGCGGCACGTTCGGCGGCTGGCGTGGCGTTCTCCAGAAGATCGACGTCTCCGGCGACTGGGGCGTGACACTGGCGAATATGGACATCGCCAACGACGTCGCGCCGTGGCGGATCGGCGTCGTGACGCAGGTCGAGCGCAACAAGGTGACCGTCGGCTTCCGGCCGAACAAGCTGGCTGACGGGCGCATCCCGCAAGAGCGGCAGGGCGTTGAGGTGTTCTACGACGAGATCAAGTGGGCGAACCTGAAGCCGTCGAAGACCCCAGGTCCAGCCGATGTGCTGGGCGTTGGCGACGTCATCTGGGTGGCGCCGAAGGACCCGGACGCCGGCGAGAAGCCAGGTGCTATCTGGCAATTGGCGCAGGTGCCGGAGGTCGGTGGCGGACTGGTCGTGATGGACCCTCATACGGGCCGCGTGCTGGCGATCGTCGGCGGCTTCTCGTTTGCGATGAGCCAATTCGACCGCGCAGCCCAGGCCAAGCGCCAACCAGGCTCGACGTTCAAGCCGTTCGTCTACGCGGCGGCGATGGACAACGGCTACAAGCCGTCCAGCATCGTGCTCGATGCGCCGATCGAGATCGAGCAACGGCCGGGCGAGATGTGGAAACCCGAGAACTACAACAAGTCGAAGTCGCTCGGGCCGGCCACGCTCCGCGTCGGCATTGAGAAATCGCGCAATCAGATGACAGCGCGCCTCGGCCAGGACGTGGGTATGCCGCTGGTGGCGGAATACGCCCGCCGCTTCGGCATCTATGACGATATGGCGCCGCTGCCGGCGATGGTGCTCGGCGCCGGCGAGACGACGTTGCTGCGCATCACCGGCGGCTACGCGATGCTCGCCAATGGCGGCCGGCAGATCACGCCGACCCTGATCGACCGCATCCAGGACCGTTGGGGCAAGTCGGTCTGGTCACATGACAAGCGCGATTGTTCCGGCTGCCGCTCGGAGACCTGGAAGGGCCAGCCTGAGCCGGAGCTTGTGGACCCGCGCAAGCAGATCATGGACCCGCACACCGCCTACCAGATGACCAACATCATGGAAGGCGTCGTGCAGCGCGGCACCGCAACGATCATCAAGCAGTTCGTGCCGGACGTGCCGATCGCCGGCAAGACGGGAACGACAAACGAGTCCAAGGACGTCTGGTTCGTCGGCTACACGCCCGATCTCGTTGTCGGCGTGTTCATTGGGTTCGATACGCCACGCCCGATGGGTGATGCAGCGACAGGTGGCCAGATCTCGGCCCCGATCTTCGGCAACTTCATGAAGCAGGCGCTCGCCGGCAAGAAGCCGGTGCCGTTCCGCCAGCCGCCCGGCATCAAGCGCGTGCTTGTCAACGCCAAGACCGGGCTCAAGGCGCAGCAAGGTGACGTTGACGCGATCCTCGAAGTGTTCAAACCGAACGAGGACCCGGACGACGCGCATTCGAACATCGGGTTCTCGAGCGATCAGGGTGATCAGCGGTCGGACCCGAATGTCGTCGTCGACCGGATCGACCGCAACCGGCTGCGTTGATGTGCTTGGCGCCGCGCGGTTGCGAGTGGGCAACCGACGCTCACCGAAATGAGTTTGCGTCACGCCCGCCGGGCTCCTATATCCGGCGAACAACAACACGCTATTCCATCCCTGGAGATATCCCATGCGCGCCGAGCACGAGAAGCTCATTGGCGACATCAAGCAGTCCATGGCCTTGCTGCGGAGGTCGCTTTGACTGGGACACCTGCGAGCCGCGCCTAGCCTCACTCAATACGCAGAGTGAGGATCCCAACCTGTGGAGCAATCCGCAGCGCGCGCAGAAGGTCATGCGCCAGCGCCAGGCGCTCGAACGGGCGATCTCGGGCTACAAGCAACTGGAACGCGATCTCGACGATGGCGTCACGCTGATCGAACTCGGCGAGGCCGAGGACGACGAGGCCAGCATCGCGGAAGGTGAGGCCAGCCTTACGAAGCTCGTTGCCGAAGTCCGCCGCCGCGAAATTGAAGCGCTGCTTTCGGGCGAAGCCGACGCCAACGATACCTACCTCGAAATCCACGCGGGCGCCGGCGGCACCGAGAGCCAGGACTGGGCCTCGATGCTATTGCGTATGTATCAGCGGTGGGCGGAAGAGCGCGGATTCAAGGTCAACGTCATCGATATTGCGGACGGCGACGAAGCCGGCATCAAGGGCGCGACGCTCGAAATCAAGGGCGAGAATGCCTATGGCTGGGCGAAGACGGAAGCGGGCGTACACCGCCTGGTGCGCATCTCGCCCTACGACTCGAATGCGCGTCGGCACACCTCTTTCACCAGCGTTTCGGTGTATCCGATCATCGACGACACGATCGACATCGAGATCAACCCGGCGGACCTGGAGATCTCCTTCACGCGCTCGCAGGGCGCCGGTGGCCAGTCGGTGAACCGGACGGAGTCGGCCGTGCGGATTGTGCACAAACCGACCAACATCATCATCTTCGCGCAGGAACAGCGCTCGCAGCACCAGAACAGAGAAATCGGCATGAAGCGGCTGAAAGCCCGCCTCTACGATCTGGAACTGAAGAAGCGCGAAGAGAAAGCGCTGGTCGATCAGGCGAACAAGACCGACATCGGCTGGGGCCACCAGATCCGCTCCTACGTGCTGCAGCCCTACCAGATGGTGAAGGACCTGCGGACCGGCGTGCAGACGTCGGATACGGCGGGCGTGCTCGCCGGCGATATCGACCAGTTCATCGAGGCGGCACTTGCGATGCGCATGAAGGGCAGCGCCGGTATCAAGGTCGAGGACATCGAATAGGGCCAGTCGATTCAAGCCGGGCGTCGTGGCGATGATGGAGGGTGCGCAAACCCATCGTCATCGCGAAAGGTGAGAACAGACATTGAACATGACGTCGAATCGATCCATGTTCCACCTATGTTCACGGCGCCAAGAACTGCGGAACGCCGGAACGAAGCCTTCTGAACCCTCGCCGCCCACGAGAGCCCAAAAAGATGCGCACCTTCCTCGTCTCCTATGACCTCGCCAAGCCCAACCTCAACCAGCCCTACATCGCGGATGCGATCATGAGCCTGGGCACTGCCTGGGCCCGGCCGCTCGCCAACGTCTGGTATCTCCGCGCCGACGAAACCGGGGCCGAGATCGAAGCGCGGCTGTCGCGATTGCTGGACGAGGATGATGGCCTGCTGGTGCAGGAGACGCGCGGGGACGCGCTGATGCTCAACACCGGATTGCGCTGGTTCCGGCAGCGGCGCCGTGTTCTGGACGAGGCGGCCGAAAATGTTGTGCCGTTCCCGATTGTAACGGCAGCCGCAAACGATGCCGACGGTAGGCTCGAGATACGCGCCGCCAGCTGACACGACGTGCGGTCAATGGAAACCGGTACCCTCAGGGCCGCCAGCCGAGGAAGTTGGCGATCAGCTTCAGGCCGAGCGACTGGCTTTTTTCCGGGTGAAACTGCGTGCCGGCGATGTTGTCGCGGCCGACGATTGCCGCCAGCGGTCCGCCGTAGTTGGTCTCCGCGATCACCGAGCTGCGGTCCTTGGTCGCCAGGTGATACGAGTGCACAAAATAGGCGTGCAGTCCGTCGTCGCCGGTGCGGATGCCCGCGAGCAGCGCGTGCTCGCGCCGGGCCTCGATCGTATTCCAGCCCATGTGCGGGATTTTCAGCGTCGTGTCGGTGGGCTCCAGGATGCGGACCTCGCCCGCAATCCAGCCCAGTCCCTCGGTCACAGTATATTCCCGCCCGCGATCCGCCAAAAGCTGCATGCCGACGCAAATACCGAGGAAGGGGCGGCGCTTCTGGTGTACGGCCGTCTCCAGCGCGTCGCGCATGCCGGGCACCGCGTCGAGGCCGCGCTTGCAGTCGGCGAAGGCGCCAACGCCGGGTAACACGACGCGATCGGCGTTGATCACATCTGCCGGGTTCGAGGTGACCAGGATGCGCGTCTGGCTCGCGCTCTCACGCGCGGCGCGCTCGAAGGCCTTAGCTGCCGAGTGCAGGTTGCCGGAACCGTAATCGATGATAGCAACTGTTTGCATCGCGAGGGCTCAGCTCGAGCGGCCAAAAATGCGGGTGCTGCGCCAGCCGCTCGTACGGCGTGGCTCGGGTCCGCTCAGCGGGTTTGACGGTTGCGACGCCAGAGCGCCGGTGCCGCTCAGATTTTCCGGACGGATCAGTGGTTGGCGGGGCAGCCAATTGTCGAAGAAACGCCGCTCGCATTCCTCGGCGTCGCGGCCATTGACGCTGCCGGCCGGTTGCCAGCCGTTGCGCTCGAGCGTCCAGCGTTTCACGGTGTCGGCCTCGAGGCCGACGATCAGTTGCAGGGCGCCGATGAGATAGGGCATGGCGCGCGGGTTGATGCCGAAGAGCCAGAAACCAGCCCGGATCAGCAGCACGGCACCGATGAAGGCAATCAGCGCCATCCAGAGCTGGTTGACTAAAAGCCAGAACGGGGTGAATGCCGCCGCGACCCAGTTGAAGCCTTCCTTGACGAAGACGAGGCTTTCGGCGCGATCGAGCCGATCGGCGGCGCTGTTGGGCGGCTCATAGACGGTGAACGTCTTCATGCGTACCTCTCCGTTTCACATGTCTCGTTTCACATGTCTCGTCGGTCGTGCCGTCAGCCGTTGAGCGTACCTTTGGTCGAGGGCACGCGACCGGCCTGGCGAGGATCGATGGCGACGCCCGCGCGCAGCGCTCGCGCCAGCCCCTTGAAGCACGTTTCGGCGATATGGTGGTTGTTTTCACCGTAGAGGGTTTCGATGTGCAGTGTGATGCCGGCATTCTGCGCGAAGGCCTGGAACCATTCGCGAAACAGCTCGGTGTCCATCTCGCCGATTTTGGGGCGCGAAAACTCGACCTTCCAGATCAAGTACGGACGCCCCGAAATGTCGAGTGCGACGCGGGTCAGCGTCTCGTCCATCGGCAGGTGCACCGAGGCATAGCGCGTGATGCCGACTTTGTCGCCGAGCGCCTTGGCGATGGCCTGACCGAGGACGATGCCGCAATCCTCGGTGGTGTGGTGGCAATCGATGTGCAGGTCGCCCTTGCAAGCGAGCTCGATATCGATCAGCGAATGGCGACCGAGCTGTTCCAGCATGTGATCGAGGAAACCGACGCCGGTCGCGATCTTGCAGGCGCCGGTGCCGTCGAGGTCGACAGTGGCGCGGATCTCAGTTTCCTTGGTCGAGCGTTCGATGGTGGCTAAGCGTTTCAAGGGAACGTGGCTCCTTGCTGGTCTCCGGTGCAGCGTTTATCAGCTTGAGGGGTGAATGGCCACTGCGGGCGCGCAGCTGGCGGATTTCAAGCGAGGCCCGAGATGATGCACGGACAGGACAATGGCCGATCGGCCGTCTGGCATGGCACGACCATTCTGACGGTGCGCAAAGGTGGGCGGGTGGTTGTGGCGGGCGACGGGCAGGTGAGCCTCGGCGCAACTGTGCTGAAATCGAACGCGCGCAAAGTGCGTGGGCTCGGCAAGGGCGATGTGATCGGCGGGTTCGCCGGGGCGACGGCCGACGCGTTCACGCTATTCGAGCGGCTCGAAGCCAAGCTCGAGCAGTATCCGGGGCAGCTGACCCGGGCGGCGGTCGAACTCGCGAAGGACTGGCGGACCGACCGCTATTTGCGGCGGCTCGAAGCGATGATGATCGTCGCTGACCGGGAAAAGACGCTGGTGCTCACGGGAACCGGCGACGTGCTCGAGCCCGAGCGCGACGTGATGGGCATTGGTTCCGGCGGCAACTATGCGCTGGCGGCGGCACGGGCATTGCTCGACACCGGCATGAGCGCCGAAGAGATCGCCCGGAAGGCCATGTCGATTGCCGCCGAGATCTGCGTCTACACCAACACGAACGTCGTGCTGGAAAGCCTCGAGTCGAGCCGCTAGGGGTTGGCTGCTGATCAGTAGCTGCGGAGCGCGCCATGGCCTGGGTCTATCTCATCCTCGCGGGGCTGTTCGAGATCGGGTTTACGACGTCGATGCGCTATCTCGGCTGGCCGCTGCAACTGCTGCCACTGCTTTGGTTCCTGGTTTTCTCTGTGTTGAGTTTCGTGCTGCTGATCTGGGCGATGAAGGCGATCCCGCTCGGCACCGCTTATGCGGTGTGGACCGGGATCGGCGCGGCGGGAACGACGATCGTCGGCATCGTATATTACGACGAGCCGGCGACGACGATGCGCGTGCTGCTTCTCATGCTGCTGATCGGCTCGATCGTCGGGTTGAAGGTCGTCAGCGCGGACTGAGCGGCGGTATCGCTGATGTTGCCCAACGGCTGGACCCAGACGCTGCGTGCGTGTTAGAGGACGGCCATGAACCTGTTTCGACATGAGCGACGAGAGAGCGCCTTGAGCCCGGCGGGTCGTTGATCGGCTCGCTGGGCCCGGCAATTCGTGCGTGCTCAAGCTCTCTCGTCAAGGTCGAAACATGTCGCAATCCTCCATCCTTGCCATGCGCCCGATCACGTCTGCGGACGCGGCCGAGATCAGCCGAATGCACGCCGAGGTATTCGGGCCCGGGCGCTTTGCGCGTTCCGCTTACCGTGTGCGCGAGGGGACGCCGTTCGCGACGCCGTTCTGCCGCGCGGTGGTCGATGAAAGTGGGCGGATCATCGCTTCGCTCCGGCTGACGCCGGTGACGGTCGGGGGCACGCCGGGCGCGTTGCTGCTCGGCCCACTGGCGGTGCACCCGACGTTCGCCAATCAGGGTAATGGCCGGCGGATGGTGGCGGACAGCTTTTCGGCGGCGACAGAGGCGGGCTTTGAGCTGGTGCTGCTGGTCGGCAATCTCTCGTACTACGCGCGTATGGATTTCAACGCCGTGCCGCTGGGGCAGATCAGGTTGCCGGGGCCGGCCGATCCGGCACGGCTATTGGCGCGGGAGTTGGTGGCGGGTGCGTTGCCGGAGTTTCGCGGGTTGGTGGTGGCTGTTTGAATGCAACCACCACGGAGGTCATCCTCGGGCTTGCCCCGAGGACCCATGCTGCAGCAAGTGCAAAAGGCGCGTTTCGCTGAACCTTTGCAACAAAACGCAATTGCTGGCGTTCGTTGGACGATGGGTGGCCGGGACCCGTCGGCATGCGCCGAGGGCAAGCAAGCCCGACCATGACAACCGTATTTTTTTGTGAAATTTATCGATGCCATCGCACCGCCGGGTTGACGGTTGTCGGCCGATGCAGTTCGACGATTCCCGGCTCAATCCTCGAACGGGTCCTTCATCAGGATCGTATCGTTGCGCTCGGGACTGGTCGAGAGCAGTGTCACCGGGCACTCGATCAGCTCCTCGATGCGCTTCACGTACTTGATCGCCTGTGCCGGCAGGGCTGCCCACGAGCGCTTGCCCTCGGTCGAGGCTTTCCAGCCTTCGAACGTCTCGTAGATCGGCTTGACACGCGCCTGCTGGTTCATGCCGGCTGGAAGCCTTTCGATCCGTTGCCCGTCGAGATCGTAGGCGATGCAGACCTTGATTTCAGGCAACGGGTCCAGGATGTCGAGCTTGGTCAGCGCGATGCCGTCGATCCCCGACACCTTGACGATCTGGCGGACCAGCACGGCATCGAACCAGCCGCAGCGGCGCTTGCGCCCGGTGTTGACGCCAAACTCCTTGCCCCGGTGACCGAGCAGCTGGCCGATCTCGTCTGGTTCACCGCGGGCATTGAGCAGCTCGGTCGGGAACGGTCCTGACCCGACCCGGGTGGTATAGGCTTTGGCCAGGCCGAGAATCGTGCCGATCGCGCGCGGGCCGATGCCGGAGCCGGCAGCCGCTTGGGCCGCGACCGTATTCGACGAGGTCACGAAAGGATAAGTGCCGTGATCGACGTCGAGCAACGCGCCTTGCGCACCCTCGAACAGGATGCGTTTGCCGGCCCGGCGCGCGCGATCGAGCAATTCCCAGGTGCAGTCGATATACGGCACAATTTTCGGCGCGATGGCCGTCAACTCGGCGATCAGCGCATCTTTGGAGATCTGCGGCTGACCAAGTCCGATGCGCAGGGCATTGTGATGCACCAGCAGGCGGTCGATCTTTGGACCGAGATTGTGCAGGTTGCGCAAATCGTGCGCGCGGATGGCGCGGCGCCCCACTTTGTCCTCGTAGGCGGGGCCGATCCCACGGCCTGTGGTACCAATTTTCTGGCCTCCGGCCGACGCTTCCCGCAACTGGTCGAGTTCGCGATGCAATGGCAGGATGAGCGTGGCGTTCTCCGCGAGCTTCAGATTGTGCGGGCCCACGTCGACACCTTGCGCGCGGATACCGTCGATCTCGCTGGCCAGATGCCAGGGATCGACGACGACGCCGTTGCCGATGATCGACATCTTCCCGCCGCGCACAATGCCAGATGGCAGCAAGGCGAGTTTGTAGGTCTTACCATCGATGACGAGGGTGTGGCCGGCATTGTGGCCACCCTGGAAGCGCACGACGATATCCGCCCGCTCCGACAGCCAATCGACGATCTTCCCTTTGCCCTCGTCGCCCCACTGGGCGCCGACCACGACGACGTTTGCCATCTCAGTCTCCGATTCTTCGCATGGCGCCCGAGCGAAAAAGGCTCCGGCGCCGAGTCCCCCGTCCTTGGCTGAGATGCTGTGCCGATGCTGACCCAACGAGATCCCGCGACAACAAGCGTCGCCCCGTATCGACGCCTCGGCCCAGCATGTTGGATTGCTGCGCGTGAGATACACCGGGTCAGCCGGGAACATACCAAGGTGAAGCCCTTTTTGAGGCTTATAGCTGGGATTCCAAGCGGGGCAAGGGAGTTGGTGCTGCAAATCGCGGAGGAGGGCCGGCGCAGCACTGATCGCATTGGCGCAGCCTCGTCGTGTTGATTCTCGAATTGGTCTGTGAGCTTAGGCTTCGGCACGCAATCCTTGCGAAGGATCGGCGAATGTGCGATAGAAGTGCAATCGAATTAGAAGTGATGTCGATATCGGCGCGCGTTCCTGAACAGGACTGGGCCGCCGAAGACCGAACGGACAACGAGTTAACCTCGACACCGTTCCACGTCTTCCCCACCTATCGCTTTAACGTGCTGTCGCCTGTGCAAACAGCGGCCGAGCCTTTGCGCTCTATGTTTCGGGGCCTTTGGCAGTTGGCGGCAAAATTGTTGCATTCGGCTTATGCAGTGCCGCAGCGGGACCCAGAATGGGCCCGCGCAGCGCACACCACATGGACCTACAACTTGATGAATACTCAATACTCGTTCGCTTCGGCGCAAGCGCGCCGTCCGTCACGGACCGAACTTGAGCCGCACGCTCAAACGCACGCCAAGTCGCACACTTTTGCGATGCAAAAAATCGTGCGCGCTCCGGTGATCGTGAAACCGACGATTGTCGAAATCGCCGCCAAACGTTCGCAGTTCAGCCCTTTGGTGCAGGATTTCCTGGACGAGTGCGGCTACTCTGACAAATAGGCGGGACAAAAAGGCTGGCGCTTTACTCAGCGATCAACGGTCAGGAGACCGGAATGACACTGGATCAGCTGGGTTGGTCGGCACTCAAGCAAAAAGAGTTTGCGGCGCAGGCAGCGCTGGGACTGGTGCCTGGACGCGTCGTTAGCGAGCATCGCAGCCACTATCAAGTCGCGACCGACGTGGGCGAACTCTCGGCTGGCACTTCAGGACGCGTGCGCAATGTCGCCGGAGAGCGATCCGAGTTGCCCGGCGTCGGCGACTTTGTGGCCGTTCGCATTGCGGACGGTGACGGGCCCGCGACCATCGAGGCGGTGCTGCCGCGGATGACGGCGCTTGTGCGCAAAGCCTCGAGCGAGAACCGCCCGCAGTTGCTCGCGGCAAACATCGATGTCGTGCTGATCGTGACGGCCGTGGGTGGAGACTTCAATCTGGAGCGGATCGGGCGCTATCTGGCGTTGGTACGCGAGAGCGGCGCCGCGCCTGTTATCGTCCTCAACAAGTCCGATCTTGCGGCTGATCTGGCGGGGCCACTCGGCGAGCTCGCTGCGTTGGCTCCGGGTGTTCCCATTCATGCCATCTCCGCGCGGGCGGCGGACAGCATTCGCGATATCGCGCAGTATTTCGACGGCAATCGCACGGTCGTCCTGGTCGGGTCGTCGGGTGTCGGCAAATCGACGTTGACGAACCAGTTGCTTGGACACGCTGTGCAGGCGACGCAGGAGGTGCGGGCGCACGACAGTCGCGGCCGCCATACGACGACGCATCGGCAACTGTTCGTTCGCGCGCAGGGTGGCTCGTTGATCGATACGCCCGGTCTGCGCGGGCTGGAACTGTGGAATGCGGCAGTGCCAGAGAGCAAGTTCGACGACATCGTGGAACTTGCAACGCAATGCAAGTTCAGCAACTGCCGGCATGCGAACGAACCCGGATGTGCCGTGCGCGCTGCCGTCGCGAGCGGGGCGCTGGATGCCGCGCGTGCCGCGGACTTTGCCAAAATCCCACGCCCGAGTGCCGAGTGGGCGAAGGGCGGCAGGCGGCGGACTTAGTGTGGGGCTGGGAGCCGGTCATTGCGAACGCTGTCGGCGGCGAGTTCGCTTTCGGCAGCTGCGGCATTGATCAATTTGGTCTGGGCGTTCGTGCTGTCGCTCACCGACGTCTCGCCCAACCGAAAAACACGGCTCGAGCGCGAGATCCGCGTCTCGTCGAGCCTCGAGCAGATCGAGGCCGATTGGCCGGAGTGGCAGGAGGAACAGTTCGTGAAGGGCTGGGTGGTGCGGTAACTCGTGGAGGCTTCATGCAGCCGATCAAATACCTGAAGGGCGACGCGACGGCGCCGAACGAGCCTGGGCCGAAGATCATCGCGCATGTGTGTAACGATGTCGGCGCGTGGGGCCGCGGCTTCGTACTGGCACTGTCGGCGCGCTGGCCGGAACCCGAAGCCGACTACCGGAAATGGCATCGCGAGCTCGACGGCAAGCTGGTGCTCGGCTCCGTGCAATACGTGCAAGTTGCGCCCGGCATTCTCGTCGCCAATATGATCGGGCAATCCGGGATTGCGCCCGTCGACGGCGTGCCGCCCGTGCGCTACAGCGCGATCGGCGGCTGCCTCAGTGGCGTCGCCGCGATCGCGATCGAGCATGGTGCGAGCGTGCACATGCCGCGCATCGGCTGCGGTCTCGCTGGCGGTACGTGGGACCGGATCGAACCGCTGATCGAGCAACAACTCGCCGCCGAGGACGTGCGCGTGTTCGTCTATGATCTGGCGTGAGGGGAAAACGTAGGGGGCCGGCGATCGGTAACGGAAACCGCCGGCCGACGCGCAAGCAACGATTGCTACTCGACGAACAGCACGTGGACGTCCTCTTCGAGACTGTAGTCCTGCGCGGTCCACTCCAGCGTTGTCGGCCCAAGAGGCCTGAATCCCTGCCTGCAGGTCGCGACGATCGTTCCGATATCGGGCTTCTCGATTCGCATCTTGAGCTGCCGGACGGGTCCGAGCATGCTGGCAGCGACGCCCGGAGCATAAGTGAGCCAGTTGAAGGTCACCTTGCCGCTCTGCGCCGCGACCTTGCGCGTGATGGCGGCTTCCAGCGTGGCGTCCAGGCAATGCGTCGCGCGCAGCGTTTCAATCAGTGTGGCGTGATAGGCAACCGAACCGCCGACCGGCTTGTAGGAAAGCGCGATGGTTACAGCCTTCTTTGGTGCGAAGCTCTGCCGCCAGTAGGCCGTCGTCTTCAAGATCCAGTTGGCTTCGATGCGTTCATCCTCGACGCGGATGATGCCGCGCTGCAGCAGGTCGTTGCGGACGACCTTGGGCAACCGCCGCAATTGGGCGGCAGAACCCTTGTCGAATGGCATCAGCGGGATCTGATGCGTCGCCAGCAACGCCGTTGCGTCAAGTCCCAAGACCAGGGCGCGTTGCTCGACCTCGACTGGCGCCGGCGTGCCGTCGACCGTGATCGCCGCGGCAATGAAATTTGCCGATTGGGTCGTGGTGACCCTGATCTGCTGCTCGCTGATCTGAGCGGTATCGAGGTCAGGCAATGGAAACACGGCCATGATCGTGCGCTGGGCCGGGCCGATGTTCCGCAGGCCGTAGTTGACTTTGATCTCGCCCGCGGCGAGCACGATTTCCTGCGTCTCGATGACGATGGTGGGATCGGGTACGAAGGCCAGCCCGCCGGCGGCGGCGTCACGGCTGGCAGATGTCGGCTCGCCGGCTGCGTGCAGCGGTAGTGCGGCCGCCAGCAGGCACGTCATCAACACGCGGCGCAACCGGGCCATTCGTACGCTCCCGAGATACTGTACGCGATCGGTCTGGTAATCATGATGCGGCGTTGGCGCTCGCCTGTCGAGGCGGCAGAATACAATTCTCGGACACGGCGTTGCCTTGGCACCGCGCAGGGTGATTGCCTTGCGAGGTATGGTCGGATCAATGCTGCTGGACGTAGGTCGCCCGGTACTGGCCGTTCTCTTCGGTGAAAAGCTCGCCCACCTGTGGATGGCGCAATGGCTCGCCAGACTCGTCCGCCAGCAGGTTCTGCTCCGAGACATAGGCAATGTATTCGGTTTTCTCGTTCTCGGCGAGCAGGTGATAGAAAGGCTGATCCTTGCGCGGACGCCGATCCTCAGGGATCGACAGCCACCATTCCTCGGTCGAGTTGAACACCGGATCGACGTCGAAAATGATGCCCCGGAACGGGTGATAGCGATGCCGTACGACCTCGCCAATACTGAATTTGGCGAGCTTGACCTTGCCCTTAGGCTTGCGCTTTCGCGGACTGGGTGACGCTGACTTTTTGACTTGCTTCATACAGGCAACATAACCGTGTGCCACGGCGACCTGTCAATGCGATAACTGTGACCAGCCGGCACCACTTGCTGTGCTATATGCGGGTTGGGTGCGACCTAGCCGTTCGTAACAGCAATCAGCCGCTCCAGCGCGCGGCGTGCGGCGCCCGTGTCGATGGCGCGTGCGGCGATCTCGACGCCCTGCGGCAAGCTGGCGGCTTTGCCTCCGACGATGAGCCCCGCGGATGCGTTCAGCAGCACGATGTCACGGAACGGACCTGGTTTGCCGGCGAGCACGTCACGGATGGCGGCTGCGTTCGTCTTGGCATCGCCGCCTTTGAGGTCCGTGAGCTTCGCCGGCGGCAAACCGGCATCGGCTGGCGTCACCTCGAACACACGGATCTGGCCGTCCTTGACCTCGGCTACGTCGGTCGAACCGGTGGTGGTCAGCTCATCCAGGCCATCGTGGCCGTGCACGACCCAGACGTGGGTTGCACCGAGCTTGTTCAGCACGTGCGCGATCGGCTCGACCCACTGCCAGGAGAAGACGCCGACGACCTGGCGCTTGACGCCGGCCGGGTTCGAGATCGGGCCGAGGAGGTTGAAGAGCGTGCGGATGCCGAGTTCCGCGCGGACCGGCGCCCAGTTCTTCATCGCCGGATGATGCATCGGCGCCCACATGAAGCCGACGCCGGCCTCAAAGATCGCCTGGCTGACCTTGGCTGGCGGTATATCCAGCTTGACGCCGAGCGCCTGCAGAACGTCCGACGCGCCGGAAATCGACGAGACCGAGCGGTTGCCGTGTTTGGCGATCTTGAGTCCAGCGCCGGCCGCTACGAGCGAGGCGCAGGTGGACACGTTGTAGGTGCCGTGGCCGTCGCCGCCGGTACCGACGATGTCCACGGCGTCCGCCGGTGCCTCGACCCGGTGCATGCGTGACCGCAGCATCTGCGAAGCGCCGGTGATTTCATCCACGGTCTCGCCGCGGACTCGCAGCGCCATCAGGAAAGCGCCCATCTGGGCCCCTGTCGCGTGCCCGTCGGTCATGATCTCGAGCGCGGTGCGGATCTCGTCCTCGGACAGTGTGGCGCCGGTCGAGACCTTCTGGATCAGGGATTTCAGCGTTTGTTCGGGCATGGATGGTCTCTTGCAGCGTGTCGCATCGGGTTGCGCCAGGGGATGCGTACCGTTATCAGTCCAGCCTGAATGTATAAAGTGTCTAGGGACACCAAAGCCCCACCCGAGGTTTCCATGGTTGTCGACGAAGCGACCGTCAAGCGCATCGCCCGGCTGGCGCGCATCAAGATCACGGCCGACGAGGCCAAGGGGCTCGACAAGGAGTTGAACGGTATCCTCGAATGGGTGCGGCAACTCGACGAGGTCGACACCAAAGACGTCGAGCCGATGACCCGCGTCGTGCCGATCAGCCTGAAGAAGCGCCAGGACGTCGTCAACGACGGCGAGATCGCGGAGCAGGTGACCCAGAACGCGCCGGAACGGCACGACCACTTCTTCGTCGTACCGAAGGTGGTGGAGTGATGCGCGACCTCACCAAGCTCACTCTTGCCGAAGCCCGCGACGGCCTCCGCGCCAAGACCTTCTCGGCGACCGAGTTGACGCAGGCGTTCCTCTCAGCAATCGAGAAGGCCAATCCGGCGCTCAATGCGTTCGTGTTGCCGACGCCGGAACACGCGCTGGCGCAGGCCAAGGCCAGCGATGCGCGGCTGGCGAAGGGTGACGCGCGGCCGCTGGAGGGATTGCCGCTCGGCAACAAAGACCTGTTCTGCACTGAAGGCATCCGCACCACCGCCTGCTCGAAGATCCTCGACGATTTCAAGCCGCCCTACGAGTCGACGGTCGGGCAGAATCTCTGGGACGCCGGCGCCGTCATGCTCGGCAAGCTCAACTGCGACGAGTTCGCGATGGGTTCGTCGAACGAGACGAGTTGCTTCGGCCCGGTCGTCAGCCCGTGGCGGCGCAAACGCGGTGGCAAATTGGATAACGCCAAGCTCGTGCCTGGTGGGTCGTCCGGCGGCTCGTCGGCGGCGGTGGCGGCAAACCTCTGCCTCGCTGCAACCGCAACCGACACCGGCGGCTCGATCCGGCAGCCGGCCGCGATCACCGGCACCGTCGGCATCAAGCCGACCTACGGGCGCTGCTCGCGCTGGGGCATCGTCGCGTTCGCCTCGTCGCTCGACCAGGCCGGGCCGATCGCCAAGACCGTGCAGGACGCAGCGATCATGCTGCGGCATATGGCGAGCCACGACCCGAAGGATTCGACCAGCGTCGATGTGGCCGTGCCCGATTACGAGGCGGAGATCGCGAAAGGCGTGAAGGGCCTGCGCGTCGGCATCCCCAAGGAGTACCGCGTCGACGGCATGTCGAAGGAGGCCGAAGACTTCTGGACCAAGGGCATCGCCTGGTTGAAGGACGCGGGCGCGACCATCCATGACATCTCGCTGCCACACACGAAGTATGCGTTGCCCGCCTACTACATCGTGGCGCCGGCCGAATGCTCGTCGAACCTCGCGCGCTACGACGGCGTGCGCTATGGCCTGCGCGTGGCCGGTAAGGACCTGATCGAGACCTACGAGAACACGCGCGCTGCCGGCTTCGGCCGGGAAGTGCGCCGCCGTGTGCTGATCGGCACCTACGTGCTCTCGGCCGGCTACTACGACGCGTATTATCTGAAGGCGCAGAAAGTACGCACGCTCATCAAGCGTGACTTCGATCAAGCGTGGGACAAGGTCGACGTGGTGTTGACGCCGACGACGCCGAACCCAGCATTCGCGCAAGGTGAGAAGTCCGGCGATCCGCTGGCGATGTATCTCGAGGACATCTTCACGGTGACCGTCAACATGGCGGGCTTGCCGGGCATTTCGGTGCCGGCAGGATTGTCGAGCGAAGGCACGCCGATGGGGCTGCAGTTGATCGGAAAACCGTTCGACGAGGCGACATTGTTCCGCGCCGCACAGGTTATCGAGAACGCAGCTGGGCGTTTCCTGATACCGCAGATGTGGTGGGCGTGAGCCTGGGACCGCCGGCTCTGTCAAGCGCTTTCCCTTCGCGCAAGCGATGCAGTAGTCTGCCTTCACGCAATTTTCTGCCTGGCTCGAGGCAAGATGCAACTTGGGGCAAGGCCGGGCACAGGGTCAACACCGGGGGAAAGTCATGACGCGTGCCGTCCGGAGCGCGATTTTCTTGGATTTCGAAAACGTTGCGCTGGCACCCGATGCGATCGCCAACTGGCTGGCGTGGCTGGAGGACGGCCGGTTCGCCGACGGCAGGCGCCGCCGGTTCGACGTGAAGCGGATCTACTGGAATTCCGCCGCAGAAAAGCACCGGGAACGCTACGAGGCCCACCGTTTCGACGTCGTGCTCTGTGAAAAGTTCTCGTCCATGAAGAACGGTGCCGATATCCGCATGGCCATGGATATCGTCGAGGTCATGCACAGGAGCCGCAAGCTCGAAGAGTTCATTCTGGTGACCACGGACTCAGATTTCGTTCCCGTCCTGCAGCGCCTCGGCGAAAACCAGCGGCGGACCGCGATCGTCGTCAACGAGAGCCGGCCCGAAATCCATACGATCTATCGGCAGCATGCGGATATCCTGATACCGCAACGCCTGTTGATTGATGCGCGCGGCTATGTGCGTCCGAAACATGGACTTGGGGCATGGGTGCGGCAACTGTTCAGCCGAACGCCCAAGCCCGCACGCGCCGCGAAAGTAGCGTCGCAGATTGGCGACCAGAAAAAGGTCATGTCGCCGCCGACCGTGGCGGCCGACGTGATGACGACAGCGGTCGATCGCGTGATCAAGGTGATCAGTCCCACACCTAAGAAGTTTACGGCGCAGTCGAAGATCGTGGAGTCGCTCTCGACCATCCCGGGTTTCGCAAACCAAGGTAAGTCGAGCTATTTCGGCAAGGGCAGCTACAAGTCGCTGATGCGCGACTTGGCGAAACTCGACCGCCGCGTCCACGTCGTGGATCAGGTCGGCGGCGGGATCGGTGTCAAATACGAGCCGACGGAGGAGCGGTAGAACTGACTTCCTCAGCCGTGCTCGCGAAGGCACGCCGATGGGGCTGCAACTGATCGGCAAGCCATTCGACGAGGCGACGTTGTTTCGCGCGGGCTACATGATCGAGGACGCGGCCGGGCGGTTTCCCGTGCCGCAGATGTGGTGGGCGTGGATCCTTGGGCTCAATTGTGAAACCCGCGCTCGTCATCCTCGATCGAGCATTCTCAAGCGCCACTCTCACGGACGAGAACCTTGAGGACTTGCCGCCAGGCGCGGGCGACGAAACTCTCGGGGCTTCCTTCGGCGACGATGACGCCGGCGACCGCCCTGGCCGTGAACACATCCGGCAATGGCGACCTCGGCGCAGCCCGCACCGCGAATTGCGCCGTAACCGGCACGGGCTGGCGGCGCGCATCGAGCCGGTCCGGAATGCGTCCGCCGTGGCTGGCCGCGAGCTCGAACTGGTCGAGGGTCGCGCTCGCCGACTGGGCAATCGATGTGAGATCGACTGCGACGCGCGGTAAGCTGAACTCGTCCGGCACGAACACGGCACGAACGCCGGCTTTCACACGCCAGACGTCGCGCTCGTCGAGATAGCCGCGCAAAATGGCGCCGTCTGCGGCCTTGATGACGAGCACGGACTCGCGCGAGCTGAGCCAGCGTCCGGCATGCAGCGCGTCGGCGATCTCGACGATACGTCCGGCGAACGGCGCCTTCATGTCGAGCTCCGCCTGCTGCCGCAACAGTCCGTCGCGGCGCTGATGCAGCGCGGCCAATTCCGTTTCCAGCACCATCGCATCTTCGCGATCGAGCGCATCGCTGGTGCGGCGCGCGAGGCGCATGTTGATGACGTCAGACTTGAGGCGTGTCAGCAGCAGGTCCTCAGCGAGCGCGTTCGAGCGCAACGATAGCAGTGGCGTGCCGCCTTCGACGTGGGCGCCGTGCGTGACGTGCAGCTTGCCGACCTCTGCCGGGATTGCCGGGTAGAGACGCGCGACGTGCGCACCGCCAAGCACCGCCGGCATCATGACCTCGCTCGAAAGCGGCAAGCACAGACACACGCCGAGACCCGCACATGCTGATGCCGTGAGAAGGGTTCGCTTGGAGGCAAGGATGGCGCGGCGCATGACAAACCACTCCCTGATCTCGCGCACAATCGGCGCGAGTATGAAATAGCCGACCTCAACCAGGAACAGAAAAACGCCGGCCAGCTTGAAAAAGTAAGCGTAGACGGCGAGCGCGATGCCAGCGAACAGCACGAGGCGGTAGAGCCAGAGCGCGTAGGCGTAGGCGGTCAATGCTGCGGCAATTCCGGGCGGCCATCGCTCGGGCGCCGGCATGCGCAGCGCAAACAGCGTCTCGCGGAGCTGCCAGCGGCCGAGGGCCATGGCCCGCTCCTGCATGTTTTCGATGCCGGCGAGGTCCGAGGCGATGTGGTAGCCGTCGAATTTCATGAAAGGGTTGAGGTTCATCGCGATGCTGAAGATCCAACCCGCCGTCGCCAGAGAAAATGCGAAACCACGTGCTGCGCCGTCTGGCAGAAACGCCCAGACGAACGTCGCAAGTGCCGCGACTGCCAGATCGACAGCGATGCCTGCGATATCGACAGCAAGGCGTTGACGACGCGAGGCAAGGCGCCATGCATCGGTGACGTCGCAATAGAGCAGCGGCGCGCCAAGCACGAACGCGACGCCGATCACCGGCACGCGGCAACCGCAGTGTATGGCTACGTAAGCGTGCCCCAATTCGTGCAGCATCTTGACCGTCAACATGGCGAGCCCGAGCAGCAATCCGCCCTGGAGCGAGAAGAGCCCAGCCATCGACGCTTGAAAGACGTCCCATTCGCGCGAGACGAGGTAAAGACCAGCGAAGCCGAGGAGGAGATAAACAGCGACTGCAAAGCGCGACGCGAGCGGGCGGGCGAGGCTGAGGGTGGTTTTCAGGAAACGTTCGGGCCGAAAAAGCGGCACACGGAAGAAGAGATAAGAGTGCAGGAGACGTGAGGAGAGCGACCCGTGGCCGCGCTCAGCCGCTGCCGCCAGCGTTTTCCAGCCGCTTCCCGGAGTCGCGACAGTCAGGCGGTTCGTCTGGAGGAAGGCAATGAAGCGTTCGACATCGCGCGGTGTGATCGGCTCACCGTGACGCGTGCCGGCGTTGAGGATCAGCGCATCGACAGTCAGTCCCTCCGTCCAGACCTGCAGCAGGATGTACGCGGCGCGGCCGATGGCGATGAACCGATGCTGTACGGGATCATAAATCAGCCAGCGCTGTGCTCCGGAGAGGCCGGGTGCACCGGCGATCAACTCCAGGTCCTGCCGCAACGCGGGCAGAAGAGCGGGAGCACGGATGCCGGTGGTTACACTCATAGTCCGGCCCATTGACGAAGGGCGCCAAGCGGGCGGCGCAGTAGATAGAGCGCCAGCGGAGCCGATGGCCCGTAGACTTGTGCAGTTCCGCGAACGCCGAGCTGCGGTGGTGCGCGGCCGTCCCACTCGATCTCACCGACCATGCGGTAAGTGGCGATGCTCGTCTCCGACAACCGTGCCTGAAAATCAATGCGTGCCACCTTCGCTTCGATCGGATGCAGGGGATCTGAATCAAGGAAAGCTTTGACGCGCGCGCCTTGCGTGAGAACAACGGAGTCCGCGACTGCCAGGTCGATCTTCAATTCCACGGAGCCCGGATCGGCAATCAGCATGATGCGCTCGCCGACCGCAAGCGGCTTGCCCTCGAGGTCTTTCCTGTCCGAGAAAACAGCGATGCCCTTGCGCGATGCGTTGATCGATGTACGCTCCAGAAGGTCGCGTGCGTGGTTGCGTTCAGCGGTGCGCAACGCCAGTTCCGCACGAGCGATGCCGAGTTCGTGGCGTCCGCGCGCGTCGCTGAACGAAAGGCTGCTCGCTTTTTCCAGGCGCGCGGCGGCGACGAGAACCTCGCGGTCCGCAAGCTCCAGCTTGTTACGCGCGAGCGTATCGACCAGTTGGGCGATCGTCTGCCCGCTTGCGACGGTTGCATTCGGTTCGACCAGAACGCGTTGCACGATGCCGTCGACCGGCATTGCCACGACATGCGGTTCGCGGGCGACGATTTCCAGCGGTGCCAGCGCCGTCATCGGCACGGGGATGGCTGCCGCGATGGCAATGGCCAATGCAACGAGCGCAGTGCTTTGACGCAATGGGAATCGTCGCCAGTGGTGGCCTGGCGCGCTGCGCAGAAGCTCCAAAGCATGGCCGTAGGATTGTGCGAGCCGCAGCGCAATCGTTTTGTCCTGCTCGAGCCAGGGGATCTCGCGGACAAGGAGCATGCCGTCGGAACCCAGGCGCTGGCGTGCCCAGAGCGGCACGTAGAGCATGTGCGCGAACGGGTACACCGACGTCATGCCGTCGCTTGTGTCGGCATAGGTCGGCAATTGGAACTCTGTCATTTGCGCATTGCCACCGGCTTCGCCGAGCCCGTGCATCAGGCGCTCGATCCACTGAATGAGCGGCGCTGTGCGATCGACGATGGCGACGCTCGATACGACCGCGACGCGGAAACTGCGGTCGGTAGACCGCGACAACACGAAAACCTGTCGTGCGCGGACGAGGCCCCGCGTCTCGTTCGCGACGAGTTGGAACAATGCTTGCTCGTTCGGCGCTTGCCTGACCTCGGTCTCGAGACGCAGCAACTGTGCCATGGCCGCGAGCTGCGGGTTGCCGGTTGCTTCGTCCGGTCTCGATGGTGCATCGCTATGAGGAAGTAGCGACGTTTTGCGTTCGGGGATCATTGAGCGTCCGCCTCCTGGCCGAACCAGGCCGTGCCGCTCATGCCCGATAGAATGCCCGAGACTGGTCCCTGCAGCTTTCCGATCAGCTTGACCGTCTTGCTGACGGGATCGACCGCAGCAGAAATATTGCCGACTTCTGCGCTGGTGCGGCGGCCACCGAGTTCGTCGATCTGGAACGCGAACGCCGTGCCCGGCTGGACGTCGGCGAGCATGCTCGACGGCGCGATCAACTCGATCTCCAGACGGTTGTCGTCGAGAATCGTGATGAAAGGCCGCTGCGGCACGGTCCGCTCATGCATGCGGATGCCGAGTTCGACGACACGCCCATCGAATGGTGCCGCGAGCCGGCATTCGTCGGTGCGCGTCTTCAGACCCTGCGCCTCGGCGCGCGCCTTCTCGTGACGCGCGCGGGCAATTTCGACGTCGTTGCGGCCCACCGCCTTGTGCCGGTCGAGTTGCACGTTCGTCTCGAGCGTCAGCGCTGCTTCCTTTTGCACGGCAAGCGCAGCGGCCAGCTCAGAGGATTGCCGCTGGCAATCGAACTCAGCGAGCAGATCGCCACGCTGGAAGCGATCACCTTCGCGAAACGGAAGAGCGATCGCGCGCAGCGGCGCGTCCGTCGACATCGTTGCCTGATGCGTTGCCCGCACGACACCGCGTACCGGGGCCGGTGCCGTCTGGTGTTCGGCGGCCGATGCAACCGATAAGGCAGAAGCGATACAAACCGCGGCAATACCGAGACCACGAAGAGGGCCGGCAATCATGGCCAGCCCCCTGTCCTCGGTCTTCTCGTGTGATCGAACTTCCGCCACCCGGATCATTCCTTCTGTGCTGCAAGTTTGACTGGTGCACCTGTTGGCGCCGGAACCGGGCCACCATGTCGAAGTGCAGCGGCGATCTCGGCAACGCTGCCGTAGCGCGAGACGTCGCCGGAGCGCGGGTCCAGGCCCATCGAGGCGATCAGGTTGGCGTAGGCGCCCTGCAGCCCGGACTTGGCGATGTCGAGGCGCACTTCGCCGACGGCGCCATTCAGCTCCTCGCGCAGCAGCGTCTGCTCGCTCACCTTGTTTGCTGCATGTTCGGAGCGGATCGACTGCACCAGCTCCTGCTGCGTCGTGTGGTAGGCCGTGGCGATCTCGACCTCGCGCTTGAAGTGGGCGAGCCGCGCGCGGCTGACGTGCACCTGGGTCATGATTGCCATGGTGAGGGCCAGCGCTCGCTGATCGAGCACAGCGTCCTGGCCATGCACGACCTCGCGGCGGGCCGGGTACTGGAACACCTTGATGACATTCCAGCTGGCCTTGGCGCCCCAGCTCAGCCAGTGCTCGTGCAGCAGGAACGCGTTACTGTCGTAGTTCGGACCAGCAAAAAGTTGCACGCCTGGCAGCAATTCGAGCAGTGCCGCGTGGGCTTCGTTGGCGTTGATGCGTTTCCTGTATTCGACATCGCGAATTTCAGGGCGGTTCTCGATCGCGAGCCGGACCATACCGTCGCCGTCGCTCGCTGGCAGTGCCAGCTGCGTGCCTGCGGCCGGTGCGACCAACGTGAAGTGGGCACCGGGCTTGACGTTCATCAGCGCCGCTAGCTGGAACTTCGCCACGGAAAGTTCGCGCTGCAGTTCCTGGAGGATGCGTTGGATCTCGATCAGCTCGCGTTTGTAGGTGATGGCAGTGATCGGTGAGGTCGTTCGGTCATCGCTCAGCGCGCTGGCGCTGGCGATCGCGGTGCGTGTTCGCCGTTCGAGTTGCGCCAGCTTGCCGACGAGCTTTTGTGCGCTGAAGGCACGCCAATAGGCGGTGCGTACGTCCTCCATCAACCGATGCACGACTTTGCGCCGCGATTCTTCGGCGATCAGCGCTTTGTCGGCTGCCTGCCGTGCGCGGATGTAGGACAGTCCAAAGTCGAGCACGTGCCAGCTGAACGTCAGGTCACCCGT
Source organism: Hyphomicrobiales bacterium (assembly GCA_031367895.1). Taxonomy (GTDB): domain Bacteria; phylum Pseudomonadota; class Alphaproteobacteria; order Rhizobiales; family Hyphomicrobiaceae. The sequence continues at coordinate 31,236 of JANLQP010000068.1, forward strand.
CCGCAGCCGTTGATCCTGCGACGTCGAGGCTCCGAAGTTCTGCGTGTTTGTGGCGAGGTTGAAGCTCGACGAAGCCAACGGATTGTCCCGGCCGGCGTAGCCCGCGTTGGCAACCACATTCGGCAACAGATTGAAATGGGCGAGGTCCAACTCCCGGACTCGCAACGACGATTCGTAGATCTCGACCTTGTGGTCGAGGTTGTATTTCAAGGCGCGTGCCATGGCATTGTAGAGGTCGATCGACCCGGCGATAGGCTCCTGCTCGCTGGTGACGCGTGCGAGTTTGTCCTGGGCACCAGCGGTCACTTCGTCCTCTGTCAGCGTGACAGGACTGATGGCGCAGCCGCCGAGCAAAAGGGTGGTGAGCAGGGCAATCGTGCCCTTGCCAGAAAATTGGCGAAGCATGTCAGGATCTCCAGGTACGAGCGAAAACGCGGCCTAGCATGAGGACATCCACCCGCACGACGGCCAGTGATTGCGGGGGAACGCGTTTACACGCGGAGGTGGTACTTCGATATCAACAGGTTTTCAACGCTATAGCGTGTTGATATCAATCATATGCATCTGTAAGTTGTAATTCAGTCACAATCCGTCATGAAATGCCACCTCAGGCAGGACCGCTCGGCGTTGGTTCCGGTGTCGATTTGCTTCACGGCAGGGTGGGGGGACGTTTATAAGCGGTTCGTGGTGTTCGACGTGGTGGATCGGATGGATCGAAGAATTACCGGGTCTGAGTGCGCACGAGAAAACGCGTGACGAGTTGATCGCGAGTTTGCGCGTCGCGCAGCAAGGCGCGCTTGAGATGAATCGGGGGATGCCGTCCAGGTTGCAGGTGTGGACTACACCGAGGTCAAGATAGTTCTATGGAGCAGTTGATCCGTTGCCTGTTGCAAAACGGATGCGAACTTGTTCGAGAGGGAGGCCGCCATTCGTGGTGGCAGAACCGATCGCTGAACAAGCGCACTGCTGTCCCAAGGCACACGGAGATATCCGATCCCCGTGCTCGCAAGATCTGCAAGGATCTCGGTATCGAACCGCTGGACTGAGGCCAAACGGGAAGGGATACAAAGCGTGAGCAAAGACAACGCTGGTGTCGACTACACGGCCGTGATCCAGCAGAGCGGCGCCTGGTGGTGCGGCTGGGTGGCCGAGGTCGCCGGCGTCAATGCACAGGAAAAGACCCGCGAGCAGCTGATCGATTGTTTAAGTCGCGCTCTGGCGGAGGCGATCGAAAAGTCGGCGGACGAGATCGCCCTTGTCGCCGGCCCGGATCTCACGGCGATCAAGGCCAAGCCCCTGAAACGGTTTGCCGTCGTGCAACATCTGCTGCAGAACGGCGGCGAACTGGCCAGCGAGAGTGAGCGGCATTCCTGGTGGCGGAACAAGGTGACGAAGCAGCGAGCGTGCGTTCCAAGGCATGGCGAGATTGCCAAGGTGATCGGCCAGAAGATCTGCAAGGACTTCGGTATTGATCCGCTGCATTGAGGACACGGACCGATGAACAAGCCCGAGAAATTCGACAGCATCGCCGACTTGATGCGCGGCATCGGCCGCAAGGCGCGGGCGGCACAGCGCGAGGTGGCGCTCGCCTCGACCGAAGCGAAGAATTTGGCCCTAACAACGGCAGCGGCAGAGTTGCGCACGCACACTGCTGACATCATGAGCGCCAACGCGCGCGATCTGGCGGCGGCCCGCGAGCGCGGCACGGCCGGCGCATTCCTCGATCGTCTGGCGCTCGACGAGACGCGCATCGAGACGATCGCGAAGGGTCTCGAGGAGATCGCGGCGCTGCCCGATCCGGTCGGCACCAGCATTACCGCATGGGAACGCCCGAACGGCCTGCAGATCGCGCGCATTCGCACACCGCTCGGCGTCATCGGCATCATCTACGAGAGCCGCCCGAACGTCACCGCCGATGCTGGGGGATTGTGCCTCAAGGCCGGCAACGCGGCGATCCTGCGCGGCGGTTCCGAAAGCTTCCATTCGAGCCGCGCCATCCACGCCTGCCTCGTCACCGGGCTGGTTGCTGCGGAGCTACCCGAGGCTGCGATCCAACTGGTGCCGACGACGGATCGCGACGCCGTCGGCCATATGCTCGGCGGCCTTGACGGGGCGATCGACGTGATCGTGCCGCGCGGCGGCAAAAGCCTTGTTGCTCGCGTGCAGGCCGAAGCGCGTGTGCCGGTGTTCGCGCATCTGGAAGGCATCTGCCACACCTACGTCGATCGCGGTGCTGACATCGACATCGCCGTGCCGCTGGTGGTCAACGCCAAAATGCGGCGCACCTCGATTTGCGGCGCGACCGAGTGCCTGCTCGTCGATCGCGGCGCGCACGAGGATTACCTGACTCCCTTGGTGAAAGCGCTGCTCGATGCCGGCTGCGAAGTGCGCGGCGATGCGGCGACGCAGGCGTGCGATCCGCGTGTCAAGGCTGCGACCGACGCCGACTACGGCAAGGAGTTCCTCGACGCGATCATCGCCGTGAAAACCGTCGACGGCGTCGACGAGGCGATCGAGCACATCCAGCGCTACGGCTCGCAACACACCGACTGCATCGTGACCGAATGCAACGGCACGGCAACGCAGTTCATCAGGCGTGTGGACTCGGCGATCGTGTTGCACAACGCCTCGACACAGTTCGCTGATGGTGGCGAGTTCGGGATGGGGGCCGAGATCGGTATTGCGACGGGGCGTATGCATGCGCGCGGGCCGGTCGGCGTCGAGCAATTGACGAGCTTCAAGTATGTGGTGCGCGGTACGGGGCAGATCAGAAAATAGGGACGCGCAGAAGTAGGTTCCAGATGACAGGTTACAAATGATAGATTCCAGCGAAGACCTGCAATGATACTTACACTCCTGTCCCCCGTAACCTGTCCCCTGCAACCTTCTGCCCCGTAGCGTTCTGCACCAACCGAGCAAGTGTGACCGCCGTCGAGCGATCGAGCCGGCCGTCGACGCGCCTGGGCCGGAAATGCCGCTGGAAGGCGCGCAGTACGATCGTGGTCTGGCGATCGATCGTGCCGGTCGGCTCGATGCCGTAACCGTATTGCGCGAGCTGGCGCTGGACGTCGGCAACGATGGGTTCGCGCGAGTCGGGTCCAAAGCCCTCGTCCGCCGGATCGACCGGCACAGGATCGACCCACAAGCCGACGCCCTCACGCGCGAGCCATGCCCAATCGAACTTCTCGCCGGGGTCGATCTTGCGGAACGCGGCAATGTCGGAATGGGCCAGCACCTGCGCAGCTGGGATTGGCCAGCGCTGGACAATATCACGGCTGAGCGATGCGACCGCGCGCATCTGCTCTGCCGGAAACTCCGGATAGCCCTGGTCGTGGCCGAGATTGTGGATCTCGATGCCGATCGAGCGCGAGTTGATGTCGGCATGCCCTTGCCAGGATCCGACCCCTGCGTGCCAGGCGCGCTGATCCTCGGCCACCATCTGCGCAATGCGACCGTCGGTGTCGATCACGTAGTGGCAGGAGACGCCCGATTGCGGGTTGGCCAGCCAGCCGATCGCTTTCTCGCAAACATACATGCCGGTGTAATGCAACAGCAGGATATCGGGTCGCGCGATGCCCTTGCGCGGTCCGAAATTCGGCGACGGATGCAGGTTCGCAACCAGCGGCGAGCAAGGTTTGGCGATCACGTTACGCGCTCCTTCAGGCCGCGCTCCTTCACAATAGCGTCGAACGCAGCGTTGATGGTCGCGAGCTTCCTTTCCGCAATCGCAATGAACTCGGGTGGGACGCCGCGACCCGTTAGCCGATCCGGATGGTTGGCGACGACGAGTTTGCGGTGGCGCTTCTTGATGGCGGCGTCGCTGGCGCTTGGCTCGATGCCGAGTACGATATAGGGGCTGCTGCCGTCGCGGACGAACAGCGCACGGATGAATTCGAAGTCGCTCGGCTCGACGTGCATGTGCTTGGCAACAATGCGCAGGAACGCATCTTCCTTTTCGTGCAGCACGCCGTCGGCGACGGCGATGACGAACAGTCCTTCCAGCACATCGCTGCGCAACTGCGGGGCGTCATCGAGCAGCTTGCCGATCCGGCGCGCGTAGGACTCGAAACCTGCAGTGTCCTGTTTGGCGAGATCGAAAAGCCGGCGCATGTTCGCTGCCTCGCCGGGCGGCACCTCGACGATGCGGTGAAAGGCGGCTACCTCGTCCTGCGTGACAGCGCCGTCGGCGCGGGCCATCTTGGCGCAGAGCGCAATGAGGGCGATGGTGAAGCGGACATCGTGCTGCGGGTCGCCGCCAACCGGGCGCGACCCGAGCGACAACGCATCGAGCGCCGCGGAGAACGGGCCCGTCTTGGTGGCGCCCAGAACCGCGCTCGAAACCTTCTGCCAAATCGTCATTCCGCCAGTTTACCGCTTCGCGACCAAAGGCGCCACCGGGCACTACCAGAGGCATGCCCCACCGTTTTTGCAAGGCCGGCCAGCAGGCCCGAGAACCGACTGGACGCGCCGACTGGAATGGGGCCACATTCCGGTAACGCTTTGTTTCAACCCGCCATGAGAGCAGCCCATGATGTTGAAGGATCAAGTCGCCATCGTCACCGGCGCCGCGCAAGGCATCGGCAGGGCGGCCGCAATGAAGCTTGCCGCTGCCGGCGCGAATGTTGTCGTTGCCGACATCAATGGCGCAGGTGCCCGCGATACCGCCGCCGCGGTGACGAAACTCGGCCGCAAAAGTCTGGCTATCGAGACCGATCTCGGCAGCTTGCCGGACATCGATCGCATGGTCACCGAGACGATGCAAACGTTCGGGCACATCGATATTTTGGTGAACAACGCTGGCGTCACGCGCCGAGCCTACATCATGGACCTAACCGAGGCGGACTGGGATCGCATCCATCGCGTCAACGCCAAGGGCGTGTTTTTCTGCATGCAGCGCGTCGCCCGCGAAATGATCCCGCGCCGTGAAGGCCGTGTCATCAACATCGCTTCGATTGCGGGCAAAGGCTTTCACGGTACATCGAACGCCGTCTATGCCGCGTCGAAAGGCGCAGTGCTGGCGATGACGAAGACGGCGGCACAACAGTTGGCGCGGCACAACATCAACGTCAATTCGGTTTGCCCGGGCGTGGTGATGACGCCGCTGGTCGCCGATATTCTGAAGACCGACGCGGAAAAGTCCGGCATCAGCCTCGAGGAGGCGACGAAGCGTTTTACGGCGGAGATTCCGCTGAAGCGCGCCAACGAACCGGAGGACATCGCCGACATGATCGTCTTCCTGGCGTCTCCAGGTGCGCGCAACATCACCGCGCAGTCGTTCAACGTCGACGGCGGCCTGGTGCCGGATTGAGAAATAGAGAATCCTCTCCCCCCGTACCCTGCACTTCGTGCGGGAAGAGGGTTAGGGTGAGGGCGGCCGCTTGCTCGAAGACGGTGTCTGGCTTCAGCCTGACACCTCTGTTGTGGCGGTGCCAGGCTGAAGCCGGGCACCCGAACGAACTACAAGGAGGACACCATGAAGGGCGTCGTATTTACTGGCAATCGCAAGCTCGAGATCCGGGACTTTCCCGATCCGACACCGGGGCCGCGGGATGTGGTTCTGGAAATTAAAGCCTCCGGCATGTGCGGCAGCGATCTGCACAACTACCGGGCACCACCGCAGGAAGAAGGTGCCGTCACCGGCGGCATCAAACGGCAGTCCGGCACCATCGCCGGCCATGAACCGTGCGGCATCGTCGCGGCAGTCGGCTCGGCCGTGACCGAGAAGGAAGCGCGCGTCGGCCAGCGCGTCATGGACCACCATTACGACGGTTGCGGCGGTTGCAAGCATTGCCGGGGCGGCTGGACGCAGATGTGCCTCGAAGGCACGACGGTGTTCGGTTCGGGCGGCCACGGCGGCCACGCCAAGTACATGAAGGTGCCGGTCCACACGCTGGTCCCGCTGCCGGACTCGCTCTCGTTCGTGACCGGTGCCGCAATCTCGTGCGGCACGGGTACGGCATGGGGCGCTTTGAAGCGGCTCAACCTGCAAGGCGGCGAAACGATCGCGATCTTCGGGCAGGGCCCGGTGGGCTTGTCCGCGACGCAGCTTGCCGTTGCCATGGGCGCGCACGTGATCGCCATCGACATCTCGCCGGAGCGGTTGAAGCTTGCCAAGTCCTTCGGTGCTTCCGAGCTGATCGACGGCAAGGCCAACGACATGGTGGCGGCGATCCGCGATCTGACGCACGGCGAAGGCGCCCACAAGACGCTCGATTGCTCGTCGGCGCCGGAAGCGCGCGCTTCCGCCGTCCGTGCCGTGCGGTCGTGGGGAACGGCGTGCTTCGTCGGCGAGCGCGGCCAGGTGACGCTCGACGTCAGCCCGGACATCCTGCGCCGCCAGGTGACGCTGGTCGGTTCGTGGACGTTCTCCAAGCAGGGTCAAGCCGAATGCGCCGAGTTCGTCGCCGACAAGAAGATCGACGTTGAAAAGCTGTTCACGCAACGCTGGCGGCTCGATCAGGCCGAAGAAGCGTACAAGCTGTTCGACACGCAGACGACCGGCAAGGCCGTGATTTTGCCGTCGTGATGACGTCGCGGTGTGCATCAAGCGAAGCGAAGATGCACCGATTGAGCGGTCCGTCTATGCCCGATCGGTGCAATACGGCGGAAGTGCAGACCACCTTATTGCACCCTGCGGGACTACCATGAGCAACCCTGCCTTCAAGTTCGACCACGTGCACATCATTGCCGAGAACCCGCAACAGACGGCGAAATGGTACGTCGACATGCTCGGCGCGTCATTGACAGCAGATACGGTTGCGCGCGGGGCGCCGCAGGTTTTTCTCCAGCTCGGCGGCGCCACCATCATCGTGCGTGGCAAGCGTCCCGGCGAGAACCCGAAGCCGGGCAATCCGATCCGGCCATACGGCGACTTTTCGAGCCACAACGCATGGGGCACGGATCACTTCGGCTTCATGTACAAGGGCGATCTGGCAAACTTCGCCGCCGGGCTCGCGGCAAAGGGCGTGACATTTCCTGTCGCGCTCAAGAAGGGCGTCGACGGCAGCCTGCTCTGCTACATCGCAGCGCCGGATGGGGTCAGTATCGAATTGATGCAATGCTGAGCGATTGATTGCGAACGGGGGACAGACGCTGCGCAAGACAGGAATTCCGTTCGCCAGCATATCAGCACCATTTGCATCGAAGCCAACCCAAGGAGGATCCAATGGCAGATAACGGACAAGCGATCATCGAACTCGACAAGAAGCGCATGCAGGCAATGGCGGCGAAGGACTTCGCGACGCTCGACGCCGTTCTCGGCGACGACTTGATCTACACGCACTCGTCGGCGCGCATGGACACGAAGCAGAGCATCATCGCCAACATGCAATCCGGCTCCACCGTCTACAAGTCGGTCGAGCCCGCGGACGTCAAGGCGCAAGACCTCGGCGACACCGTCGTGCTGACCGGCATCGCCAAGATCAAGGTGGAATCGAACGGCAAGCCGAATGCGTTCGGCGTCCGCTTCACCGATGTCTACGCCAAGCGCAACGGCCGCTGGCAGATGGTCGCCTGGCAGTCGACGAAGCTGCCGGAGTAAGCGGCGGTTCGGGGCGCACCTCACGCGCCCTCATGCGCCAGAATGTCGAAGTCGCCGGCGAGGACGGCTTCGACCTTGCCGCTGCGCCATGAGCCGTCGGCGTTGCGCACCAGCGGCGACGGCTCCCGGCGATAGCGGCGCACCACGGTGCCGGGACGCGGTGCCTTGTCGAACGCTTGCGTCAATTGCGTGCGCCGTTGTGCGCGCGAGATATCGCCGAGCGGCGAGGAGACCACCAAGACGCGCGCGGTCATGCGATTGGCTCCCTGTCCGACCTCGGATCTCTCGAGCACGTGCAGGCCGGCCTCTCGTTTGAGGGCGCGGGCGGCGCCGAAGCCTGAGACGAGCAGTACGGCCGGGCCGCCACTCTTCAGCGGTTCGATTTCCGCCAGCTGCATGTTCCGCTTGCGACACCAGAGGCGGTACATGTCCAGCACGTCGCGGCACCATTCCGCCCCGGCATCGCGATCAGTCGAACCGCCTTCGAGCGCCGGCTCGATATGCACGGCCACCTCGACATCGGCATCCTCGCCGAGATCACGCAGTCCCTCGTTGACGAGATGCGCTTGCATGGCGAACCGCGCGATCAGTTCACGCGCACCGGGACTCGAACGCCGGCGCCCAAGCCGCTGCTGCAGCGAGTGAACGGTGTCTGCGGCTACTTTCAGCCGGTCCATGAGTTCGTAGCGTGCCAGGATTTGGAAGCGATCGCTGCGGGTCCAAAATCCGACGGCGTTGATCTCGGCGTTGAGCGCATTCTTGCGCGCCGTCCATCCGGGGGCATCTGTCTGACGGGCAATGTCGGCTGCCGCGGTGGTCAAGGCATCGGTCTCGGCTGCGGTCCCCATCGGCTGCAACATGATCGCGGCTAATGTCGGCGACTGTCCCGACGCTGCGCCCGGCGAATATGGTACTGCGCCGTTCGCCAACACCGGCTCGCCGTCCCCGTCCGGATCGACGAATGCGGCTTCGATCGCATCGCCGTTGCTGCGTACGAACACGAACTGCTCACCCTCGGGCGTTCGCCGCTCGACGATCGCGGCTGCGAGCGGTGCCACCACGTACTGGTCGATTGCGCGTTTCAACGGGCGCGCGCCCATGTCCGGCGAGAAGCCCTTGCTGAGCAGAAATTCCAGCGCGGAGGCCTCCCACTCGATCGCCCAGCCGCGATCTTTTAGACCACGCCGTCCATAGAGACGCTTCAGCTCCTTCTCCAGGATGCCGCGCATCAATTCGCGCGTCAGCGGCTTGAACACGATCACTTTGTCGAGGCGGTTCTGGAACTCCGGCCGGAACGTCTGGCTGATCGCGCGCAGAACCTGATCGTTGGTGTAGGCGCTCTGCGATGGCGCGAAGCCGAGCCCGGAGTTCTGATGCATCGTGGCCCCGAGATTGGTCGTGAGGATGATGAGGCAATGCCGGAAATCGGCGGTCTGGCCGTTGGCGTCGGTCAGGCGGCCCTCATCGAACACCTGCAGAAACAGATCCCAGATCTGCGGATGCGATTTCTCGAACTCGTCGAGCAGGATCAGCGAAAACGGCTGCTTGCGGATGCGCGCGATCAGCGTGTCGGCGTCTGGCGGCAGCGCCGGTCCGCCTGTGATCTTCTGGGCTGAGTCCGGCGCTTGGAACTCGCTCATGTCGAAGCGCACCATGCGATCGATGGAGCCGAACAGGTATTCCGCTATGGCTTTTGCGAGCTCGGTTTTGCCGGTGCCGGTCGGCCCAGCGAGCAGGAACACACCGAGCGGTTTCATCGGATCGTTGAGGCCGGATTTCAGCATCGCTATGCGATCGACGATGCTGGCAACGGCCTCCGTCTGGCCGATCACACGGCTAGAAAAGAACGTGCGGATCTCGGCGAGGTCGATCCGCTCGCTGCCGTCGAGCAGCGACAGCGGCAAGCCGGTCAATTGCGAGAGCGTGTCGTAGATGTCCTGCGGCCCAAGGCGCTGGCCCTTCTTCTTCTCCGTGCGCAGGGCGGCCATCTTGATCAGGCTCAGCGCGGCGCCCGGTAAACTCGAGGCGCTGAGATAATGGCCGGCCGCTTCGATTGCGGCATCCGCGATCGCGGGATCGACGGACTGTTTCGTCGCCGTGCCGATCTGGTTCACGAGATCGAGTGCCAGCGGCTGTGTTTCGTCTGCTTCCATCGGTTCCAGGCGGACTACCTCGAGCGTGCGCCGTAGTTGCGGCCGTTGCTGCAGAATACGCGTGACGCTCGCTGGCGACGCTTCCGCCCAGATCATCAATCGTCCGGCCGTGATCGCCGGCATGAGCTGATCGAGAATGCTGGCGCTCTGGCCCTGGTGGCGTCCGCTCAACGCCAGGCCGAGCAGATCCGGCACGTACCAGATCATCTTCTTCGAAACCGCCAGGTCCTCGACGGCCTTGCGGATGCGCTCCTCGAGTTGGCCGATGTACTGCTGGCCTGCCTGCAGGTCGGCATTGCCGGCTTCGAACACCTGCCAACCGTCGGTCTTCAGCTGGGCAGCCAACAGCTTCAGGAACGACGTCTTGCCGACCAGCGCCTCGCCACTCACGAGCAGCGAGCGGACCGGCGTGCGCTCGATCGTATTGGCGGCGGCAGCCAGTCCATCTTTCCACCCGGGCGGCTCTTTGAGCTTGAACAGTTCCGGCTCGTTCACCCAGAAGCGGCCGATGGATTCGAGGAATGTCGTCGGCCCTTGCGGCAACGGACTGGAACCCCGCGAACCTAGAAGCCCGGCGAGTTCCATCGCCATCGGGTGCCGAACCTTCGATAGGAACAGCCGGATCGCCTCCTGCTTTTCGGCAGGTAGCGACCGCACGGGACCGAGCTCACGGCCCGGCCGCTCCTCCATGCGCAGAAAGTAGTCGGCGAACGCGTGCTGCATCTGGGCGTTGTCGCTCCACCAGTTTTCCCAACCTGCCAGTGGTGCGCCGACCGCCGCGCCGGGTATGACGTTCGAGAGGTAGTCGAGCAGGAACTGCAGTTGCCATAGCCCCATTCCGTCGGTGCGATTGGCAACTCGATCAGCGACCGTTCCGCCATCCTTGCGCTGCTTCAAGGCTGCGAACGCGACGCCGGCATAGGTCCAGACGTTGCCGATGGCATACGCAACAACCTCCTCGATCGGCACTTGCGGATCGGCGAGAATGTCGCGCATCGCCGCGAACTCGGGCTCACCGACGATGACGTTGTGGTGGGCAGCGCCCTCGGTGACCCGGCCGAGGCCCTCGTTGAGCGTGTGGAGACGCGCGGCGCGAGACGGTGGCGGGGTGGCGGAATTCGTGGTGGATGCGGTCGAGCCCCCTGCTTCGGCCAAACCGACTGCGGGCGCCTCCACCAAGGTGGCACGCTTTTGCTTGCGGACCAGATAGCCGACCAGCCAATAGATGCCTATACCGTAAAGCAGCCCGGCGACGAAAGTCCCGGCAGATGTTGTCTCGTTAGCCATCGATGCGACCTTTAAACGATCCATGGCGAAAACCATGCAATGGACGCCAGAACCTCGATACGCGTTGCTGAAACATGCTGCCATTCCGTAACCGGCGCAACATTGCTCGGAAAGTTTCACCGGCAACTGCAGCGATCGCGCTGGCCCTGCCCCTTTTGCGAAACTTATCCCCCATCCGTGCTGCTGACATAGTATCTGCGACCCGATAGTGTCCGCGCCGAGTGCCAGCCCAGAAGCAAGCGCTCGAAGCCGACTTAAGATCGGCTCGTTGACGTGGCTATGGAGGGATCGAATGACGAGTTTCAGGCGCCAACTCTGGCTGGTGCTCATTGCGGCTATGACGCTGGCGACAGCCAACTCGGTGCGGGCGGAAACGGCGGCGGAATATCCGTCGCGGCCGGTGACGTTGATCGTGCCGTTCGCCGCCGGCGTGAGTGCCGATCTGCTGTTTCGCGGCCTTGCCGATCTCGCCTCGAAGCATCTCGGCCAACCGATCATCGTCGAAAACAAGTCTGGCGGCAGCGGTACGCTCGGCGTTGCGCAGATGGCAACCCAGAAGCCGGACGGCTACACGCTCTCTCAGATCCCGATTCCCGTGTTCCGTCTGCCGCACATGCAGAAGACCACCTTTCATCCGACGGACAGCTTCTCGTTCATCATCCTGGTCGCGGGCTATCACCTCGGCGCGGTCGTGAAGGCCGACGGCCCATTCAAGAAGTGGCAGGACGTCATCGACTACGCCAAGGCCAATCCCGGCAAGTTCACGTACACCACGATTGGCGCCGCGACGACCAACGGCATCGCTATGGAACTCGTGATGCGCGAGTCTGGCGTACAGATGACGCACGTGCCGTCGAAAGGCGGTGGTGAATCAATCGCCGGTGTGCTCGGTGGGCACTACAACATGATGGTTGAGAGCCCGGCCTGGGCGCCGATGGTGCAGAGCGGCGATCTGCGGCTGCTGCTGATGCTCGGCAGCGAGCGTCACCCAAAGTACAAGGACGCGCCGGTGCTGAAGGAGGTCGGCTACACCTTCGATTTCGATTCACCGACCGGCATCGCAGGCCCGAAGGGCATGGACCCGGCGATCATGAAAAAGATCCACGATGCCTTCAAGGCCGCCTACGACGACCCGAAGGCGCCGGAGATCTATGACAAGTTCGAATACAGCCGCCGCTACATGAACAGCGAGGACTACGCCAAGCTCGCCGCGAAATTGTCCGCGGACGAGAAGGCGACGCTGGAAAAGGTGGGGCTCGCGAAGAAGGATTGAGCCTGTAGCAAGGTCGGAGCGAACGGGCCGAGGTGGCCTTGTCGCGCACGGCGCTCGCTCCGACCGAAAGTTCTGCCGAGCAAGCTTGGAGGCTCGCATGCTTAAAAAAACCGTTCTGATCGCCGGTGCGTCGGGGCTGGTCGGCTACGCTGCAATGAAGCATTTCGCGAGCGAGCCCGACTGCGACGTGATCGCGGTCTCGCGGAGGCATCCGGGCGAAACCTACGGCGCGCGGTTTGTTGCAGCCGACCTTACGGATCGCGCGGCTTGTGCCCAGATTTTCGGTGCCATGCCGGACGTGACGCACGTGATTTACGCCGCGCTGTACGAACGGCCGGAGCTGGTGGCGGGGTGGCGCGACGCAGAGCAGATCGCCATCAACGATCGCATGCTGCGCAATCTGCTCGATCCGCTGCAAGCGACGGCGAAAGGGCTGCAGCACGTTTCGCTGCTGCAGGGCACGAAGGCTTACGGGGTGCACGTGCGGCCGATGAAGGTGCCGGCGCGCGAGGGCCGCTCAGAGATGCGCGAGCAACCGAATTTCTATTGGAACCAGGAAGACTATCTGCGGGAGCAGCAGCAGGATAAAGCCTGGGCGTTCTCGATCTTCCGCCCCGTGCTGATCGTCGGCTACTCGCAGGGCAGCGCCATGAACCTGATCCCCGCGATCGGCGTCTACGCGGCGATGCTGAAGGCGCAAGGCGAGCCGCTGCATTATCCCGGCGGTCCACCACGCGTCGCGCAGGCGATCGATGCCGACGTACTGGCGCGAGCGATGGCGTGGGCGGGCACTGCCGAAGCCGCGCGCAACGAGACGTTCAACGTCGCGAATGGTGATGTCTACGTTTGGGTCAACATCTGGCCGGCGATCGCGGATGCGGTGGGCATGATGCCGGGGAGCGGACGGCCGTTGAACCTCGAAAAAGAGATCGCGCCGCGCGAGGCGGAGTGGGCCGCGATTCGCAAGCAGCACGACCTCGTCTCGCCGGATCTGAAAGCCTTCGTCGGGTTGTCGTTCCAGTACGCCGACTACCAATGGGGCTACGGCCGCACGGAACCCGCGCCGCCAGCGTTCTCATCGACGATCAAGCTGATGCAGGCGGGCTTCCACGAGGTGATCGACACCGAGGCGATGTTCGTGAAATGGCTGCGGGAATTCCAGGCGCGGCGGTTGCTGCCGGCGCCATGAACGCGCGCGACTGGCCACGTCACATCGGGATCTTCGCAATCAGGTTGTTCTTGAAATAGTTCTCGATCGCCTCGACGATCGAATCCGCGACTTTATCGCGCCACTGATCCGATTTGAGCTTGGCCGCATCCTGCTTGTTCGAGACGTAGGCCAACTCGATCAGTACCGACGGCATCTTCGTGGTGTTGATCACCCGGAACGCAGCCTCCCGATCCGGATTGCTCATCATCGTGGTGGTTTCACCCATGTAGCTGATGACCGATCGCGCGAACAAGCTGGTCCGGCTCTTGTTGGACTGGACGTCACGATCTGCGAAGTCGGACAGTATGTTCGTCACGTTGTTCGCGTCGGATGGATCTGCCGCCTGGCGCTCCTTGTCGGTCAACGAGGCGCGCGTCGAACGTTTGAGAGAATTGGCGACCGACTCTCGCAGCGAATATATCGTCGCGCCGCTAGCCGACGCACCGGCATAGTCGGCATGGATAGCAATGAATAGTGCGGTCTGGTTGTTCTCGCCGAAGGCCCGGCGATCGTCGAGTGGCACGAACCGGTCGGTGTCGCGCGTCATGAGCACCCTGTAGCGGCCAGTCGCATTGAGTTTGTCGCGCAGCGCCAGCCCGAATGCCAAGACGACTTCCTTCTCCATGGCGCCGTTGCGGTTGGCGCCGCTGTCGTGGCCGCCGTGACCTGGATCGAGCACGATGACGGGTTTGAACGCACGCGCTGCGCGGGCCTCCGGGCGTTCGGCACGCTTCGGCAGCGGCGGCTGTACGCCGGAGAGGCCGACATTGGCGACGGCAATGTTCGCCAGCGGTTTCTTGCCGGTGGCTTTCTGCGTATCGCCTTTCATGTCGGCCGGCACGATTTCGAGAACGAGGCGCGGGGACTTGCCGTCCTTGCCCGGCTCGAACGTCGCGGTCTCGACGATGACGGGGTCGGTCACGTCGATGACGATGCGCATTTTGCCCGCCGAGGCGAGGCCGCTGCGGAAACTTTTCACCAGACCGACGGGTTGGTCGCCTGTCAGCGTCGGCAGGTTGACGCTGACCTCCGGCAGATCGATGACGACCCGGTTGGGGTTCTGCAGCGAGGAGACCTGAAAATCGGTTTTTTTCTCAAGGCCGACCACGAAGCGCGTGCGTGCCTTGGTGCCGTTGAGCGCAGACGGTTTCTCGGCCGCCGTCTTTTCGGCGGGAGGCGCAGCGACAGCGATGCCGGACGCGGCAATGCCGGAAAAAATCACACAAAACACAACGGTTGCGAGCCCGCGGCCGAAGCCTGCGGTACGCGCCTTTACCGGAACCATGACGTTGACCCCCGTCTACGCACTACGGTCCAAAACTGAAGGACGATCGCTGTTTCAACCAGGAAAGTGGCATTTTCCGGGTGCTCTCATGGCGTCATCAGTACGATCGAAAAGTTAATTCACGATTAACCAATTGTGGCTCGATTACGACTGCCGCTGCGGCACCACGTTGGGTGACCGGTTCGGCCGCAACGCTGATCTCGATCAGCCGCCATTGCTCGTCGACGGTGGCATAGGCCAGCGCAAAACGGACGGCGTGGCGTCCCGTCTCGAGGGCGCCGCGCAACCGATAGAGCCCGTCCTCGGCAATCGCGGAAGACGTCTCCCAGTTTGGTGATGCAACTGCCGCGACGGACAAGTCCACCTGCTCGCGGCGGAGGCCCGCGAAGATCTGCGCCAGCGCCTCAGACGAATTCAAGGCCTGGAATCCCGGTGCAGCCAGCGCGCGAAATACACCGTAATCGCCGGTTGTGTTGGCATCGTGCAGCGCCATCAGCGTCGAGCGGGCCAGGAAGGCTGGAGCCTCACGAAACTCGGCTGAAGCATCGCCATAAAATGCCGCTTCCAGCCGTAGCAGTTTCGCCGGCGCACCTGAGATGACGAACGCAGCCGCTGCGGCCGACGCGGTCATCAGCAAAATACCGAAGCCGATCTGCTGGAGCAACGGTGTCGAGGTGCGGTTTGATGTTGGGGCCGAGCGCTCCGGTTTCAGGCGGGGGCTTGCCAGGTAAACCTCGGGAAGGTCGCGGTGCATGATGGGTTCCTTGGAAATCATTTCCAGCTCAATTGCAGGCCGACACGACCGCCGACGGAATGATCGTTGAGGCCGACGCCGATGCCGCCGCCCAGTGCCAGCGTTTCGCCGCGTCCGAAGAGGTCGCGCGACAAAACACCGAGCATCGAAAGGCCGATCGCGTTCTGGCCGTCGAACGTGCCGTAGTTCATGCGGACGCCGAAGACATCGCCGTTGACAAGCACGGGATCGGAAACCGACAGCGCGATGGCAACGCCCTGGATGGCCTTCTGCGACATACGCTCGGCCTCGCCGACACGGTGGTCCATGCCGTCGACCTTGGCTGCGAGCTTGTCGACCGTGCCTTCGACTGATGTCATGCGGCTCTCGGTCGACTTGATACGGCCGTCGAAGCTGCCAACCGTCGACTGCACCGCAGCGATGTTTTGCGTATTCGCGGTCGTCTGTGTTTGCAGCGCCGAGATATTCTGCGTGTTGGTCGAGGTCTGACCCTCTACCGTCGTCACGCGGCCTTGCAGGTTGTTGATGTTCGTCGTGTTGGTGGTGGTCTGCGTCGTCAAGTTTGTGATGTTTGTGGTGTTCGACGCGGTCTGCGTTTTCAGTGTCGAGATATCGGTGGTGTTGGTTGCGGTCTGTGTCTTGAGAGTGCCGATGTCTGTGGTGTTGGCGGCCGTCTGGCCTTCGACGGTGGTCACGCGGCCCTTCAGGCCAGTGATGTCGGTGGTGTGTGTGGTGACCTGATTGGTCAGGTTGGTGATGTTTGTGGTGTTGGAACCGATCTGGCTCTGCAGGTTGGCGACGCTGGATTCCGCGGTGCCCATGCGACCCTGTAGATTGGTGATGTTTGTTGTGTTCGCCGTTGTCTGCGTCGTCAGGATCGTGATGTTGCCCTCCGCGGTCGTGACGCGTCCCTGCAAGTTCGTTATGTTCGTGGCGTTGCCGTTGACCTGGGCCTGTAGCGCGCCGCCGTCGCCGGCGAGGTTGCCGTTGGCGTCGGTCGTCACGACTTGCAACGCGCCTGACTGGGCGGAGCGGCTGGCGGCCGTTGCGATGCCGCTGGCGGTATAGGTGTTGGTCGCGATGCCGAACACCTGCTGATTGGCGCGCGCCGTCGTCGCGCCCTGTCCGAAGGCGGCAGAGTTCGCGAAAGCTGCGTTGGCTCCCTGGCCGAACGCCGACGCGCCGGTTTGTGTTGCCTGGGCACGGGCGCCGTAGGCCGTGGCGTTCGTTGCTGCCGCGTTGGCAAGGGACCCGGTCGCGGTGGCGGATACGGCCGCCGCTATTGCGCCGGAGCCGAGCGCGGTTGCCTGATCGGCCTCGGCACGGCTGGTCGCGCCGAGTGCGATCGCGTTATTGCCCGTGGTTCGGGCGCCACGACCCAATGCGGTCGAGTTGTCGCCTTGCGCCTGCGCCGTGTAACCGACAGCGGTCGCATTGATGCCGGTTGCCGAGGCGGCTGTGCCGAGTGCGGTCGTGTTGATGCCGGTCGCCTGGGTCGCATTGCCGACGGCGACGGCGTTGACACCGTCCGTCAAGGCGCTGGCACCGATCGCCGTGCCATTGGCCCGGCGAGCAGCGGCGGACGCACCGATGGCTGTCGTATTGCCGCTGTCGGCGACCGATGCAGCACCGGCAGCCAGCGAGTTATCGCCGCGTGCTGCCGCCAGATTGCCGAACGCTGACGAGTTTGCTCCGATCGCCAGTGCCTGCGCGCCGAAAGCGCTCGCAGCGATATTCGCTGTGGCCGACGACGTTCCGCAGGCGATCGAGAGTGACCCGGCTGACACCGCGCCGCCGTCGGTGGTCAGCGCGCCGCCGCCATACTGGGCGCAGATGAACTGGGCGCGGGCCTCGCCGCTCGCCAGGCACATGGCGGAAAGAAGGGCAGCAGCGCTGGCCCCGAACATGAGGCCAGGCCACTGCCGCGGATAACGAGCGGTGTAACAAGTGGTGTCCGGTGACGGACCAAAAGTTTGCGAGCCCGCGGGCTGCGAGGAAGGGAAACGCACAACGCTTACTCCAACTGAATGACGCACCCGAAAGGGCCAACAGAGATTCTCGGGCTTGGAGGCTGTTGAATTGCAGGGCTTGTTCTTGGTCTCGTTGTCCCGAGCACCTGAATTACAACTTAAGATTGTAAAATAGTTGTTAATGCTCTTTTCACGCTAAGGAGCCCCAGAGCATCACAAGGCCAGCGGCGAGCATCAGTGCGTCCATGACGAGGTCGAACTGGTGTGCCTGCATGCGCTCCACGATGCCTTTGGCGAACCAGGAGCCGAGCATCATGGCAGCCCCAACAATGAGGCCGCGGACCGCCACATCCCACGGCAAGGCACCGAGCCGCTGAAACACGATCGACTTGGTGAAGTAGACCGAAAACGAACCCAGTGCTTCGGTGGCGATGTAGG
>JANLQP010000069.1:0-2569 GCA_031367895.1 Hyphomicrobiales bacterium
GGATGTCGCGGAATTTCTGGCGCGCTGGCTCGACCCTATGCCGCCCGCGAGCCCGCGATCAGGCCAATCACCGGAAGCGATGCTGAAGCTCGCGGCCGAGGACCTCAAGGCCTTCTATTTCGAAGCGGTTGCTGGTCAACCGCAACCGATGACAGGTCGGGCGGCGGCGGACTGGTTCTGGGGTGAAACCTCGGCAGCCAAACTATTCGTGGCGCTGCGTGAGCGCTGCATCGCCGACGCCGACCCCGCACGCCAGCTCATTGGCCGCAACTTGCTGGTGCCACGCGAGCAATGGGGCCGCTTCGGCATCACCGAGCGCTGGTGGCGAGCGCCGAGTAGCTGAACGGCGCTCGCTTCATTGATGGGCTGCGCCGGAGGACTGTGTCGGGCAGTTCATCGCAGAAAACGGCCGCCCGAGCACCGGCTGGTGTCAAACGGCGAACTCTTCAATCTTCACGCCGCGCTTCTTCAGCTTTTCGGCCAGCCACCTGGCAGTGCGCCCACGCCCCGACCAAGTCTCGGCGGGATTGTCGGGGTTGCGGTATTTCACGGCAACCGCGCCGTATCCTGCAGCTGGGCCGCGTTTGCCTGAGCGACCACCAACGACCTCGGCCAGCGTATACCCCGCCTCGGCGGCAACAGCCTCCAGCTTTGCACGGAGGCCCACGATCTCTGTTTTCTTCTTTTCCGGAATTGCAGCCTCGACCTCAGCGAGGAGCGCCGTCAGTTCCTTGAGGGACATACTGTCGACGTCGATATTGTTACCTGTGCGGGCCATGGATGCTCGTGAGCTGATGTTTTTGAGGAGTAAAGGTCCCTATCATTTGTCGGGCGCCGCAGCAAGAAAATGCTTGCGAGTGGTTTATGGGCGTAATTGCCAAAAGCATCGCGTGAAACTCCGCAATTCCAGCTGGACGTCAATCGAATGGCATTGCGGCGTCTCCCGTCCCTGCCGCCAATTTCAGGTCGTGAAAAGACAGCGCCTCGAGCATGGCGGCTTCATTTGCACACGCGTTCGGATCATAGCCTAAACTCGGAAGAGGTTGCTCTTGCCGCCGCGGCAATACTGTCCGAACCGCTGGCAGAGAATTCTCCCGGCGGGTGCGATTGCCGATGCCGACGACCTGCTCTGCGAGGTCACAGGTCGGGATGTTGATGACGCATTCCTCGCTGGCCTTGATCATACCGAAGCTGGGATTGCCGCTCGTGATCATGCAGCCGATGAGTGATGGCACGAACTCCATGACCGTGTGCCACCCCATGGTCATGGTGTTCGTCTTACCCTTCCATGCCGACCAGGGATCAACACCGGAACCTACAAGGGCCAAGACGCGCTCGGCTTCGTCGCGGGCCTGCCCAGGTGACAATACGGCGTTCTGTTCGGTGCCCGAATGCGCACGACGTGCTTCGGGATCGAGCCGACCTAGATGTAGCTTCCGCTCAATCCGTTTGCCGCCGACATAAACTTGGTAGCGGCACTTCCTCGATGCCGAAAACCTGTTAGATTTTCCCAATGAGCGAACTGGTCCTCACCACCTTCGATTGGGTTCCCGAAATGCCGCGCGGCTATGTGCGTGACATCCGGGTGCGTTGGGCTCTGGAAGAAGCCGGACTGCGCTATCGCGTGGAGAGCGTGCCATTCCGCGACCGGGGTGCCGAGCATATGTCGCACCAACCCTTCGGCCAGGTGCCGTGGTTGACCGATGGTGACATCTCGATCTTCGAGAGTGGCGCGATCCTGCTCCATCTCGGCGAGCGGAGCGATACGCTGATGCCTGCCGATCCGCGCGGTCGGAGCGAGGTAAGACAATGGTTGATTGCAGCGCTTGCTTCGGTTGAGGCGGCAAGCCAGCCCTGGTCCTTCTTCGAGTTCTCCGGTGACGCCGGCGAGTCGCCAATGCGGAAGTTCTTTGACGGGTTTCTTGAGGCCAGGCTCCAGCATATGGAAGCCGTGTTGTCGGGTCGCGAATGGCTAACCGGGACGTTCTCCGTTGCCGACATAGTCATGGCGGATGTGCTGCGCCTTGTTGATCGGTTCGATGGGCTGGCGGAATTTCCCGCCTGTCGTGCCTATGTCGTGCGCGCAACGACTCGCCCGGCCTTCGAGAAGGCGCACGCAGACCAGATGGCGCATTTTGCTGCGGCGGACTGAACCACCTAGAGGCTATCATTTGAAGCTCATGGAACCACCCGTCCCTGCCTGCACCGGCGAGCTGATGGCGAGGGTACAATTCCCTTCACCCGCTCCAATGCTTTCAATGACTTGCCCCAGGAAGACAAAGTGTAAACATTTCGAATTACGCACCGGTTACGCAACGGCTGGAAGTGTGCAGACGTAACCCGTTCGCCGGTTTCGGACGATGTTAACGGTTCGGCGCTAAGGTTTGATCCAGTCCTGTCATATTGCGTCGGGCTCAGGCAGGGACGGATGTTGCCCATGTTGACGTCCCTGCCACCGATGCCGCGTTTGTCAGGCAGCCGAGAGCGCACCGAGCACGGCCAATAGTTCAGCCCTGCGCTTCACCGGCAATGCTGCCAGCATATCGGCCTCGACGCGGGCCAAGATCGG
>JANLQP010000107.1:0-3362 GCA_031367895.1 Hyphomicrobiales bacterium
CGATGTCGATGACGGACAGCGGGGTCGACCAGCACCGACCCAACAAACACCTTGGATAGCTGACGTTGCCGACGCGTCGAAAAATTACACCGCAATTTCAATCACATAGGTGTTCGCACTTTTATCCTGTATGGCGCGCCACTACACCTTGACGCGTGCGAACACCCACGCCCGCGACCTACGTCGCGAGGGTTCAGTGTTACAATCCTCGCAGCATCGAGCAGCGAAGAGCGGAGAACAAGATATCAAGGAGATTGCGCGCATTAGCCAACCGTCGAGTGGAGCCGCCACACGGGCTCGCGCCGCTACCAGGGAACGGCAGCTTCCGCTGGTTGACCAGTCGATGCGCTGGCCGAAGACTATTAACCGTGCTGATCTGACGTTGGCGCCTTACAAAAGACGGTCAGCGGCTGCGACCTACCAGCGAGTCAGATCGAACAGAGGCGGCAATGCCATAAACGCGCCATCGGGCCCGGATAGCCATTTCCCTTCGAGTAATTCGACTGTTTCAATTATTTCGGCTATGTGGTAGGACTCATTAAAGGAGAGTGCCATGCCCCGCACCGACACCACGCCCACTATCCCGTCCGACCAGGATGCGCTGCTTGCCCGCGAGGCCAGCCGGGCCATAGAGACCCAGCATGCCGACATGGGATCATTCCAACTGCAACTCGCCAATGCCGGCAAAGAAGTTACGACCGTGCGGCTGCCCGAAGCGGCTGCCAAATTGCTGCTCCAGGTGCTCACTGAGATGGGCAATGGGCGCGCCGTCAGTGTGGCGCCAACGGATGTCGAAATCACGACGCAGCAGGCTGCCGATCTGCTCAATGTCTCGCGTCCCTTTCTGGTCGGCCTCGTCGAAAAGGGCGAACTGCCAGTGCGCAAAGTCGGCAATCAACGCCGTCTGCCGCTCGCCGATGTGCTCGAATACAAGGCGCGCAACCGGGCCAACCGGCTGGAAGCGTTGCGCGAGTTGACGGCACTCGATCAGGAGCTTGGTCTGCGGTGACGCCAGTCGCATTCCTCGACGCCAGCGTCCTCTATCCGTCGACCATTCGCAGCGTGCTCATGTTTCTCGCGGCCTTTGATGCCTTCCGGCCGCAATGGTCCGAAGACGTGCATCGCGAGTGGACGGCGGCGTTGGCGCGTGATCGGCCGGACCTCGATGCCAAGCGGATCGCTCGCACGCGAGCGCTGATGGAAGCGCACTTGCCGAATGCGATGGTGGCCGGATATCAGCGCCACATTGCCAAGTTGGTGCTGCCCGACCCCGATGACCGCCACGTGCTGGCAGCGGCGTTGCATGGCAAAGCGCACGTCATCGTCACGTCGAACCTGAAGCACTTTCCAAAGGCCGTCCTCAAGTCCCACGGCATCACCGCCCGACATCCCGACGCCTTTGTTTGCGATCTGATCTCTGCCGATCTCGATAGGGCAGTGCAAGCATTTGCCGCCGACCGCGCCCGCATGGCCAATCCGCCGAAGTCAGCCGCAGAGTATCTGGCGGGCATTCGTGCAAGCGGATTGACGAAGGCAGCTATCTTGCTTCGGAATGTGATCGATCAATTGTAGCAACGAGGACGGCTGGAGATTGCCTTCCACGGCGACTCTCATAAGCGGCACGGCGCAATTGTTGTCATGATGCCCGCGCCACGGCTCGTGATATGAAGTGACGATGCCATCGTCGACAAGTAGCGGGTCTCCAGATGATCGACCCTGTGCCAATAAGGGTAGAAGAGTCCGATGATATCGGGCATGTCCGGGCGGCACTTGCGGCGCTCGATCTGGAGCGCCAACGGCTCATTTCCAAGCTCGATCAGTTGCAACGTGCCGCAGTTCCGGCCCCGGTCGTCCCGCCATCAGTGCAGGCCAAGCCTGGCATTTCCAACAGCTCGATGGCGGTCGAGAAAATTGCACTGTTCCGCCGTCTGTTCGCCGGCCGCACCGATGTGGTGCCGGTGCGATGGGAGAACCAGAAGTCCGGCAAATCCGGCTATTCACCCGCCTGCATGAACGAGTGGGTGCGGGGCGTCTGCGGCAAGCCGCAAGTCAAGTGCGGTGACTGTCCGAACCAAGCCTTCATCGGCGCCTCCGATGCTGTCGTCGAATGCCACCTACGCGGCGAGGACCGCATCCGCAAGAACCGGCGGGAGACCGGCTTCGTCGCCGGTGTGTATCCGCTACTGTTCGACGATACCTGCTATTTCCTTGCGGTCGATTTTGACAAGAAGGATTGGATCGGCGACGCCAAGGCATTTCTCGAAACCTGCCATGACCTCGATGTGCCCGCCGCACTGGAGCGGTCGCGATCCGGCAATGGTGGCCATGTCTGGATCTTCTTCTCGGAATCGATTGCCGCGTCAGAAGCCCGGCGGCTGGGCACGCTGCTTCTGACACGCGCGATGAACCGCCGCCCCGAGATCGGTTTCGCGTCGTACGACCGGTTGTTTCCAAGTCAGGATACGATGCCGCGTGGCGGTTTCGGCAACCTCATCGCGTTACCATTGCAGCGTCTGGCACGCGAGAAGGGTAACAGCGTCTTCGTTGACGATGCGCTGGCGCCTTATGAAGACCAGTGGGCATTTCTCGGCAGCCTGCGCCGCCTGTCGTCCGCCGACGTCGCCGCCCTGATCGGACGAGCCGAGACCGATATGCCCGGCGGAGCCACTGGCGTCAGGTTGCCGGTTGACGACGAAAACGCGGACGAACCCTGGAAGATGGCGCCATCGCGGCGGCGTAAAACTCCGAAGTCCTCAGTGTCCGTGCCCGAACAAGTCAGCGTTGTTCTTGCCGATCAGGTGTATGTCGACCGCACACAACTGCCGTCGTCGGTTGTGGCTCAGCTTGTGCGGGTCGCCGCTTTTCAAAACCCGGAGTTCTATCGTGCCCAGGCGATGCGGATGCCGACCTACGGCAAGCCCCGCATCATTTCTTGCGCCGAACTCCATCCGCAGCATGTCGGCCTGCCGCGCGGTTGCCTCGATGAAGCCATGGAATTGCTCAGAGCCCTTGGGATCAAACCGGCCCTGAAAGACGAACGTCATAGTGGCCAACCATTGGCGCTCACGTTTCTCGGCACGTTGCACGATGTCCAGGCAGCGGCCGTCGCCGCCATCGAACCCCATGACTACGGCGTTCTGGCCGCCACGACGGCGTTCGGCAAGACCGTGGTCGGCGCAAAAATGATTGCGGCGCGAGGCTGCAACACGCTGGTGCTGGTGCACCGTCAGCAGCTCGTCGATCAATGGCGCGAACGCCTAAAAACTTTCCTCTCAGTCGCCGAAAGTGACATCGGCACAATTGGTGGCGGCAAGCGCAAACCCTCCGGTCGCATCGACATAGCGCTGATCCAGAGCCTCGTT
>JANLQP010000129.1:0-3517 GCA_031367895.1 Hyphomicrobiales bacterium
TGATCGAAGTGTTCGTCTATCCCGATGCCTGGCCGACACACCTCAGCTGGGCGGGGCTGCTGTTGCCGTTGATTTTTCGCGGCGGGGGCGCCTGGTCGCTCGATCGGTTGCTCGGCACGCGGCTTTTTCGAATTGCGCTCCTGAATCCGGTCCATCAGCCGGTACACGGCCATGAATCGGCCGTTGGCCGGCCGCCGGCTTAGGCGAATACAGGTCGACTGACGTAGATGACCAGTATTGTCCCGTCGTCCGCGCGGCTTCAAAGAGGCGCGTTGCCAACTGAGGATTTCGATGACCGCTCCGCTCGCCGTGCTTTATGAACATCCGCGCTGGTTCGAGCCGCTGTTCGAGGCGCTCGGACGGCGCGGGATTGAGACGGCCAGGGTCGACGCGCGCAGCCTGGTGTTCGATCCGGGAGCGTCGTCCGTCCCCGCCCCGCTCGTTTTCAACCGCGTCGCCATGTCGGCACCCCAGCGCGACCCGGAGCACGGCATCTTTCACGCCATGGCTGCGCTCGACCACTGGCGCCGGCGCGGGGCACGGATCATCAACGGCCCCGAGGTGATGGCGATCGATGCATCGAAAGCCCGCCAGCTGTCGCTGATCGAAGCGCTCGGCCTGGCGACGCCACGGACCCGCGTCATCCATCGCCTGGCCGAACTTGCCGAGGCGGCGCGCGCCATCGGCTTTCCGCTTCTCGTGAAGGCGAACATCGGCGGGGCCGGCGCGGGAATCGTTCGCTTTGATGCGATGGCGGAGATCCACGCGGCGATCGCGGCCGGGACGGTGCCCAAGAGCGTCGACCAGGTGCTGCTGGTTCAGGCCTATGTCGAGCCGCGCGGCCAGCGCATTTGCCGGATGGAAACTCTCGCTGGCCGGTTTTTGTATGCGATCGACATCACGGTGGACGGAAATTTCGATCTGTGTCCGGCCGACGCCTGCCACATCCCGGGTCGGGCAGTGGCGATGACGAAGGCGCATCCGTCGGCCCAGCTGGTCGCTGCGGCCGAAGCGATCGCGGCTGCGGCCGGGCTGGACGTCGGCGGAGTCGAATATGTCATCGACGATCGCGACGGAACCGCGCGCTTTTACGACATAAATGCCCTGTCTAACTTCGTCGCCAACCCGCTCGACGTGCTGGGCTGGGACCCGCATGATCGGCTGGTCAATTACCTCCAGACGAAGATCGAAGAAGGGAAGGCTCGGTGAGGTTCGGTTACTGGATGCCGGTGTTTGGCGGCTGGCTCCGCAATGTCGAAGACGAGGGAATGACGGCGAGCTGGGACTATGTCCGGCGTTTGGCCCAGCGCAGCGAGCAGACCGGCTGGGATCTGACGTTGATTGCCGAGCTCAACCTCAACGACATCAAAGGCATCGACCAGCCGGCGCTCGACGCCTGGTCGACTGCGGCGGCATTGGCGGCGGTGACCGAACGGATTGAATTGATGGTCGCGGTGCGACCCAATTTCCACCAACCCGCGCTGTTTGCCAAGCAAGCCGCCAACATCGACAATATCGCCAATGGTCGTCTGGCGCTCAACGTCGTTTCGAGCTGGTGGGCGGACGAGGCAACCCAATATGGGCTGGCGTTCGACGCGCACGACGACCGCTACGCGCGCACCAGCGAATGGTTGAAGGTGGTTGACGGATTGTGGACCGAGCCACGTTTCTCGCACGACGGCGAACGCTATCAGCTCAAAGACGCAATCTGCGAGCCCAAGCCGGTCGCCTCGCCACGTCCGATGATCTACGCCGGCGGCGAAAGCGAAGCGGCCAAGACGATGATTGCCGAGCAGTGTGACGCCTATGTCATGCATGGCGACAGCGTCGAAGCGATTGGCGGCAAGATCGCCGACATGAGGTTGAGGAGAGCGGCAACTGGTCTGGGGCCGATGCAGTTCGGGATGGCGGCCTATGCCATCGTCCGCGACAGCGAAGAGGAAGCACGGGCCGAGCAGGCGCGGATTACCGCGATGCCGGACACCCCGCCCAAGGGGTTCGACAATTTCGAACAGTGGCTGTCTGGCACACAGCTTGAGCGGGACATCAAGCTGAGAGACTATTCGGTGAGCAACCGAGGTCTGATGCCAGACCTCGTCGGAACGCCGGAGCAGGTCCGCCGGAAAATCGAGGCCTATGAGGCAGTGGGCCTTGACTTGCTGCTACTGCAGATGAGCCCCCAGGCGGAGGAGATGGATCGGTTCGCCGAGACGGTCATCCTGCCAATGAAAGCGCAGTAGAGCCGTGTCGCGGGCCCGCAAGGGCGGCGCTCGCGGGAAGGCGTACGTAGGCCATTATGCTGGCCTATGTGTCAGTCAGCCTCAGTCGAAATGAGATATGAGACTGTCGTCCAATAATGGCCGAAAGCAGTCCGTCTGGATTGGCTCTCAGCAATTCAAAAGTCAGACGTTCGGTGCGTGATCTGATCGGCTTTCCAAAGAGTTGTCCGAAGCGGTTCCACCAGAAGCGAACCGTTTCGTGGCAGATGTCGATGCCGCGCTCGGCCAGCAAATCCTCGACGTTCCGCAACGACAGCGGAAACCGCAGATACATCAGCGCAACCAGGCGGATCACCTCCGGTGAACTTTTGAAACAGCGGAGCGGACTGGCTGGCTTAGCTCTAGATTTGCGGCTCAAGCCAGCGCGCTAGCAGCGTGCACAGGGGGCTGCCAGTTTGGTCTGACAATGCCTTCTGCTCGCATGAAAAGGGGGCCGGACGTTGCCCGCCCGGCCCCTACTCCGATTCGGTGCGTCGCCGTCTAACAGGTCGACTTGCCAACCTGCCGCCCGATCAGCGCGCCCAGAACGCCGCCGACGATGGTTCCGGTCGTGCCACTGTTCTGGCGGTAGTAACCGCTTCCGCGACCGATCGAACGGCCAAGCAGTGCGCCGGCACCGGCACCGACGATTGTGCCCGTGGTGCCGCTGCAGCGATGCCTGTTATAGCCATAGCGGCGGCCGTAATAGGCGTTGCTGTTACTGTACACCTGCTGCGGGTAGTAACCCTGCTGCGGGTAGTATCCCTGCTGCGGGTAGTATCCCTGCTGCTGATAATCGCGTTGCTGCGGGTAATGGCCCTGTTGCTGGTAATATCCCTGCTGGCCTTCGTCTTCTTGATCATCGTTTTGATCGTCGCCACGATTATAGCCATTTTCATTATCGTAGCCGTCATGGCGATGGGCATTGGCCATACCCGGGACTGCGACTAGCGACAGCGCCGACATGGCAAGCACGAAATTCTTGACCATCTTAAAACTCCTTCAGACAGACCGAATCTACAGACCCTTGAAAAGGGAAATGAGCCCGTCGCCATGTCGGAAATCTGAACTCGACGTTCAGCGGGTGTAATATAGCGCGACCTTTGCGACGGCTGAATCTGGCCGAAAGCGGGCGGTCGTCTTCAGGATCACTTACCTGCGAAACGGACGTCGCAATCGACCGATGCAACTGAGGCGCCACGCAAGGAAAACATCGTCGCATAACTCCCGTCATGCCAGCGAAAGCTGGCATCTCCTCG
>JANLQP010000147.1:0-20465 GCA_031367895.1 Hyphomicrobiales bacterium
CGTTCAAGATGGCGGCGGAGTAGCTCCTATGCGGCATTCAAGACCCTCGTTATTCTCAGCCTTTGCAACTGGTTTTTTCTGGGCAGGGGCCGGCACATTGACGGCAGTTGGCCTGTACTACTACCTGGCTCCGCCAGCGGACGCCCAATCCGGCCTCGATAACGTCAAGGCGACCCTTGCAGAAATCGTCCCGGGCTTGGCTCGTTGGACGCAAAAGGCGTATGCCGTCGAGCCCGCCAGCAACATAAAGGTCGCCGAGGCCGCGCCGGACCTGCCGGTCACCAGCAATGACGGATCTGCACTCAGAGAAGCGCAGACGCGAGTTGCTCAGCAGCAGGCCGATGTGCAGGCGCAACGTGTACTGGTGCGCAGCATCCAGCAGGAATTGCAGCGGGTCGGTTGTTATGCGGGCAGTGTCGACGGCAATTGGTCCGACGGCACGCGGAGCGCTATGAACGCGTTCAACGATAGCGTGCAGGTCAAGCTGCCGCTGAAGTCGCCCGACTACATCCTGCTGACAATGCTGCAAGGCCATGCCCGCCAAGCATGCAACACGAATCCCGCCGATAAGTCGCAAGTTGCTGCGCGCAGCACACCGCGCATCCGGCGTGAAATCGCACCAGCGAAGGAAGCCGTGCCCGCTGCACCGGCCACGAAGGATGCCTGGACCACGACAGTGACGAGCCAGCCGCCCGCGGCCCCGAGCATAGTTGCGGCAGCACCGCCCGTGCACGTGCCGCTGACGAACACCGAGGCGCCCCTGTTTGCGCCGGCCCCTGCTCTGCCCGGCCGGATGGCGATCGGTGCGCCGATCGCCAAGTCGGATGTGCCGAGCCAGCAAGTGTCACCGGCCAATCGCACGCAACCGGCACCGCAGTATGCCGCTGCGCCGCAGGCTGCGATCGCCCGCCCGGAATCAGTTGCGCAGCCGCGGCCAGCCGCTCGTGCGCCGGAGCCGGTACGTGTTGCAGCACCGCCGCCACGCAGGACGTATTCGAACAACGGCGGTGGCGGCGGTGGGAGCAGTGGCGGCAACAGTGGGAACAGCGGCGGTAGTTCGACGTCAGCACGGGGGGCGTCGACATTCTCGAACCTGAGCCGCAACGCCCCGTAACGCAGCCTTTCGAGAGCGATTGGCATTATCCGGCCCGCTGGACCCGCAGGCACCGGCAGGTTTTATTCCGTGCGCCTCAACCCATTGGCATCAGCCGGCGATAGAGATCCACAGTCTGCTGGCCAATCGCGTTGGCTGAGAAGCGTTCCACCGCGAGACGGCGCGCATTGCCGCCGAGGCGGGCGCGCATTGCCGGATCGGCTGCAAGTTGAGCCAGGGCCGCGGCAAACGAGCGGGGATCATCGACCGTCGCCAGAATGCCGGTCTCGCCAGGGATTGCAACCTCGCGGCAGCCCGGTGCATCGCTTGCGACCATGGGGCGACCGGCGGCGGCGGCTTCCAGCAGGCTCTTCGGCAGCCCCTCGCGGCGTGACGGCAACACGGCGATGTGGCTATCGCGCCAAAGGCCGGCGATATCGGTGACATGGCCGGCCCAGGTGATGCCGGGCTCCCGCCCCCAAGCCGCAAGCTCCTCGCCCGAAATCGACGTCGGATTCTCAGGATCGGGATCGCCGGCGAGGATCAGATGCAGCGCGACACCTTCCGAGCGGAGCAACCGGTGCGCGTCCACCAGCGTGCGCACGCCTTTGTCCTCGAGCATGCGCCCGACGAAGGCAGCGCGCACCGGGGGCGGCGGCTCGGGCACCGGTTGAATGGCGTCCGTGTCGACGCCGGAACCGGGGATGAGCACGATGTTCGACGCTCTGACCGCGAGGTCTGCCAGGAGCGCCGCATCGTCCGGATTCTGCACGACGGCGCGGGCACGCGCACGATTCATCAGCAGGGCGAGAGCGCGCCCCAGCGCCGCTTTGCCGATCCGGCCGGCGAACGATTGCGACAGGAACGACGAGCCGACGCCGGTGATGCTGTTGACGACCGCAGCGCGCGGTTGTGTAAGCGCCGCGAGCGAGCCAAGCAGCGCCGGCTTCAGCGCGATGTTGTGCACGATGTCCGGTCGGATCCGGCGCAGCACGCGCGCCACCTCGGCGACGGCTTGCGCATTGCCGGCCGGCGAGACACTGCCGCGCGACCAGCTCAAGCCGTGCGCGGTGAAGCCCTCCGCCTCGATCGCAGCTTGGCCCTTGGCGATACGGCAAAGTACGTGCACGTCCAAGCCGGCCGCCTTGGCCGCGCGCGCCATCGGCAAGCGGTGGGAGAGGAAATACCAGTCCTCCGTCACGATGTAGGCGATGCGCGGTGGCATGCAGCGGGCAACCTGTGTTTCGATCAGTCTGGCTTCGATCACGCCATGCCGTTTCTGTCCACCCGCAACGGGAAAAAACGCGGCGCGGCGCTGTCGCATAGGCAGGCGCGGCCAACATGCTAGAGAAGCGCGCATGTGCGGTATCGCCGGTTGCATCGATCTGAAGGCTGGAACGGCGCCCGATGTCCTCGAGCGCCGGGTGCGGGGCATGGCCGACGCCATCGCGCATCGCGGACCCGATCAGGGCGCCACCTGGGTCGACGCAAGCGCCGGGCTTGGCCTCGGGCACCGGCGGCTTTCGATCATCGACCTCTCGCCGGCCGGCGCGCAGCCCATGGTGTCGGCATCGGGCCGCACTGTCATCTGCTACAACGGCGAACTCTACAACGCTGGCGAATTGAAAGCGCAACTCGGCCCCATCGCGACGCGGCTCCGCGGCCATTCCGACACCGAGATCCTGCTCGAATGCGCCGAGCAGATCGGCGTCGAGGCCGCGATCCGGCGCACCCTCGGCATGTTCGCACTCGCCCTATTCGACCGCGAGACGCGGGTGCTGTCACTGGTGCGCGACCGGGTCGGCAAGAAGCCGCTCTACTGGACCATGCAGAACGGTCACCTGCTGTTCGGATCGGAACTGCGCGCGCTGAAAGCACACCCGGCATTCGAGGCGCGCATCGATCGACGCTCGCTCGTCGGCTATGTCCGCACAGGTTATTACCTGCAGCCTGGGACGGTCTACGACGGCGTGCAGCAACTGCCGCCAGGAACCATTCTGACGTTGAGGCCGGGGGCCGAGCCGAAGATCGAGGCCTACTGGACGCTGGCCGAGACCGTCGCGCAAGCCCGCGCAAAACCGTTCGCCGGCAGCGACCAGGACGCCATCGAGGCCCTGGATACGCTGATCGGCGATGCCACGCGGCGGCGGATGGTGTCCGACGTGCCGCTCGGCGCCTTCCTGTCAGGCGGCTATGATTCGAGCACGGTCGTCGCGCTGATGCAGAAGCATTCGGCCAAGCCTGTGCGCACGTTCGCGATCGGCTTCGACGACAAGGCATTCGATGAATCGGCGCATGCAGCGGCGGTCGCGCGGCATCTCGGCACCGACCACACGGAGCTGATCGTCAGCGCGGCGCAAGCGCAGGCGGTGATTGCCGAGCTGCCGCGCCTTTACGACGAGCCATTTGCCGACAGCTCGCAGATCCCGACCTATCTCGTCGCCAAGCTTGCACGCGCCGATGTGACAGTGGCGCTGTCCGGCGACGGCGGTGACGAGGTGTTCGCCGGCTACAACCGCTACAGCAACGGTGCCGCCTTCGAGCGCTGGCTGGCCTGGATGCCTGCGTCACCACGGCGCTGGCTGGGATCGAGCATGCAAGCCGTGCCGCCGGCCACCTGGGACAGCCTCGCTGGCTTGCTGCCGGACCGTGTGCGGCCGCGCTATGCCGGCGACAAGGCGCACAAGGTCGGCAACCTGCTCGGCATGTCGCCGCGCGACTTCTATCGCATAGTGACGAGCGTCTGCCCGGGCCCCGAACGCATGCTGCTGGGAGGCGGCGCATCCTCGGAGGCGATCCCGCCGCTACCTGCGACCGGTCTCGATGGCCTCGCCGAGGAGATGCAGTACCTGGATACGCTGACCTACCTGCCGGGCGATATCCTGGCCAAAGTCGACCGGGCGACGATGGCCGTGGGCCTTGAAGCCCGGGCGCCGCTGCTCGATCATCGCGTGCTCGCCTTCGCGTGGTCGCTGCCGCTGGCGATGAAGATCCGCGGCGGCTCGCTGAAATGGCTGCTGCGGCAGGTGGCGCATACGTACGTGCCAAAGACGCTGCTCCAGCGCCCGAAGGCCGGCTTCAGCCTGCCGATCGGGGATTGGCTGCGCGGCCCGATGCGCGACTGGGCAGAGAGCCGGCTCGATCACAAGTCATTGAACGAAGGCGGTTTCTTCGAACCGGACATCATTCGCTTGCGCTGGGCGGAGCACCTGTCGGGGCGGCAAAACTGGCATTCCGCGCTCTGGCCGATTCTGGTGTTCGAGGACTGGCGGCGGCACGAGGCCGCGAACAGGGCCGCGTGAGGCCGTTGTTGCGGCGTTGTTCTTGCCCAGCATGGTTGCCCTCCGAGGCCGCCACGACCGAGCCTGTTGCGGGTGCCGGGGCGATGGTCCCCTTTCGAACGCCGTTCATCAGTCGATGGGCCGCTGCGGCATCCCCTGCCGACTGTGCGGACCTGCCAGTTGCCGGCTTATCTCGCGCCTCAACCTAAATGCGCGACAAGGCTGTTTTCTTCCTTTATATGCAGGAATCATGCTCGTCATCACCACGTCCCAGCCCCTCGCCGAAGCCTGCCAGCGACTTGCCCAGCATGAATTTGTGGCAGTCGACACAGAGTTCATGCGCGAGCAAACGTTCTGGCCGAAGCTCTGCCTCGTTCAGATGGCGGCACCAGGTCTGGAAATGATCGTCGACCCGCTGGCACCGGGCATCGATTTGAAACCCTTTTACGCGTTGATGGCGAACACACGCGTGATGAAAGTATTCCACGCTGCGCGCCAGGACATCGAGATCGTGCACTACATGGCGGGCTTGGTCCCGCAACCGGTGTTCGATACCCAGGTTGCCGCGATGGTCTGCGGCTACGGCGACTCGATCAGCTACGTCAATTTGGTCAAACGCATCAGTAATCAGGATCTCGACAAGTCCTCCCGGTTTACGGACTGGGGGCGGCGGCCGTTGTCGGAAAAACAACTCCTCTATGCACTCGGCGACGTGACGCATCTGCGCGACGTCTATGTGCATCTGCGCGACAACCTCGCCGAGACGGGCCGCGCGAGTTGGCTCGACCACGAGATGGCTTCGTTGACGGATCCGCGCACTTACGACGTCGACCCCGAGACGTCGTGGAAACGATTGAAGCTCAAGGTCCGCAACCGACGCGGGCTCGCGGTGCTGATGGAACTCGCCGCGTGGCGCGAGCGGCAGGCGCAGGCGCAGGACGTGCCGCGCAACCGGGTGCTGCGCGACGAAGCACTCTACGACATCGCCAACCAGCAGCCGACCGAGACGGGGCAACTGGCAGAACTTCGCACGTTGAGCGACGGCTTTGCCCGCTCCGCGCGCGCCAAAGAGATCGTCGATGCGGTGAAGCGCGGCCTCGCCCGCGACCCAAAGACTGTGCCGCCGCTGAACTCGGGCGTTTCGATATCTCCGGAAGCCGGCGCGCTGGTCGATCTGCTGCGCGTTCTGTTGAAAGCGGCGGCAGGGCGGCACGGGGTTGCGCCGCGGCTCATCGCCGATACCGAGGATCTCGAGCGGATCGCGTCGGAAGGCAATCCGGACGTGGCGGCGCTCAAAGGCTGGCGGCGGCAGCTTTTCGGCGAGGACGCGCTCAAGCTGAAGCGCGGCGAGCTGGCGTTGGCCGTGCGCAACGGCGAGGTCGTGGTGTTTCCGGTCGCCGCAGAATTGCCGGTGTCGGACTGACTTGTCAGGTTCGATGGTGTAACGACACATTAACTTCTCAGTCCTACCTAAATGTCCTGCCAATAACGTCCGGCCTGGGCGACGGATCGCACGCGGCCGGCCGTTATGGGTGAATCCCAGCGATGCCGCTTGCCGTCCCGCCGCGCCAAACTCGGCAGCCGATCGAAACCACACCACGAGTAGGACCATTATGCCTTTCACCCGGTTCACGACGCGCCTCGGCGCGGCACTTTGCATGGCTGCCGCGATCGGCAGTGTCTCGGCGCAGACCGCAGCACCCAAGGGTCGCGGGATGGCTGCCTGCCGGACGGATGCTGCAACGTTCTGCGGCTCGGTCGAGGCTGGCCGCGGCAAGCGCATGGCTTGCCTGAAGGAAAACCAGGCGAAGCTGTCGCCGGAATGTCAGGCGGCCGTGGAAGCGCGTGGCGCCAAGGGCGCGAACGGCGCTGCCGCAGCGACGGGCGCGGCGTCGGCGGAAGGCCCCGGCGGGCAACCGGCGGGAAAAAAGGCTGCCGGGGCGAAGAACGGCGGCCGCATGGCTGCATGCAAGACCGACCGCGAGTCGCTGTGCGCTGGCGTCCAGAAGGGCGGCGGCGCGATCATAAAATGTCTGAAGGACAACAAAGAGAAGCTGTCGCCGGCCTGCGGCGAAGCATTGGCGTCCGCCAAGGCCAAGCGGGCAGATGCCGGTGGCGACGTCACCGCTCGTTGAACACGGTGACCGGTGATCGGGAAAGCAAAAGGCGGCTCCACGCCAGGGGCCGCCTTTTTCGGTTCGGGGCGTAGGTTTTCCGGCTACTCGCCGACCAACGTCGTCGGCGTTACGATCGCGTCGCCGCGAAGCTCGGCGGGCTTGGCATCGACAGCCGTCACAGCGGCAATCACAAGGGCGACGCACAGCACGCCCGCGGTCAAAATCACTCGCATGGCATCATCTTTCATTTTTTGTGGCAGCGCTGCGCGTTAGGGCTCATGTCGCGGGCGCTGCTCGTTGTGGTCATGCGCACGATATGCGCCGTTCCGAGGCGGCTTCCCAGGGGGTATCACAACCTCTTGAGACCAGTTGAAAAGGAGTGCTCGCCCGGTTGCGCATGGGGGCAACCGACGGCCCAAACGGGGGTCCGCCTTCGCCCCTGGCGCTCCTCGCCCCACACGACTCCGTCTTGCGCGCTTGGTCCGACCGGGCGATAACGCGGCCAACCTCGCAAGGAACGGAACAATGATCGAACTGAAGCCGCGCGTCTTCTCCGGCATGCAGCCGACCGGCAGCCTCACGCTGGGCAATTATCTCGGCGCGATGATCAACTGGGTCGCCATGCAGAAGACGCACGATTGCCTCTATTGCATCGTCGATCTGCACGCGATCACCGTGGCCCAGGACCCGACCGAGCTGAAGGCCGCGATTCGGCGCGCCGCCGCCGCCTACATGGCCTGTGGCATCGACACGAAGAAGAGCATCGTCTTCAACCAATCGCAGGTAGCCGAGCATGCAGAGCTCGCCTGGATCTTCAACTGCGTTGCCCGCCTTGGCTGGCTCGATCGCATGACGCAGTTCAAGGAGAAGGCCGGCAAAGACAAGGAGCGTGCTTCCGTCGGCCTCTACGCCTATCCGAACCTGATGGCGGCCGACATCCTGGTTTACCGCGCGACGCACGTTCCGGTCGGCGAGGACCAGAAGCAGCACCTGGAGCTTGCCCGCGACATCGCGCAGAAGTTCAACAGCGACTTCAAGAAGCCGATCGAGGCGAAGGGCTACAAGGACGGCCTGTTCTTCCCGCTGTGCGAGCCGATGATCCAGGGGCCGGCGACACGCGTCATGAGTTTGCGTGACGGCACCAAGAAAATGTCGAAATCGGACCCCTCCGACATGTCGCGCATCAATTTGACTGATGACGCCGATACGATCGCGAAGAAGATCCAGAAGGCGAAGACCGATCCGGAACCGTTGCCGAGCGAGGCGAAGGGTCTCGAGGGCCGGCCGGAGGCGGACAACCTCACCGGCATTTACGCGGCGCTGACGGGCACGACGCAGGTCGCGGTGCTGCAACAATTCGGCGGCGGCCAGTTCTCGGCCTTCAAGAAGGCGCTGGCCGAGGTGGCGGTGGAGAAACTCTCGCCCATCACCTCGGAGATGAACCGCCTCGGCAACGACCCCGCCGAGATCGATCGCATGCTCAGCCAAGGTGCCGAGCGCGCCCGCGCGATAGCTGCCCCGATCATGGCCGAGGTGAAGGAGCTCCTGGGATTTGTGCGCTGACGCACGCGCTAGATATAGGGAGCATCGGAAGCGACACTCCCGATGCTCATCTTGTTACGATTCCGGGACTACGGGACTACGCGACCCGCGTGCCGATCACTTCTTCTCAGGCCAATAATGACCGGATGCCAGGTCGTAATTCGGCTGCACGGATCTGCGAGTCGGCACCACGCGGGAGGCATACGCGCGCTGGCTGTCGTAGACCTTCTTGAAGAACGGGCTCTTCGCTACCTCGGCGGCAGCGATCTCGTCCCAGGCGACCAAGATCTTCTTGAGTATATCTTCGGGCGTCCGCTGAACCTTGACGCCGTGCTTGCTCGTCAATTCCTCGATGGCATCCGCATTGAGCTTGTTGAGTAACGCGAAGTGTCGATACGTCGCCTCATAGGCGGCCGACTCGACGATGGCACGCAGGTCCGGGCTCATCTTGCTGTAAACGTCGCCGTTGATGAGCAATTCCAGCACGGAGGCCGGCTCGTGCGTCGACGGCATGTAAACGTTCTTCCAGATTGTGTGGAAGCCAACCTTCATATCTTCGGCTGGCCCGACCCACTCACCGCATTCGATGACGCCGCGCTCGCCGGCCGGAACGATCTCGCCACCTGGCATGTTGACAGGAGAGAGCCCGGCCTTCGCGAACACCTCGGCCGTCAGTCCCGTTTGTCGGCATTTCCGGCCCTTCAGGTCTTCCCAGCTCGAAATCGGATTCTTGAACCAGCCGAGAATTTGATTGTTCACGGCCGTCAGCGGCATGGGAACCACGTTGCGCTTGAGCTCAACCTGATAGAGCTCCTTCCACAGCGCCAACCCATCACTTTCATAGAGCCAGCCCATGAGGTCGACGATATCCATGCCGAAAGGGCCACCTGGTGACGGCCCGAAAAGGGCCGCAGCGCGGTGTTTGCCGACCCAGTAGGCGGCGGCCGTGTGACCACCGTCGATCACCTGCTTATGCGTTGCGTCGAGAACCTCGAAAGCTGGAACGAGTGTTCCGGCTGGCAGCACCTCGATTTCGAGGCGGCCTCCCGACATCAGCTTCACCCTTTCCGACCACCATCGGAAGTTGTCGAAGCTGTAGCTCGACGCCGGGAAGCTCGCCTGAAAACGGAGCTTCTGCGTCGACTGCGCACTTAGGTCCGAAGTGGCACTGAGCAGCGAAAGTACCGCTGAAACACCAGCAGCGATCCAGGTCCTCAACTGCATGCGTTACTCCCCATCCATTGGTTCTTCATCCGACCGCTGCCTTTTGGAAGCGGTCGGAAAGCGTAGCATGAGGGGTCGCCACGCGGCTGTCAGTAGACGCGAGGCTGCCATGCGGGGAGCGGCGGCTTCTGCTCACGACGTTGGCCCGAGAAGTTGCAGTTCGGATAGACGGCCAGTCGCGTGGGCGTAACGCCAACCGCGGGATCTGAGGTTGATCTGAGCCGCGCGATCACGGTCGCAGAGAGTTGTGAGGGTTGGCCAATCCGGGGTAGACTTGCGCTCGGCCAACGTCCGGTTCCAACGAAACCTGGCGCCAATCGGCGTCGGACTGCCGGTCTGCTCACCTGCCGATTTTGGCCCGATGCGAAAACGAGAGCCTACCCTCTGAAAACGGCCGTTCGCAGCGCGACGCACCACCACACGCGCCATCGCACACGCGTCACCACGCCCTTGTTCCCGCCCCCCGGCCATGGCAGACTGCTCCGCTTGAGCTACCCACGTGACTGCGGCAGGGTCGAGAGTTCTTCTGGAAACAGGACGCGCGCACGCATGCCAAAGAAGCGGCTCGTTTTCGAGCAGGGCCATCGTCGTAAGTTTCTCGTCGTGGTCGACGATGTGCCGGAAGTGGACGCCGCGTTGTTCTTCGCGGCCAGCCGCATTGGCCACACCAGCGGGCAAATGACGCTGCTCTACGTGATCGAGCCGCAGGGCTTCCATCAATGGATGGGCGTGCGCCAGGCGCAGCTCGACGAGGAGACGAACAAGGCCAAAGCATTGTTCCGCCTGTTCAAGCGAAAGCTCGTCAACGCGGGTTTCGACCACATCCCCGTCGAGGAAATCCTGCGCGAGGGCAAGAAGGCCGAGGAAATCACCAAGCTGATCGACGAGGACGAGGATATCGCGATCCTGATCCTCGGCGCCTCGATCGACACGAAAGGCCCCGGACCGCTGGTGTCATCGCTCGCAGCTGGCAATCTCGCGGGTTCCTTCCCGATCCCGATCGTGGTGGTGCCGGGAAATTTGACGATCGAAGACCTCAAGGCCATGGCCTGAAGTCAGCGATGTGGCCGAGATGCCGCCGATCAACGCAGAGCAAGTATGCGCAAGTATGCGGTCCGATGCAGGCTGGGTTCCCCTCGGGAATTTTCGTGCTAGCTTGCGCCCGGCAGGGGCGGTGACTGGGGGCGACGGCATGGGCCGGGCTTTCGGACCCGCGCCCTGACACAGAATTCATCGACCACACGACCTCTCCAAAACCAACCTGACGCAACCGAGCCCGAGGGAACGACTTCATGACCGAGATGCCCGCGAACAACAAATGGATCGGCCAACGCACCATCCGCCCCGACGGCGAGGACAAGGTGACCGGCCGCGCCGCCTATTCGGCCGACACCAAATTGCCGGGCCAGCTCTATGGCCGCATCCTGCGCAGCCCGCATCCGCACGCGCGCATCAAGTCGATCAACACGAAGAAGGCCGAGGCGCTGCCGGGCGTCAAAGCAGTCATGACCGGCAAGGACATGGTCGAGTTCCCCATGGACAAATCGGTCATGCTCGGCATCCAGGACATGCGCTGGATGAGCCGCAATATCATGGCACAAGGCAAGGTACTTTTTGCTGGCCATCCGGTGGCAGCCGTCGCTGCCACGTCCAACTCGATTGCACGTGAGGCGACCCAGTTGATCGAGGTCGAGTACGAAGTGCTGCCCTTCGCCATCGAGATCGATGATGCGATCCGGGACGGCGCGCCGATCCTGCACGATCACATCAAGCGCGACGGCAAGCCCTCCAACATCGCGGGCACCCTCGAGCACAAACTCGGTGACGTCGCCGCAGGCTTCGCATCAGCCGACGTGATCGTCGAGCGGAGCTTCACGACGCGGCCTGTGCATCAGGGCTACATCGAGACGCACGCTTGCCTCGTCAACGTCGGCAAGGACGGCAAGACCACGGTCTGGAGTTCGAGCCAGGGCCAGTTCATGGTCCGCGCCATGTGCGCCTATCTCACCGGCATCGAGCAGAGCAGCATCCGCGCAATTCCCGCTGAAATCGGCGGCGGCTTCGGCGGCAAGACGATCGTCTATCTCGAGCCGGTGGCGATGATCCTGTCGAAGAAGTCGGGTCGCCCGGTGAAACTCACGATGTCGCGCGAGGATGTGTTTCGCGCCTCGGGTCCAACGTCGGGCTCGAAGAGCACGGTCAAGATCGGCGCCAAGAAGGACGGCACCATCGTCGCCGGTCAAGGCACGTTCTACCTGCAGGCCGGCGCTTTCCCGGGCTCGCCGATCCGCGGTGCGGCCGGCTGCGCCTTCGCGCCCTACAACATCGCGAACGTGCACTCGTTCGGCTATGACGTCGTCTCCAACCGTTCGAAGGTCGCGGCGTACCGGGCGCCCGGCGCGCCGATCGGCGCCCACGCCGTCGAGTGCGTGCTCGATGAGCTTGCCGAGAAGCTGAAGATGGATCCGCTGGAGCTGCGTCTGAAGAACGCCGCCAAGCAGGGCACCAAGGCAGCACACGGGCCGGTCTATCCGGTGATCGGCTTCGAGCAGACGATCAAGGCCGCGCAGGAGCATCCGCACTACAAGGCGCCGCTGAAGAAGCATCAGGGACGCGGCGTCGCCAGTGGATTCTGGTTCAACGCGGGCGGTGAATCGAGCGCTCAGGTCAACATTGCCGAGGACGGCTCGGTGATCGTGATCACGGGCCATCCGGACGTCGGCGGCAGCCGCGCGTCGACCGCCAACATCACGGCCGAGCTGCTCGGCATCGACTACAAGAAAGTTCAGGTGCTGATCGGCGACACCAACACGATCGGCTTTTCGAACCTGACCGGCGGCAGCCGCGTCACCTACGCCTCGGCCATGGTCGTGACCAAGGCATCGCAGACCGTGATCAAGACACTGCGTGAGCGCGCCGCCAAGATCTGGAAGATCGATGCGGAAGCCGTCGTCTGGGATAACGGCATGGCCCGTCCTGCCGGCGACAACGCCGGCAAGTTCGAGCCGCTGTCGCTGGCTCAGCTCGCCGCCCAGGCCAACGCCACCGGCGGCCCGATCGGCGCTGGTTCCTCCGAAACGACGACGGGTGCCGAAGGAGGTTTTGCGACGCACATCTGCGATGTCGAGGTCGACGTCGAGACCGGCCGCGTGGCGGTGACACGCTACACCTCGATCCAGGACGTCGGCCGGGCCATCCACCCGAGCTACGTCGAGGGCCAGATGCAGGGCGGTGCCGCACAAGGCATCGGCTGGGCATTGAGTGAGGAGTACATTTATACGAAGGACGGCAAGCTCGACAACCCGGGCTTCCTCGACTACCGCATGCCCGTCGCCTCGGACTTGCCGATGCTCGACAACGTCATGATCGAGATCCCGAACCCGAAGCACCCGCAAGGCGTGCGCGGCGTCGGCGAGGTGCCGCTAGTGCCGCCGCTCGCGGCCGTCGCCAACGCCATCTACAACGCGCTCGGCAAGCGCTTTGACAGCCTGCCGATGTCGCCGCCGAAGGTGCTGGCAGCGATCAAGGCGAAGTAAGCGCGACACTGCAACGGGCGCCTTCGGGTGCCCGTTTTTCCATGTGGGGGCACGACGGGATTTCTGGCCATGGCGAGCATCGGCAATTTCGGATTGGACGTCGGCATCTACGGTCCGCTCGCGACGCCTGAGAATGTGCTCGGCCTCGCGAAACATGCCGAAAACACGGGTTTTGAGTCGATCTGGCTTGCCGACCACGTGGCTTTTCCAGCCAAGTTCAAATCCGAATACCCGTACAGCGCCAAGGGCGACTTCCCGACGAAGCTCGACGAGCCGCTGCTCGAGCCGATCGCCACCATGGGCGTTCTGGTCGGCGCCACAAAGCGCGTCCGCATAGGCACTGCCGTGCTGGTGATGCCGCACCGTAATCCGCTGCTTACAGCGCGCATGCTGGTGACGCTCGATCAGTTCTCCGGCGGCCGCATCGAGCTCGGCGCCGGCGTCGGCTGGCTGGAAGAGGAATTCAAGGCGCTGCACACCTACGACTTCAAGAAGCGCGGCCTCGTTACCGACGAATACCTGCAGATCTTCAAGGCCATCGCGAAGGGCGGCGAAGTGGGCTTCCAGGGCGAGACGTATTCATTCGATCCTGTGATCTCGCAGCCAGGCTCCGTGCAGCGGCCGCATCCGCCGATCCTTGTGGGCGGACTCGCCGATGCAGCGCTTCGCCGAGTCGCGCGCCACGCCAACGGCTGGCTGGCGGTTACTGTAACGCCGGAGAAGATGCCCGAGCGCCTCACCACGCTGAAGCGCATGACGGAGGAAGAGGGGCGGAAATTCTCCGACCTGAAGCTCGTCTACAAGATGTTCGTCGACATCGGCACGCCGAAGCGCAGCCGCTTCGATGCCCGCGAACCCGGAACAGGTTCGGTCGAGGAAATCACGCAGGATCTGCGCGGGCTCCTGGCGCTCGGATTTTCACGCGTCATCGTGCGTTTCCGCAGTGCCGCCAGTGCCGACGACCTGAAGCGCCAGATGGACCAGTTCGTCCGCCAGATCGTGCCGAACGTCGGCTAGTGTGCAGGTTCTCGGACGCCCGTTCGCGAAGTTCGTCACCACCTGCAGCACGTTCAGTCCGAACTTCGCGAGTGATACGGACACCAGAATCATCGGCTTGGTGTGGCGTCAGGTTCGGGCGTTTGCGCGTTGAGCCCGCAGAAAGTGGATGCGAACGTCTGAACCGCGTCCTCGTCCGGCCCTACTTCGCCATTGCCTCTCATGCCGGCATTGGCCATCATCATCACGGTGACGAAACGCCAGGGCACCAACACGACAGTGCTGCAGTCGATACCGGGGCCATATTCACCCTGGTCGGGCAGCATGATCACGGCGACCGTCCCAGTGCCGGCTGCTGCGGCACACTTTGCCACTCTGCTTTTTGCCTTACTACTTCCTCCGTGATGCAGACCAATGCGATTCGCCCGACAATATGGATGGTTGGTCCTGAATCAGCCAGCGGCCTTCGATCCCGATCAGCCGCAGCGCCCGCCGTCCCCTCCCTGTCGTTGTGATTTCGACGCCGTCACGCGAAAATTTGCTGGGTCATTGACGGCACTCCGCATTCCACAGCCGGGTTTCCTCCATGCTCCCTTTCCATTGGGCGGGCCTTCGGGTCCGCTGTTTGCCGGCCATCACGGACTGGGCCGCCAGAGGCGCTACGGCAAGCACCAGCGTCTGCAGCGCTGCAAGCGCCACCCACCATGTCTGCCGCATGTTCCACCGCAAGCGCATGGATCTCGCTTCCGCCAATCGTCCGACCCGAGCACCCTGCCACAAAGTGATAAAACGACGCAATCCGACCGTCGGGTGTCTGTGGTGACTTCGCATCTCGCGCAACGGCGCCCGTCCAAATCCAGCCCCGCGCTGTTCGTCTGGGCGCACTTTTCTCAATGTTCGTCTCACAGAACATCTTGACATGTTCGATAAATCGAACAATACGATGTGTTCGATCCATCGAACATCAGGTGCGATATCGTGATTATCCGCAACACGCGGGAGCTGGGTGGTTTCCTGCGACAGGCCCGTGAGGATGCCGGCCTGACGCAAGCCGGGCTGGCAGAAACCTTGGGTGTCAGGCGCCAGCGCGTGCTCTATCTGGAGCGCGGCGACGGACAGCTGCAGCTTGCGTTCGTGTTCGCCGTGACGAAGGCCTTAGGCGTTGTATTCAACCTCGAGCGGATCGCCGAGGTGGAACCTGCAAGCTCACGGCGCGGCAAATCTCCGGATGACGCCCCACCCTACTCGATCGACGATATCGCCGACGGCGGGACCTAAATTATGGCGCGCGCACTCGAAGTCCACATCGCGGACGTGCTCGCAGGCACCGTGACGCAACGTCCGGGCGGCAACTTTCGTTTCGAGTACGACGCGGCCTATGCCGCCGACCGGGCCAGTATTCCGCTCTCGCAGTCCATGCCGGTGCCGCAGCGCACACACGGCACACGATCGATTGCCAACTGGATGTGGGGTCTGTTGCCGGACAACGAGGTGACGTTGAACCGGTGGGCGCAGCGCTTCCAGGTGTCGGCGCGCAACCCGTTCGCTCTGCTGACCGCCATGGGCGAGGACTGCCCCGGCGCCGTCCAGCTTGCTCCGCCGGGTTTCGACTTTGCCGGACGCGGCAACGTGCAGTGGATCTCGGCAGCCAATCTCGATAATCGCATTCGTGCGCTCCTCAAAGATCCGGGGGCCGGGCGCCTTTCCAGCGATTCCGGGCAATTCAGTCTGGCCGGCGCCCAGTCGAAGACGGCGCTGTACCGGGTGGGGGCGAAATGGGGCGTCCCGCGCGGACGGACGCCGACGACACATATCTTGAAGCCCGAAGGCCCGCGGTTTGCGGGCTTGGCCACCAACGAACACTTCTGCCTGGAACTGGCACGGATAGCCGGCATCCCGGCGGCGCGCTCCGAAGTTCAGATTTTCGACGGCAGCCCGACGATCATCGTGGAGCGCTTTGACCGCTATCGCGACAAGCGAGACGGCTTGATCAAGCGCATCCATCAAGAGGACTGCTGTCAGGCACTCGGCGTGCATCCGAACCGTAAATACCAATCCGAGGGCGGGCCGGGCATTCCGGAGATCATGCACCTCCTGCGGTTCACGAAGGCGCCGGACATCGATCGCAACCGATTCATGCGAGCCCAAGCCTTCAATTGCCTGATTGGAGGGACGGACGCTCACGCCAAGAACTATTCGATCCTTTACGAGCCCGGCGGCGCCTTCCGCCTGATGCCGCTCTACGATCTCATCTCGTTCCTGCCGTATCAGCAGCGCCGGGCGCAGCTGACACTCGCCATGACGATCGCAGGCCGGCGGGCGATCGACGAAATCCGGCTGAACCACTGGGAGCGTGCTGCCGAGCGTTGCGGCTATCCCGGGGAACGCGCGGTTGCCCACGTCCAGGACCTCACTGCAAAACTGCCCGATCTCTCAGCGACGGTCAGGGCTGTGTGCCGCAAATCCGGACTGAAACATCCGATCCTGGATCAACTCGTCGACCAGATTGCAGACAACGCAAGGCGAGTGGCAAAAAGGGGGTAGCAATCCATGGGGCCGGAGAAGCGCGAAATTCGCCCGACATTGATAAAGTGCGGCGAAGCGGTCATGGCACAACGCGCAATCGAGATTGGATGCGACGCGGCACGCCTTATGCGCGAGCGCGCATGCGAGCCAGCTCTTGCCGAGCCCGGTCTTGCCGACGATGATCAGGTTCTCGTGTCGGGCGATCAGCTTGGTGAGCAACGGGTCCATGCTGCCAACCTGTCGACCGCAATCTGGATAACTGCTGCCAATTGCCGATCTTGGGCGAGATAATTGCGGATGGCCCAGGTTACAGCGCTGCTGACAGATCGTGCTGTCGATCAATCCGAATGCACCGGCCCAATGCCCGGCCTCCAGAGCGAGCCACGCCACGATTGAGTTTCGCTGGGGCGACATCTATCATTGTCAAAGGGCTGTCTGTCGAAGGGCAAAGGGCAACGAGATGGAATCCGAGAAATTGTGCCTGCAAGAGCGCCTGGCGCTGCTGCGCATGACCGGCATGCCGGTTTCCGCGGTGGATGAAACGCGCGTCCGGGACAGCATTACCGCCGCTCTCGAATCGCTCGACAAGGCAGTGCAGGGCTCGCTCTTCGACACCGAGCCGCAGACCTTCGACGTCGTCTTGCGGCGGCTGGCAGACGGAGGTAAGCGGTGAGCCATATCGCGGATTGGACCTTGATCGAGACTGCCGACGCGATTGCCGACCGCAAGGTTTCCGCCATCGAGGTCACTGACGCCGTGCTGGCGCGCATCGACGCCCGCCAGCCGCTGCTCAATGCCTTCGTTCGTGTCGACAAGGACGGCGCCCGCGATGCCGCCAAAGCCGCCGACGTCAAACAAGCAGCAGGCGCCAAGCTCGGGCTCCTCCATGGCGTTCCGCTGGCCCACAAGGACATGTTCTACCGGCCAGGCGTGCCGGTGACCTGCGGCTCAGCGGTGCGGCGCAACTTCCGCCCGGACTATCTGGCGACGGTGCTGGCAAGGCTGGACGAAGCCGGCGCCG
This sequence comes from Hyphomicrobiales bacterium, assembly GCA_031367895.1. GTDB lineage: Bacteria > Pseudomonadota > Alphaproteobacteria > Rhizobiales > Hyphomicrobiaceae. The sequence goes on from JANLQP010000147.1 coordinate 17,337, forward strand.
TCACGGTTGGTGCCCTCAACATGTCGGAGTTTGCCAACGGGCCGACCGGCCACAACGTCCATTTTGGCCCGACGCGCAATCCGTGGAACCCCGCGCATATCACGGGCGGCTCATCATCCGGCTCGGGAACGGCGGTGGCAGGGCGCATGGTATACGGCTCGCTCGGCTCCGATACCGGCGGCTCGATCCGGCTACCCGGTGGCATTTGCGGGGTTTACGGCATCAAACCGACGCAGGGTCGCGTGTCTCGCTATGGTTGCATGGGCCTCTCGTTCTCGCTCGACAACATCGGCCCGCTCGCGCGCACCGCTGCCGACTGTGCGCGGCTGCTGAAAGTCGTCGCCGGGGCAGACCCCGATGACCCGACGTCGGCACCATTGCCAGTTGAGGATTATGAGGCAGGCCTCGGCCAGGGCGCGAAGGGACTGCGCATCGCGGTGGCGACCAATCACTATTGGGACAACATGAGCCCCGAGATCGGCGACATACTCGAGGCAGCACTCGGCACCTTCGCCAAGCTCGGCGGCAGCATCAGGCGCCGCGAGGTGCCCTATCACGACGAGCTGCGCGGTCTCGGCAACATCGTCATCTCTTCGGAGTTTTGCACGTTGCACGACGATTGGCTGCGCAACCAGCACGACCTCTACGCGCCTCTTGTCAGAGCCCGAATGAAGCAAGGCTTCGCCTTCTCGGCGGTCGAATACCTGAAGGCGGTGCAAGTGCGGCCCCGCATCACGAAAGCATTTGTCGACGACGTGTTCGCCGAGGTCGACGCGCTGTTCCTGCCCGTGCTGCGCTTTCCCGTACCGACCATCGCTGCGACGGACGTGCGCGACAGCGCGAACATGAACGAGGTGCTCGGCTCGCTCAATCATTGCACGTGGCCGATGAACTACCTCGGCTTGCCGGGCCTGTCCGTGCCGGCCGGCTTCTCGAAAAGCGGCTTGCCGGTCGGCTTCCAACTGGTCGGCCGGCCGTTTGCTGAAGCGATGCTGTTCCGCATGGCGGCTGCCTACGAACGTGCAACTGACTGGCCCAATCGCAAGCCGATCCTGGCCGATTGAGTGAGCAGGATGAGCAAGAAACTCCCGCCACTCTGGTCGCTTTCAGTCGCCGCAGCCACACGGCTCCTGGCAGCCCGCGAAATCGCGCCTATCGATCTGGTCGAGGCGTATCTTGCGCGTATCACCGAAGTCGATGCGCGTGTTCACTCCTTCATTCATGTGGCGGCCGAACGCGCCCGCACGACTGCCCTCAGAGCGGCCACCGAAATAGCCGCCGGACGCCAAGCTTCCATACTTACGGGCATACCGTTCGCCGTGAAAGACAACTACGACGTCGCCGGATTGCCAGCCACGGCCGGCTCACGGTTGCGGCTCGACTATGTCCCAGCCCAAGATGCAGCCCTGGTCCGGGACCTCGAGACGGCAGGCGCGGTTCTCATGGGTAAGCTCTCGACCTGGGAGTACGGCACCGGCAATGGCGGCGAGTATTTCGACTTGCCGTTTCCGCCAGCGCGCAATCCCTGGGATCCCGAGCGGTTTACGGGCGGGTCAAGCACAGGCGCCGGAGCCAGCGTTGCAGCAGGCACGATAGCGTTTGAGCTCGGCTCCGACACCACGGGGTCGGTGCTATTGACGGCTGCGGCCTGCGGGCTTGCTGGCATGATCATGACGCCAGGGCGATTGAGCCCAGAGGGAATCCTGCCGAATTGTTATTCGCTAGACATTCCCGGCCCGTTGACATGGACGGTTGAGGACCTGGCGATGGTTCTCGATGTCCTGGCCAAGCCAACGACCAGCTATAGTCGGACCATCACCCGGCCCATGACCGGCAGGCGCATTGGCGTGATGCGCGGGCCGCTCGGCCGCTTCCAGGCCCCAGACGCATCGATGGCACAGGCTTTCGAGGGCGGCATTGCGGTGCTTGAACGACTGGGTGCACGTCTGGTCGACGTCGTCTTGCCGATACCGGTCCCGGATTGCTTCGACGTTACACGCATCATCGGACCGGCCGAGTCTGCGGCGATTCACGAGCCGGAATTGCGCGAGCGACCGGGCGACATGGGATTTGCGCTCCGCGACAAGCTGTTGGCTGGATCGCTTGTGCGTGCCGTCGACTACATACAGGCTCAGCGCCAACGCCGTCTGATCGCCGATGCCGTAGAGTGCGTGATGCGGAACTTCGACGCTATCGTCACCTATGGCCCGCTGCATGTTGCGCCCCGATTGGGCGTCGAGCCAGAAATGACGGCGTTCACGGTGGAAACCTGCCTCACTCCGTTCAATCTGTCGGCCCACCCGGCGATGGTGCAGTGCACGGGTTTTTCATCAGGGGGCCTACCATTGTCTTGGCAGATCGTTGCCAATCGCCACGACGAGGCAACGGCTTTGGCCATCGGTGCCGCCTACGAGCGCGCCACGCCATGGCGGGAACAACGCCCGAAGCTCTGAGGACCGAGATGACAACGCCCATGCCACCATCACGCGACGAGATGACAGCCTTCGCCCGCCGCTACGGTCTCGACAAGCTTACGCCCGAGCACATCGCGCGCATGGCCGAGCTTGCGGTTCATGTCGGCGCGTTGGGACGAACACTGCGGCGTCCTCCAGCGAAGGAGAACTTTCCAGCGCCGACGTTTGAGATTGAGATGCGAGGTGGCGGCTAACTCCGCCGGCTGGCCGTGTTGACGGTCGTCCAGATTCACGACACGATCACATCCACGGAATAAATCGGCGACGCGTCGAGACAATTAAGGGACTCGTGGCTTTGCCCTAGAGAAAGGACCACCGTCCTATGACTCGTCACCGCCATTTCGATGCAAATGCACTGACTCGACGCAATATCTTGACGCTGGCAGGCGGTGCTGCCGCAGGCGCCCTACTGCCTCTCGACTATTCGCGCGTCGCCCTCGCGCAAGGTGTCAAGACACTGCGCGTACGTATGGGTTCCGACATTTCGGTGCTCGATCCTTCGCACATCTTTCAAATCGAGAACCAGACAGTCTCCGGCCACGTGTTCAATGGTCTCGTGAAATACGACCAGGCCACCAATAAGATCGTCCCCGACCTGGCAAAGGAGTGGCAGATCTCCGGCGACGGCAATGTCTACACCTTCAAGCTGCGCAGC
>JANLQP010000164.1:0-18377 GCA_031367895.1 Hyphomicrobiales bacterium
CGTCGGAATCTGCGATGCGCTCGGCGTCGCAACCTCTCTGGCGGCGGTTCAAGTGTCGTGACTGTGCAAATAAGCAACTATGTTGCTAAAATAGAACAATCACGGACCAACTACTCGTTCTCGACCCGTGGGTGAGTGGGATGTAAAGAGCAGAAATGATGCAGTAATATCACATAGTGGCAAAACAACTAGACACGGATCAATGGTGCAGCACACGACGGAGCCCCGCGTGAAGGCGGTGAAGTCGAGTGAAGTCGATGCCTTCACGCATTAAGTGTTTGATAAATAATGAGTTTTTTGATTGTGAAGGCAGTGAAGGCGTTTTTCCATCGGCGGCGCGTGCGCGGTGATATGGGTTGATGCGATGTCGTGTATTTTTATAAAAAATCCTTTTAGAGATTTCGAAGGGTCCAATTGACTTCACCGCCTTCACTCGCCCTCGAAACGCCCGTAAACAGGGGCTCCGGGACGTGAAGGCAACGAAAAAACATCGCCTTCACTCGACTTCACCGACTTCACCCGCGGCGGCACGAGCCTGGAAGAGATCGGTATCACGCATGGACTGGCCCTTCGGCACCCGAGATGCCTTCATCGTGCCGACGTGTGCGGCCGTCAAGACTGGCCCGGAACCTCCGAGCCAGCCGCACGTCAGTGTGCCGGCGACGGCCGGTCACCCATTTTCGGCGAATAGCGCGGAGGCATCCATTCCCTCGCCCTCGTCCTCCTTCGGGAGAGACGCCACCTCTTCCAGAATGTAGCGAATGCCGTTGCGGGTTGCACGCTTGCGCAGCGCGACGGAAACACCGTCGTCCATGGCGAACACGTTGTCCTTGCGGGCCGTCAACTCTTGACCCAGGTAGTTGCACCAAGCCTCTTTATTCTTCTTGGCCGTGAACCAGAAGTCGACGTTGTCCTCGATAGTGAGTTTAAGCAGCAGGTTTACGAGGTCCTCGGGTTCCCGTGTCGCAGTCGAGTTCCACTCCAATTTCCCGACTTTGATCTCCTTACGCACACCAAACCGCGCATAAGCCGCATCGACGAACCGCATCATCGTCGCCGAGGCGTCCGTCCGACCCTCTTTGATCTGTTGGCGATCAGTCAGGAAACCGTCCACACCTGCGACCCCTAGTATCCCGCCCATCACTCGGGACCAGTCCGAGAAGGATGCCAGGACAATCTTCCCAGACGGCTTACCTGCCTTCACCCACGCTTGAATGAGGGTGAGACAAGCCCACACGAGTTTCCCTCTGTGTGCAGGCACCCACTCCTCCAACTTGTGCTTGAACTTCCGTCCCTCCGTGGGATCGGCCATCTTCGCGTCCAGGTGGATACTGACCATACGGCGGCCGATTTCATCGGAGTACGTCACGTTGTTGCCTCCGATCATCCACACCCACCGAATAGCCATCGTCACCATCGCGGATCGGCCTAGTAATCTATCCTCCCATAGACCCGACGTGACGGCAGCGGCGAGGTTGGGTGATTTCACCTCCTCGTGCACGTTGTCGAGGAAGAACATGCGGTGGCCCGCGATGAGAGATGCCGTGATGGTTTTTCTGTACTCCGCCTCCTCGTTTTTAGGCGTCTCGACCTTCGCGGGCGTCCCGTAGGCGATACCTGCAAACGTGTCGGCGAGAAGTCCCGCGCCCGTTCCTACCTGCGGTTTCTGGATGAGGTGGATTGGCGTGGTTCCCGAGATGAGTTCCCGCCCGAAGGGAAGAAGCTGCAGTGCAATCATGTGCGCCTGTGAGGCGCTCCCCGCAAACGGGAAGTCAACGTAGGCGTCGTCGAGAAGAAGGTCTCTGGCCCGCGAGATGTCCTCAGGGGTTGGATTATCGGAAATTTCAGGGACTACGAATCCTTTCTTCGGAATGTAGAGGAGGTGGCTCTTCGCGTGATATCCAGGCTCGACAACGAGGTTGCCTTCGTGATCGAAGAACGGCGCGTCTACTATCCCCCTCAATTCGGGGAACGGAAGGTCCGCGTCACACAGAATATCGGTAGCGATTACCATCGGACAGGGGATGACCGCCTCCATTAAGTCGTTCCACTCCGTGTGCTTGTTCAATTCATGTCGCAAGACGGCGGCCGACAATTTCTCGGTCGATGCCGTCGTAGAGGAAGAACGCGCGTATCCGCCTGCATACCTATACAGCGTCTTCGATTTTTCATTCTGCGAGATTAATATTTCCTTGGCCTTGTCGCTTTGATCCTTGAAGTTTTCCTGCCCCCAGTAGAACGTGTCGTCGGAACCTCCCTCCATGCGAGCTTGCTTCAAAGCGGCACGAATGTCCGGAAGTTTTCTTCCCGTCTTTCTAGCGATTTCAGAAACGATTCTCCCGATGAATAACTTGTTTTTTTCGGGAGCAAGCGCCTTCAATACGTTTTCTATCTCCTCGTCTGTCGTTGCGCCCGTCATGGATTTGACGGCGGCTTCAACGTCGAAGTCTTTGTCTTTGTCTTTGTCTTCAAATTCAACCCAACCCAACTCCACCGCCTTCGCGAGACGGTCCAGCCGATCCCGGTCAGCGCAGTGCGCTCCGCTACAGTGGAACGTGAAGCCCTTGTCACCGTCACCATCGACGACGAATGTACGCTCTGGGGCATCGCCCGTGTGTTCCTCTGCAAACGGGCACTCAATGAAATAACCGCCGTTCTCGCGCGGCGACAGTGGCGCAACCCCCTTCTCCTGCATCAGCGTAGCGATGGGGAACGTCTTGGCGTTGGCGACTGCCCACTTGATGGGGTCGACGCCGTTGATGGTGTAGTTTTTGCCACCCTTTTTCGGCGTAGACGTGGAATCTTCCTTTCCCGTCGCCGACGGAGAGGGTTCCTTCATCGACGGAGAGGGTTCCTTCTTCGACGGTGATGATACCGCCGCCAGCGCCGATTCGAAGAACGAGATAAAGTCAAACGGTTTCCCCTCCACGTGAACGGCCTTCGGCCACGCCTCCAACTGATCCTTCCGATACACGTGCGGGCGGTAGAAATGGCGGGATATATCCGCACACGACTTGTCGAACGCCACCCCGAACGCCGCCCCGCCCGCCTTGTACGCCTCGGTGTAGGCGTTGGTCACGTCCTTCTGTGTCGTCCAACCGCGAACGTGATCGGCCACAATGAAGGGTGTTTCCATGGGTCGAACTATTCGGTGCTTATCCAGCGGGGGGTGTGAGACGACGTAGACGATACCCTCGCTCGTCTGGTTTTTTCCGTCCAACAGCGTGGTTTCCTCCAACACGCGCGGGAGGAGTTTTTCTTTTTCGGAGAGAAACTTCTTCATCCCGTCCGTCGTCGCCTCGGGGGGAAGATTGTGCGCTCTCGCCCACTTGAGGTAGTCGTCGACTTTGATTTCCGTTCGCGTGGTCCCATTCGAAATCGTCGCGTACACAACCCCTTCCCATCCCTTCTCACGGAGGCGGGAAACACTCTCCTCCACCGTCCCACCGTTATCCATATCGAGAACCAAGAGGGACACACTGATAACGGCGTTGATCACACGCTTTCCGCCTGCCAGTTCCGACGCGAAGACGGAGCACGCCTTCTTATCGCCGTTAGGGGCGACGTTGGGCTCCTTCGTCAGGTAGTGGCGCCATTCACCCCACGTGGTGATGTGCGGCCTGTAGACGTTGCGCGGATTCGAACCGCCAGCCCACGAGTTTTCCGCGAGCGAGATTTTGACCGTCAAACCGTCTGGATCGGTGATTTCCTCGTAGTCGGGTTCCCAGGAACGTACTCCATCGACAATCGCCAACTTGGACGCGGGGAAATTCACAATGTTGTACGACTTGAACCGCGCTTTGGCGGTGATTACATTACTCATGACGCAGAACTTTCATGCTGGTTTTGTTGGACGCGACAAACGAAACCTCGACTCTGACAGGAGTCGGGTGTCGGCTCGGCTCCTGTGACAACAGGGTTCGGGCCGTTTTCGTTCAGGCTAAGATGAGGTTGGATACCAGGAAGGCGACGATGTCGGCCTCGCGGAATACGTGGTGGCGCGGGGAGATGGCCACGTAGGGGATTGCTCCCCTGGCCTTCAGCCTAGCCAGCGTCCTGGTAGAGATACCAAGGCGAGCGGCGGTGGATTCGGCAGACAAGAGATTACTCATTGCACAGTCCTTCGGATGCGGGTTGACGGAAGAGTCCCCCATCCGAAGTGACCGTGCCAATGGTCGTGGGGCGTGGCTTCCGCAAAGAGCACGCGCACGGTTCGGTTTCCGTGGCGTATCGCTCTTGACCCATTGTTCCGAAGGATGGCCGTGCCAGTGGCCGAGTGGGTCGTCCGAGGCTGTCAGGGGGCGACGACACGGTCGGGGTCCGTGGCGTTTTTGCGTCTGCCTGAGGCGACGCGCCTTGTGTCCGACCCGTACATAGAGTGTCCGACTCAAGCTGTCAAGGTAACCCCCTGAAGGGGCAGGCAAATGCAATAAGGTACGACAGCTCGGCGCTCAGAGGCGCTCAGAATCGCGATCACGACAGTGCGTGTCGGGTTGTCCGCTACGGCTTCACAGTTCCCGTCAGCGAGAGGGCGGACCACGTCAGTGAGAGGCGGTGTGATGACTGGAAAGGGTTTGACCAGACTACCAGTTCCCAGGGCGCCCAGCGCTGGGCCACTAAAACGGCGGCGTCATCTTCTCGACGGCCGCTCTCAACACGGCGTCGCCGTTGCCTGGGCCACCGCCCACGGTTTCACGTTCCCCTCAACGAGAGGGGGAAACACTGTCGGCGTGGGGGCAGGCGGGAAGGCCTTCAAAAAAGGATCGGCACCTTCTCCAATTCGGCGGCCAATGCCGCTAGTGAGTGCCCCTCGTAGTCCCCGTGCGCATCCTTGGCGCGGTGGCCGAGGATGGCTCGGCGAGCATCTGGGTCGACGCGTGAATTACTCATCGCCCTCTTCAAGCCGTGCCGAAACGAGTGGAATACGAGACGGGGGTCGGTAAGGTTTGCGCGGTCCATCAGGCGCCCGAACTCGCCACTGAGTGCGTTGGCGAAGCGTCCCCCTCCATCGGGGGTGAACGAGAACACTCTCGTTCCTTTCGACGGGCTTTGAGAGAACATCATGAACCCTGAGGCTATCGCGGGGTGGAGCGGAATGGAGCGGACGCTATCCCTTGTCTTCAATTTCCTTCCATCCAAATCGTCGATTTCGATGACGGCGACACCATCCACCCTCTTCACGTTAACTTTCCCAAGTTGGGCCATTTCCTCCAACCTGCAACCCGTGTACGCAGCGAGTCGGATAAGCCAGACCATATCCCCGTTTTCGCCGTGCTCTTCCACGGCTCTGGCCATGAGAATACTACGTTCTTCGGTTGTGAAGGAACGTCTCTTCGATGCCTTTGGCCGTGTATCCTTTGGAGCACGGACGCCTGTGGCAGGGCTCGCGGCAATCCACCCCTTCTCAACGGCGAAGTTTGAAAGAGCTTTTATGGCGCCGATGTGTCGCTCGACTGTCGGTGCCGACACTTTGGGTAGGTCGGGAATCGTGACAAGGCCACCGCGCTTGATGGGAGGGAGGAGCCTATGGTCCGTGAGCCCCTCAATCGTCTTGGCGAAGGATTCAACCATACGTCTTGTGATTTCGCCGATAGGAATGTTGCCGTGGAGTTCCACGAATCGGTTCAACGCCGTCGTGTGCCTCTTCTTGGCGGACTCGCCTTGTTGCCTATCGGCGAACCACAGCCCCATCGCTGTCTTAATTCGAGGGTTGTTGGGATCGTCGCGTAGTCGAGTGAACTGTGCCAGGGGTTTGAGGTCCTCACGAAGTACCGTCTCACGTATCGGCCTCGTTGCCGCACTAATTTCTATCCCTCGGCGTCTCTCCTTCTTCGTACTGGCGTTGTCTTTGCCTCGGGATGCGTACAACAACTTCGCGTAGGGGGTGGTTGTGTCCAGGGGCTTTCCCGCGTAGGCCGCAAGCGTGATGGCGTCGTCTGCGCGTTGTTGTTCAAGGGCTATGAGTTCCAGCGAGAGTCGATCAGCATTGGGAACGGCTTTCTCCCTAGCGTCGGCCCATGCCTTCGACGCGGCTTCGTCGGCAAGCTCTGCCGCTTCATACTCCTCCAGATGCTTGGGGGTGTGATTCCGCTTCAGCGCCATTTCCGCTTTGAAGGACCTTCGCGCGGTAGCCGACGCCGTTGCGGCGAGGGAAGCGTGGGGGTTACCACGGTGAGTCTTAAACATCGCGTCTAGCTCAACTCCGACGCGTCGGGCTTTGGCCTCGGCTTCTCGCAAGTTGGAGGTCTTGAGGCTGACCTTCCATATCTTCTTCCCGAGGACCGATTGGAGGTCTCGGGGCACGCGCCGTACGAAGTGGTAGGTATTTCCGCGAAGCACCAAGTTGTCCATGCACGCACCCAATCGAGCACCCAAAAGCCTCTACCTTGTAACCCAAAAAACCTACTAAGCTGTTGAAATCGTGTAGAATCAACGGTGAATATAATCAGGATGCAAACGTATCTGGTGCATATGCGCCGGCCGTGGCAGCTCAAGCGGGAGCTTGGCCTCAAGGCTTTCCTCGGGTTGCAGGTGCTGATGGGCGGCATTCTGATCTCGGTGCTGGCGCATCCGCTCATCTATGCGCTGGTCGGCTACGAGGCCTGGAGCGGGCATCTGCTGGCAGCACCACAGACGGCGGGCGACATGGCGCTGCTCGCGTTTGCGGCGCTGAGCCTCGCGCTCGGCCTCGTCTCGTCGATGGGCGTGGGCATGGCAGCCGTCGTGCGGCGGCGTCGGCCCTGGCTGGCGCCGTGGGCGTTGGCGATGCCGCTCTATTGGTTGCTGATCTCGGCCGCCGGCTATCGGGCTGTGATCCAGCTCGTCCGCAAACCATTCCTGTGGGAAAAGACCCGGCATGGGCAACCACAGGCACGGCTGAACGGCAAGGCCGTAGCTGACCGCAAGGCGGCGGACACGCTATAGTCGCGCCGTTGTACGACACGCGTTGCGATTCCGAGACTGCTTGGTGGGGAACATGACGGCTGCATCGGATGACCACAAACAGAGCCAGGGCCGGGCCAAAGGCCTCAGCGACCAGCAACGGCGGCGCGACGAGAGGCTCGCCATGGAACTGCGGGCCAACCTGAAACGCCGTAAAGCACAGGCACGCGCACGCGACGACGAAGGGGATGCGACGCGTTTAGCCACTGGCAGCGAGACGCCCAAGCGTGACGGGAGCGACGGCAACACCTGAACAGCACGCCAATTGCGGCTGCGACCCGCCCCCGCATTGTGCAGGCCGGAATAATCTGCGACACGCATCCGCCTGTGTTCTGTCGAGCTTTCGAGTCGTGGCGCCATTGCAAATTGGGCCCTTTGGACCACGTTGAACGAGCGTCAACCAAGACTTCGCCAAACACGTTGTCACACAAGACGTCAAACACGACGTCAAACAAGACTGGCCTCTGCAGAACCAGGAGAGATCCGATGGATCGAATCAAGATCATCGGCGGTACGCCGCTCAAAGGTACAATTCCGATCTCGGGCGCGAAGAACGCTGCCTTACCGCTGATGATCGCGAGCCTATTGACCTCTGACCGGCTCACACTGAAAAACGTGCCGAATCTGGCTGACGTGGCGCTGCTGGCGCGCATCCTGCGCAATCACGGTGCCGATCACTCGATCGAGGGCAAGCGGGCCGGCCCGTCGGCGCACATGGGCGAGACCTTTCATCTCACCGCGCGCGATATTGTCGATACGACAGCACCATACGAGATGGTGTCGCGCATGCGCGCCAGCTTCTGGGTGCTGGGCCCGATTCTTGCCCGCATGGGTCAGGCACGCATCTCGCTGCCCGGCGGCTGTGCCATCGGCACGAGGCCAGTGGACCTGCATCTCACGGGCCTCAAGGCGCTCGGCGCCGAAATCGACATCGACGCCGGTTATGTGGTGGCCAAGGCGCCGCGCGGCGGTCTGGTCGGTAATCGGGTGGTGTTCCCGAAGGTCTCGGTCGGCGCGACGCACCAGGTGCTGCTTGCCGCCGCACTCGCCAAAGGCGAGACGGTGATCGAGAACGCGGCGCGCGAACCCGAGGTCGGCGACGTTGCCGAATGCCTCGTCAAGATGGGCGCCAAGATCGAGGGTATCGGCAGTTCGACACTCCGAATCCAGGGCCGCACCCGTCTCGAAGGCGCGACGCATACCGTGCTCCCCGACCGCATCGAGACCGGTACGTTCGTTTGCGTCGTGGCCGCAACCGGTGGCGACGTCGTGCTGGAGGGCGCGCGGGCCGACCTGCTGGAAACCGCCATCGTCGCCATGCGGCAGACCGGCGTGATCATCGAGGAGCGGCCGGACGGCCTGCGCGTTGCCCGCAATGGCGCCGGGATCGAGCCGATCACGATCGAAACGCAACCGTTCCCGGGCTTCCCGACCGACCTGCAGGCACAGCTGATGGCGCTGATGACGCGCGCAAAGGGAACCAGTGTCATTCGTGAAACAATCTTCGAGAACCGCTTCATGCACGTGCAGGAGCTGGCGCGGCTCGGCGCCGACATCCAGCTGCACGGCGACACCGCGACGATCCGCGGGGTCAAGGGCCTCAAGGGTGCGCCGGTGATGGCGACCGACCTGCGCGCCTCGGTCTCGCTGGTGATCGCCGGCCTGATGGCCGAGGGCGAGACAATGGTCAATCGCGTCTATCACCTCGACCGCGGTTTCGAGCGGCTGGAAGAAAAGCTGACGCGCTGCGGCGCCTTGATCGAACGCATCTCGAGCTGACGGGGCCCGTCGAGAGGGAACGACTGATCCTGAGATCGCGATTGATGAGGGTTTTATGGGCGATCCGGGACAGGAGCCGGCGCGAACCGGGCTGGCGCCCTATCTGTTGGTTGCGCTGGCGGCGCTATGCTGGGCCGGTAACCACGTCGCTGGCCGAGCGATCGCCGGACATGTGCCGCCGCTCGCCATCTCGACGTTCCGATGGGTTGTCCCGACAATTCTGTTGCTGCCGTTCGCATGGCGGCACCTTCGCCACGATTGGCCGCTGATCCGGCCGCACTGGAAGCTGCTCGTCATCCTGTCGGCGATGGGCGGCGGCGTGTTCGGCGCGTTGCAGTACGTCGGCCTCCAGTACACGACGGCGATCAACGTCTCGGTGCTCAATTCTCTGGCGCCAGTGCTCATAGCAGTTGCCGGAGCCGTATTGTTCCGCGACCGGTTGAGCTTCAAGCAGGCGCTCGGCGTCTTCATCTCGCTCGAAGGCGTGCTGATGATCGTTTCAAAGGGCGAACTCGCCGCGCTCGCCGAACTCAACTTCAACTGGGGTGACCTGATCATCGTCTTCAACATGGCGGTGTTCGGCATTTATTCGGCGTGCCTGCGGCTGCGGCCGGCGATCCACTGGCTCTCGTACATGTTCGTTTTCGCGTTGGTCTCGTCGCTGGTGACGCTGCCATTCGCGATCGCCGAGCACCTTTCGGGCGCCGTCCTGCAACCGACGCCGATGACGCTGGCAATGCTGGCCTATGCCTCGATTTTCCCCAGTCTCGTCGCCAACGTTGCCTGGAACCGCGGCGTCGAGAGCATCGGCCCGAACCGATCCGGCGCCATGCTGCACCTCGTCGCCCTGTTCAGTGCGGTGCTTGCGGGGACCTTCCTCGGCGAGCAGATGCTGGCCTATCATTTTGCGGGCTTCGCGCTCATTCTCCTCGGCGTCTGGATGGCGGCGCGGGGGCCACGGCGCGCGACCTGACGGGACGGTGTTGCACCCCACGGCTCGGGCCGCTATCAACCGTCTCTGTCAGTGCCTCACAACAGAGGCGGGCCGGGGGTGCCGATACAGATCCATGGACAAGCTGAAACTCATCGCCTTCGATGCCGAGGATCTGGCCGTGATCTCCGCCAATCTGCAGGACGCCGTGCTCAAGGTCGGCGATATGACCTATCTGCGGGCTGAGAAGCGGTTCGCGGCTGTGCTCAACCGTTTCGACTGGTCGAACGCGATCATAGACGGCAAGATGGACTTGCGGCGGCGGCAATCGGCGCTGAGGTTCGAGCGGGTGCTTGGCGCCCAGGTTTCAGGGCTAAATCTCGCGGAAAAAAGCGAGGTACTGGCGTTGCTGGCGATCCAGTTCGAGGCGAAGGCTGCCGACGACCCGGCGGGTAACGTGACGCTGATCTTCGCCGGCAATGGCGCGGTCAAGCTGGAGGTCGAGTGCATCGAGGCTGAACTCAGGGATCTCGGACCTGAGTGGCGCGCGCTGGCCAAGCCCGAGCATCCAGGCGACTAACTTGAGGAGGGGTGGCGCTCAATGCCACCCACGAAAGATGCCATTCAGACTGCGCACCGCCGATGCCGATTTCGCGACGAGCTTCGAGACCCTGCTCGGCCTCAAGCGCGAGATCTCCGAGGATGTCGACGCCACCGTGCGCGGCATCATCGCCGACGTGCGTCAGCGCGGCGACGCGGCACTGATCGAACTGACGCGACGCTTGGACAAGCTCGAACTCGTGGCCACTGGCCTCAGGATCACGCGCGCCGAGATCGATGCCGCCGTGAAGGGCGCCGACAAGGCGACATCGGCGGCGTTGGAGCTGGCTCGCGACCGGATCGCCTCGCATCACAAACGCCAGGTTCCGGCCGACGACCGCTATTGCGATGCGACTGGAACCGAGCTCGGCCACCGCTGGACGGCGGTCGAATCCGTCGGGTTGTACGTGCCGGGTGGAACCGCGTCCTATCCGAGTTCCGTACTGATGAATGCGGTGCCGGCGCGGGTCGCGGGCGTGCCGCGCGTCGTCATGGTGGTGCCGTCGCCCGGCGGCCGGCTCAACCCGCTGGTGCTGGTGGCGGCGCATCTTGCGGGCGTCGAGGAAATCTACCGGATCGGCGGCGCGCAAGCGATCGCGGCACTGGCCTACGGCACGGCGACGATCCCGCCCGTCGTCAAGATCGTCGGGCCCGGCAACGCCTACGTGGCGGCGGCGAAACGGCAGGTCTACGGCACTGTCGGCATCGATTCGATTGCCGGTCCGTCCGAGGTGCTGGTGATCGCCGACAAGGACAACGATCCGGCGTGGCTCGCGGCCGATCTGCTGGCGCAGGCTGAGCACGACACGGCAGCACAATCGATCCTGATGACGGATGACGCAACGCTTGCCGACGCCGTGGCGCGCGAAGTCGAGCAGCAGTTGCAGGTGCTGCCACGCCAGGCGATCGCGCGCGAGAGTTGGGCGAAGCTCGGCGCCATCATCGTGCTACGCTCGCTTGACGAGTCGCCAGCGCTGGCCGACCGGCTGGCCGCCGAACACGTCGAGATCGCGACGCGGGACGCCGAAGGTCTGTCGCTACGAATCCGCAATGCCGGAGCCATCTTCCTCGGCGCGCATACGCCTGAGGTGATCGGCGATTATGTCGGCGGCTCCAACCACGTTCTGCCGACCGCGCGTAGCGCCAAGTTCTCGTCCGGCCTCGGCGTACTCGATTTCATGAAGCGCACGTCGATCCTGAAACTCGACAAGCGCGCGCTCGAACAGCTCGGCCCGACAGCGATGACACTGGCGCGCGTCGAGGGCCTGGAAGCGCATCGGCGCTCGGTGGCAATCCGCTTCGGCGGCAAGGACCAGGGCAAATGACCGCCACGGATCAGGGCGGACAAGATCCGGGCGGCGCACCGCTGCCGCGGACACGCCTCGTCCAGATCACGCTCGACGAGAAATCGATCAGCCGTGGCAATCCGAATGTGACGCACGAGCGCGAGGTCGCGATCTACGACATTCTCGATGGCAACCACTTCGCGCTCGATGGGCGGGACGACGGGCCATACACGCTGAAGCTGTCAATCGTCGAAGACCGGTTGATGTTCACGGTCGGCATGCCGGATGCGCCGGGCACGTTTTCCGTCGTCATTTCCATGACGACGATGCGACGGACGATCAAGGACTACTTTCTGGTTTGCGACACATATTATCAGGCGATCCGGACCGCGCCGCCATCGCGTATCCAGACGATCGATATGGGCCGTCGTGCGCTGCATGATGACGGCGGCCGGCAGCTCGCCGAACGGCTCAAGGGGAAGATCGCCGTCGACCACAATACAGCGCGGCGGCTCTTCACGCTGATCTGCGCGTTGCATTGGAAGGGCTGAGGGGATGGCGGCATCGGGCACTCCAGGCGGGAGCGGATCGTTGGATGCGCTTCGGCTGCCCAGCAGCAGCCGCGCGTCCTCGCACACGTTCGAGATGCCGGGATCGGTCCTGTTCGCGTGCACGCTCAATGCCGTGCGCTCGCCGATGGCGGCGGCAATCCTGCAGCACCTCGCGGGGCGGCGAGTCTATGTGCAGTCGGCAGGTGTACGAGCGGGCGAGCCGGACCCGTTCGCGGTCGCCGTGATGGACGAAATCGGCATCGACATCTCAGGCCACGCCCCCGTCAAACTCAGCGAGCTCGACGACACCTCGTTCGACCTCATCGTCTCGTTGTCGCCGGAGGCACATCATCAGGCTCTGGAGCTGACGCGCACCATGGCGGTCGACGTCGAGTACTGGCCGACGTTCGACGCTTCGATGATGATGGGACAGGGCTCTCGAGAGCAGACCCTCGATGCCTACCGCGCTGTCCGCGACCGGCTGTTCAAGCGCATCAAGGACCGCTTCGGTATGGAGGGCGGGCCGACCGTATAGGGGGCGTAGGGGCGTCGCGAGCCGAATTGCGGCTCGACACCAGCCAACTTCAGCACCGCTTTCCAGACCGCAAGCTGGTCCTGGGTGCAGCGCATTGCACGCGTTATGCGCGTGGCACACCGTTCGATCCGGAAATCATGCGCTGGATCAGGGCTGCTGCGTGCTGATGGACGGTGATATCCGTCGAGATCGCAGCTGCCCCGTGATGCGTTGCGGCCGCATCTTCGAGGACGCCGCGCTTTTCGTGATCGTCGATAACCTTCAGTTCCGTCAGAGCCAGCAGCAACGATTCGCAGATTGCCAAGGCAGCCAAGCCGGCCGCTTCGCCGTTTGTGTCGGTTGATTTCGCCATAGCGTGCTATTCACTCCGCGACCATCGGGTTTTCCGCGATCAAAGCTCACCGTATCGCCCCGAGGCTGCGGCCGAGCTAACCTGGGATAGTGGCATCGACAGCTCGCTTGCTTGTAACGGTCACCAGACGTTCCCCGTGAGATAAAGCCGATGCCGCATGATCGAGATCTTCTGGCGCGCAAGCTCAGCACCTTCATGCAGCTGACCACCGGCGAGATCGCGGTCCTTGCCGAGCTGCAATCGACCCCGATACGCCTGACGGCGGGCCAGGAAATCGTGCATGAGGGGCAAAAAAATCACGTTGCCTACATCTTGCAATCGGGATGGGCCTGCAGCTTCAAGCTGCTGCCCGACGGCGGCCGGCAGATCATCACGTTCCCATTGCCCGGAGACTGCATCGGCTTGCGCAGTGTGCTCTTGCGCACGTCGGATCACTCCTTCTCGGCATTGACCGATGTGATCGTCAGCAGTGTCGATGGCCCCCGCATGATGCAGGTTTTCAATGCCTTTCCACGCCTGGGCACCGCGATTCTGTGGGCGGCATCACGGGACGAAGCGATGGTTGTCGAGCATCTCGTCAACATCGGACGTCGCAGCGCCATTGAGCGGACGGCGCATTTCTTCCTCGAATTGAGCGAGCGCTTGCGCCTTGTCGGCCTCGCGACCGACACGGACTTCGTCTGTCCGCTCAATCAATATGTGCTGGCCGATGCGCTCGGTCTCAGTGCCATCCACGTCAACCGCGTCTTGCGGCAACTGCGTGAGCGCCAGTTGTTGACGCTCAAGGGGCGCAAGGTCGTGATTCTCGACATGGCCCAGTTGAAGGCGCTGGCGGGCTTTCAAGAGCAAAATGATGCCGGGACAACGCCGGCCGGCCGCCGCAATCCGGTTTGAGGCTGCTTCAGATCAGTAAAGCGCAAGCGGAAACGTCCTACAATGACGGAATGGCTGGAACATTTGGGCAGCCACCCTCAGTTTGCGGCAAGCAGTCGCGTAAGGCGTTGCAGCGATCCGGCTCGCAAACGTGCGAGCAGCGATCACCGATCTGCCTCCCTCAACAATACCGTGCCAGGAAAAACAGCACCATGGAACTTCCAAGCAACCTACAACCGATGTTGATGAGTGCCGCCGGCGGCGCCATTGCGGTTGCCATCCTCGGTTTCACCTGGGGTGGCTGGATGACGGCGAGTTCAGCAGAAGCGATGTCCAAGCAAAACATGTCGAAGGCCGTGGTCGCGGCGTTGGCGCCGATTTGCCTCGACAACTTCAAGCGCGGTAAGGACCCTGCAGCTCAGCTGATCGAGTTGAAGAAGGTCAGTTCCTGGCAGCTCGGTGATTTCGTCGAAAAGGGTGGCTGGGCCAAGATGCCGGGCACGACGACGACCGATACAACCATGGCACGTGCCTGCGCCGAGCTGATCGTCGCCGACAAGACCTGACGCTCGCAACGTAACGACTGCGACCGGGCGCGGTGCACACGGCACACGAGCCAGCAATTAATGGAGAACCGACATGGCCAAGAGCCAAAACAAGGGCAACCGCGAGTTGCGCAAACCCAAAGCCGACAAGAAGGCGCCGAAAACGCAAGCCTCGCCCTTCGCGGAGCGCGCGGGCATGGTGGCACCGAAGCCAGGCGGCAAAAAGAAGTAATTCGCGGACCAGCAGAGTCACACTCTGGATCGCTCGATTGATGTTTGGGGCGCCGATGTAGCATCGGTGCCCCACCCTGTTGCGCGTCTCCTGGTGCGTCGAACAATACCAAGCCTCAGCAGACGATCAACCTACCAGCAGCCGCGTCAGGGCCAAGGTCATGACGCTGATGAAAAGCGTGGCGAGGCCGCCGAGGGCGAGCGGGCGCCAGCCTTTCGCCAGGATCGTACCGATTCGGGTCTGCAAACCAATCGCGGCGAGGCCCGCAGCGAGCAGCCACGGTGCTACAACCTGGGCGGCTTGGGAAACGATTGCCGGCAGCAGGCCGGCCGAGTTCAGCACCGCGAGGCCGAGGAACGCCACGACGTAGGACGGCAGGGCCGTCGCAAGCGTCATTGGCTTGCCCTTGCCGTCGTCGGACTTGCGGCTGAGCCACAGCGCCAGCGCGATCAGCACGGGTCCGAGCAGCAGCACACGCGCCAGCTTCTCGAGCGTGGCGATCTCGCCCGCCTCCTGGCCGACGGCGAAGGCCGCGCCGACGACCTGCGCCATCTCGTGCAGCGATGCGCCGGTCCAGGTGCCGTAGGCGGCCGGCGACAGCAGGAGCACCTTCTGCAGCGTGGGATACAGCAGCATCGACAGCGTGCCGAACACGGTGATGCAGACGAGCGCGTAGCCGGTGTCCTCGCGTTTCGCGCGCGTGCATTCGCTGGCTGCCGCAATTGCCGACGCGCCGCAGATGGACGTGCCGGTTGCGATCAACAGCGTGAGGCCGCGCTCGACAGCAAGCAGGCGGCCAACGGCAACTGTAAACAGCATCGTCAGGCCGGTTGCGGCGACGGCGATGACCGCGCCCGACGTTCCGACGCCGACGAGGGCAGACCATGAGATCCGCGCACCGAGCAGCACGATGCCCGCACGGAGCAGCAGTTTGCCGAGCTTGGCCGTGTTCTGCGGCAACGCACCAGCGGTTGGCAGCATCGGCGCGATCATGGCGCCGAGGATGAACGCCAGGATCATCGGGCTCAGCAGTTGCAGTTGCAGCGTGTTTTTCACCTGCGACGCGGCGATGGTGACGAGCGTGCACAGCGACAGTGCGCAAAGAAGGCCCCAGAGATGGGCGCCCTGGCCCTGCGGCTTCGGCGTTGTGGATTTACCCGGCAGCACCAACTTGGCGGCGCGTTGCAACCCATGACCGGTGATGATTGCGGGGCGGCGCAACCGTGATCGGGTCACGCCGGCCGTCTGGTCTTGTGATTGCGACAGCGACGATGCCACGGACCGCGCTGCAATCGCCAAATGGCGGAACTCGCTATCGTTTGCTTGCAAATTGGTTTGCGATGACACGCGAACGCTCCACTGAAATGGCGTCGCGTGCGCAATCTGTTGCAATTCGTTCAGACAACCACGCGACCTTGCACCAAGATACAATTGTCGGGTGAACGGAGTGTGTTTGTTCACCCGAATTGCGCGTGTCAGCACGCATTGGCAAACTCAGACCGGCTTCGTGCCGCAGATCTGGATGCGGCGCATCTCGCGGCGGTAGGGGCCGGCGTCGTGGATCGCCAGATGCTTGCAGACACGATTGTCCCAGAACGTGACCGAGCCCTTTTCCCAGCGGAAGCGGCAGGTGAACTCGGGACGGTGGCCGTGCTCCAACAGGAAATCGAGCAGTGGTTTGCTCTCGGCTTCGGTCATGCCCTCGAAGCCGGTGGTATACGAGTGGTTGACGTAGAGCAATTTGCGGCCGGTTTCCGGATGCGTGACGACGACCGGGTGCAGCGACACCGTCTCGCGCCAGTCGGCATCCTCGCGCACCTTCGTCGAGCGGCCGGCGTTCATGTTGGCTTGCGGGCCGGCCACCTTGCGGTCGCTGTGGTAGGCCTTCAACGGTGCCAGCAGCCTCTTCATACCGTCCGATAGCGCCTCGTAGGCCTGATACTGGTTGGCGAACAGGGTGTCACCGCCGAAGGGTGGAACCTCCAGCGCGTAGAGAACGGCGCCCATCGGCGGTACGGCCGACATGGTGGTGTCGGTGTGCCATTCCTCGCCGACGATCTTCTTGTCACCGGGCTCGCGGCGGATCTGCACGATCTCGGGATCGGCCTGCGTGCCCTTGTAGTTCGGGTGGATGAAGATCTCGCCGAACTTCTTCGCGAACGCCTTGTGCTGAGGAATGTCGATCGTCTGGTCACGGAAGAAGATGACGCAATGATCGAGGAGGGCCTGGCGGATATCGGCCACGGTTTCCTTGTCGAGGTCTTTCGAGATATCGACGCCGTGGATCTCCGCGCCGATGGTTCCGGCGATCGGGCGGACTTCGATCCTGGTGTTACGCATCGGGGACTCTCCTGGGCTTCGGGCAACAGGGCACATGATAGGGACATTGCGCAGTTGCAGGCAACTCGTCCCGTACCTTGACAAATGCGAGGTGGGATGCGCTGTTCCGGCCAAATTCTAAGCAATCTCCAGTAGGGCACATCGCCATGGCCGAGGCCAAACTGCATCGCTACCGTTCGCACACCTGCGGCGCGCTCCGGACGAATGACGTCGGCGGCATCGCGCGCCTTTCGGGCTGGGTGCACCGCGTGCGCGATCACGGCGGGCTGCTGTTCATCGATTTGCGCGACCATTACGGCATCACCCAAGTGGTAGCGGACCCCGACAGCGGCGCGTTCAAACTCGCAGAAAAAGTGCGCTCGGAGTGGGTGATCCGCGTCGACGGCAAGGTTCGCGTGCGGCCGGACGGAACCGTCAATGCCGACTTGCCGACCGGCGAGGTGGAACTGTTCGCTGGCGAGATCGAGGTGTTGTCGGAAGCCAAGGAGCTGCCGGTTCCGGTGTTCGGCGAGCCCGACTATCCGGAAGACCTGCGGCTCACGTATCGGTTCTTGGATCTGCGCCGTGAGAAGCTGCACAAAATCATCATGCAGCGCTTGGCAATCACCAGGTCGATTCGCGCGCGCATGCATGCCGTCGGCTTCAACGAGTTTCCGACGCCGATCCTGACCGCATCCTCGCCGGAGGGCGCGCGCGACTTCCTCGTTCCCTCGCGCATTCACGCCGGCAAGTTTTATGCGCTGCCGCAGGCGCCGCAGCAGTACAAGCAACTGCTGATGATCTCCGGCTTCGATCGCTACTTCCAGATCGCGCCTTGTTTCCGCGACGAAGATCCGCGCGCCGACCGGCTGCCCGGCGAATTCTATCAGCTCGACGTCGAGATGAGCTTCGTCGAGCAGGAGGATGTGTTCACGACGATGGAACCGGTGGTCACCGCCGTGTTCGAGGAATTCGCATCTGCTACCGGCAAGGCGATGAAGGTCGACAAAGGCTGGCAGCGCATCCCCTACGACACCGCGATCCAGAAGTACGGCTCGGACAAGCCGGACTTGCGCAACCCGATCGAGATGCAGGATGTGACCGAGCATTTCCGCGGCTCCGGATTCAAGGTGTTTGCCGGTATGATCGCGAAGGACCCTAAAGTCCGGGTCTGGGCGATCCCGGCGCCGAAGGGCGGGTCTCGCGCGTTCTGCGACCGCATGAACGGCTGGGCGCAGAAGGAAGGCCAGCCGGGCCTCGGCTACATCATGTGGCGGGGCGGTGCATATGGCAGCCCTGGCGAGGATGGGTCTGGCTTTGGCGACGGACGTCCCGCAGGTGCAGGCCCAATTGCAAAAAACCTTGGAATACTGAAAGCCGATGAAATCCGAGTGAAGTTAGGACTGAAAGAAGGCGACGCCTGCTTCTTCGC
>JANLQP010000172.1:0-9507 GCA_031367895.1 Hyphomicrobiales bacterium
TCAGAATAAGGGGCGGCGACGACTTGGTGCACATGGGGCGGCAGCTGCGGAAAGTCACCCAGGAATTTCACGGCGCGTTTGATCAGGTGGGCCTTTCCTGGGCATTCGGCGGCATCGACGTCAGCCTCAACATCTACAAAGGCCACCCCAGGGCAATCCAACAGAACGGCAGTTTCCGCCCCTTCTTCCAATTCCACCTCTACGCCTTCGCCCCGTTCGCCGCGGCCCACCACGCCAAGCCACGACTGAAGCAGCTGTTCCCAGCGACGAAGGTGACCAAGGTCCCGGTTCAAGTCAGCCCGCAGCCCTACGACGGGCACCCGGCTGGGCTGGCTTACGCTATGAAACCTCAGTTTACCCGCCGATTTACGGTCCCGGCCCACGAGGGGGAAAATGGGGAAAAGGTCCGGCAGGACACCAGGGACAAGCCGCTCACAATTGAGGAAAAGGTCCAGCTGGCTACGATGCTTCATTTGCTGGGGCCATGGGGGCGGCTATTCCTTCACGGGGTGGAAGTCGTGAATGACGGAAACGGTGAGCTGGTTCTCAAGCGTTACAGTGGGCAAACCCCGTAATTCGGAAGTTGGGAAGTTCGGAAATCGGAGACCGCTGGGGAATATCTGGAAATGGGGGCAGTGGGTTCTTTTTGGAATTCAGGAAAACTTGTGCGAGTCCTGGAATTGGCAAATGTCGCGAACGGCACGAACTCGCAAAATGGCCAAACTGCTCAAACGAACCAAACCAAGCCTGAGGTTACGCTATCGCTCACCGGCTAAATCGGTCGAATTGAGCGTCGCGGCCGAACGGCGAAACGGTGCCAGTTGCGAAGTCGGGTATCTGGAAATGAGTGGAGCAGGCGGTCTCAAGGTAAGTGGGTTGGCTGCATGTTGCCCGATGGGCGAAACGGGACCAAGTGACGGAAAGCGTTAGATTGGCTTCGACCGGTAGCTTCGCTACAGGGCAAAGCCGGGTAAACGGGGAAATGGGTGATGTCCGATGTCGCCAAATGGGCAAATTTACTCACAGGGCTAGATTGCTCAAATTGGCTTGTAGATGCGCCAAACCGCACCGAAGGTGCCATCGGCGCGTGGACCCGCTTGGGAAAAAGGTGAACTGCGTTTTGACCAGGCACTACGCCGCAATCGTCAGCGGCTACCCGCCGTGTGAAGTGCACCAAGTGCACCAAGTGCACCAGTATCGGTAGCCGTCCAAGCACACGAAGTGCACTAAGTGCATCGCGGTAAATCACATGCGTATTCGATCACGCCAACACATCTGGAGAGCGACGACAATGTCAGTCGATGAAGGAAGCAGTAGCAGCCGCAGCAAGGCAGACCGCCTTGTTGCCATCGCCCGTGCCAAAAGCGAGTTTGCCCAAACGAAGCAAGGAGCCGCTTACGCGAAAATAAAAGTCGGTGACCATTGCGAAGTTTATTCGGTGGAATCCAAATTTTTCAAAAAATGGCTGACCGGCGAATTCTACAAATTGACCAAATCGGGCGTTGCTGCAAGTGCGCTCGATGAAGCCATCGCCACGTTGACGGCTCACGCGCGGGCCGAGGGAAAGGTGCAAACCGTGCATCTGAGGCGAGCCAAGTATAATGGAAAATACTACGTCGATTTGTGCGATGCACGCTGGCGCGTTGTCGAAATTGATGAAACCGGCTGGCGGCTCGTCAAGCAATCGCCAGTGTGGTTCACCAGGACGGCTTCGATGAACGAGTTGCCCGAACCCAAGCTGGGCGGGACGTTCAAGCAATTGCTTGAAGTGATCAATGTCCCGGAAAAATACCGCATCGTGCTGCTCGCCTGGACCATCGAATGCTTGCGACCCGAAACGGATGATGTTGGTCTTGCGCTGTTCGGGGTGCAAGGCGCCGCGAAGTCGTCAACGCAACGAATTCTCAAACAGCTGATCGACCAGATGGGCTCGAACCTGCGTTCCCGACCAAAGGGCCGCGAGGATATATTCATCGCGGCCCACAATGGGTTATTGCTCAGCTACGAGAATCTGAGCGAGTTGGGCGCGGAAATGCAGGACGCCCTATGCACGGTGTTGACGGGTGGCGAGTTCACGACGCGGAAGCTGCACTCGAACGGCGACGAATACGAGATCATCGTCAAGAACCCCATCGTGCTCAATGGCATCAATAATGTCGTGACGCGGCCGGACCTTCTGGACCGCTTCATTTGCATCGAACTGCCCGAAGTTGAGGCCGAAAACCGCAAATCGGGGACGGCGCTGCATCAGCGCTTTGACGAGTTGAAGCCGAAGGTGTTTGGCGCAATCCTCACCCGTTTCCACCTCGCGCTCAAGGAACTACCGAAGGTGCAGAAGGAAAAGGGCCTGGAATTGCCGCGCATGGCGGACTTCGCCCTGCTTGGCGAGGCGGTTGCACGTTCGCTCAAGCGCGAACCCGGATGGTTCCTGAAAGAGTATGCCCTGGTTCGCAAAGCTGGCATTGAACAAGCGCTCGATGGCGATCCCGTTGGTGCCGCCATCCGCTCACGTTTCTCCAAAAACAAGGCGCCGCTCACGGGGACCGTCGGCGCCGTGGGCGACGAACTGCGAAAGCGCTGGCAACAAATGCCGGGAACGAGGAAGAGCTCGGATTGGCCAAAAACAGAAAAGGCCGTCGGCAATTCGCTCCGTAGGTTGCAACCTGCATTGAGGTTACTCGGCGTAGAAATAGATTTTGGTCGCCGCACTGGTGATGGTTGTCCGTGCACGATAAAGACGACAGCAGCATAACGCAGTGAACGACAAAGGCGAAGCGCACGTCTCTCTACGTTCTCGCCCGATCCGACGATTCGCTGCATCCCGCTTTGGCTGGATGGCACAAATCTCAGCAATGCGCCGCGATGCGCGAGTGTTTGTTCTGTGTAAACAACATGCGCGGTTTCGAACTGTAAATGGGCTGTTCGGGTAATACTTTGCCGAACCAGATCAATGATAAAAGAACCGACAGCCCACCGCTAACTAGGTTGCCGCGGCGGTTGAGTGGATTCGCACAGGTCAAAGCTGGTTCGGTGTTGGCGGAAGCGTGGCGTTCGATGCGTAAATCACTGACATGAGTAGCAAGTTGCTGAGCGTTCCGAAGTCGCCTCCATGGTAAGGGCAACAGCCCTGCCGCACACACTCAATGGAAAGGAAGACATTTTGTCCAAGCTTCAAGCGAGAGATCTCCCAGCAGAGAGATGGCACGTGAAGCCTTACGGGTTGAGCGAGGAGTTTCTGGAAGAAATCCAACAGAAGACTTCATTCGTCCGAACCACAGTGGAGCTCGAAAGCGAACAAAAACGCGTGCTTCGAGAAGTTGTCGACGTGTTTTTAAGAGAAGTCGGTCAGGAACGTGACACGGCTGCGGTTGGGTTCATGCTGGGTATGCTCCTCCAGCGATCAGACGAGGACACGTTGGCCGGATTTGGGTTGGATCGGGTCGCGATCAGAGTAGTCGGAAGTCGGTTCCGCGAATTCTTCATTTGGCGAACGGACGGTGTCGATTGGTTCGGTGACGAAATCGAGTTCGGTCAGATTGTTGGCGTCGGTCGCGGGGAGTTCATCCGCGGCTGGTCCAAGAAGATGGGTGACTTCCGCTACACGTTTCGGTCGATGGAAATCGCCGAGCGGTATCGCGTGCGCGGCGGCTACCCGCCATTTACGAAATGGGACATTCACGATCTGAAGCAGCAAATCGCGTTGATGACTTGAACCGCCGTTGCTTTGGTAGTGGCTCGACCGCAACTTTGAGGAACTGCAGGGTGGGTTCAAGGCACCCTGCAGTATTCGTCGGCTCGAACATCGGCCGGCCGCTGCGGCACCCGATCACGATCACGCCGCCGTTTTACATGAGTGCGCTACGCCACATCTACACTGAGAGGGGACTTTTCGGGCTTTCGCGCCTGATCGATGCTGACCGTGCCCGACGTCGGGTAGGTCGCGATCACCACGTCTCCGGCGTGATAGTCGAGGCAGCCGTGGTCGCGAGCGTGACGGCATTCGTACGGCCGAGCCCACGCGCATGACGCAGCGAAGAGATGAACCCGGAAGGGAGCATCACTCACGCCAGAACCTCGGCAAGCTCGGTGACGTCTGGCAGTGTCTCCAGCCGGTCGATCATGGCGATCAAGTGCTGCATGGCTACCGGGGTGAGCGGCTTGAGCGCTGCCGCCGCGTTGCCCCGCAGCTTGGCCAGATGCGCCTCGGGCGTCAGCGGTTTCGTGGGATTGCCGAGTACGGTCGCGAGCGCGGCCCGGTGCCGTGCCCCGTCATGGGTGATAATTTCAACCTCAACCGGCGTTAGCGAGTTGGGGTCGCCGGCGCGGGGCTTTGGAGCCACGGGCCACGCCGGCTCGGAGGAGCTGGCCGTGCGCCCAATCGAGCCCGTGAACGGCGTGCCTTCAGGATAGGTTTTGAATTCAGTCATCGCAGACTCCCAATTGCCGATCCATCCTGGCATGGCCCAGCGCCGCCTGTCACTGGACGGCACCGTCGACCTCGGTCAACCGCCCGTTCAGTACCAAGTGTGGGCCACTCGAGAGGCGCCGCAGCACCAATGTCACGGCCGACGGCGTCAGCTCCGTTGTCGGCCGTTCGCGCCGAGACAAACGCCCAGCGCAGCAGTAGGCCGTTGGGCGCAAAAGCGGTAAACCCTTATCTACTCGGTCCGTTTCTACTCCGCAGCCGCCGCGCGTGGTAGCTCGCCGATGCCGTAGGTCTTCTCGCCCTTGATGGTGATGCGGTGCATCACACGCCGGTGGCCATAATAGTCGTTGAGCGCCTTGTGCAGCATCGAGCGGTTGTCCCACATGCCGAGCGTGCCCGGCTCCCATCTGACACGGCAGGTGAACTCGGGCCTGGTTGCGTGCGCCAGTAGGAACTCAAGCAGTGGCCGGCTCTCCTCCTCGGAGAGGCCGTCGAAGTGCCGCGTGGTATTGAGGTCGTTGATGTAGAGCACCGGCTCGCCTGTCTCGGGGTGCTTACGGATCAGCGGATGGATGGCAGGCTCGGCCGGCCGCTCCTTGTCCGCAACCTTGGCCGCCATCTTGCCGGAGCGCGGCTTGGCCTTGTCATAGAGATTGTAGGTCCTGAGGCCGTGCAAGAGCCTCTGCATGCCGGGCGACAGCGCCTCGTAGGCGTGCCTAAGACTCGAGAACATCGTGTCGCCGCCGGCCAGTGGCACCACCTTGGCATAGAGCATGGTCGCCATGGCTGGCGTCGGCGTGAAGATCTGGTCAGTGTGCCAGGAATCGCCGAAGCCCGCCTTGTCTTCTGGCTCCTTGACGATCTCGATGATCTCTGGGTGGTCGGGCAAGGTCCGAAGATAGGGATGCGCGTGGATGTCGCCCCAGCGCCTGGCGAATGCGACCTGCTGGTCGGGCGTGAGTTCCTGACTGCGGAAATAGATGACGCCGTGATCGAGCAGCGCACGA
Source organism: Hyphomicrobiales bacterium (assembly GCA_031367895.1). GTDB lineage: Bacteria > Pseudomonadota > Alphaproteobacteria > Rhizobiales > Hyphomicrobiaceae. The sequence goes on from JANLQP010000172.1 coordinate 5,434, forward strand.
CGGACCTCGGCGAAGGTCTGATCGTCCATCTGGGCCACGTTGACGCCGCGGATCTCGGCCCCGCAGGCGCCCGCAATCGGTAAGGTCTCGACAGGCATAGTAATGTCTCCCGTGCCAGTTTCCTGAAAAGTCCTATGATCGGCCACTGCGCTTATGATGCCCTGATCTTTTGGCCACGCACAAGCCGTCGAATCCGGAAGTCGTCCAAAGAACAGGGCCGCCTCGTAACGACCGAGGTGGAGCGTCCCTCGCCTGTACCGCCTCTGACTTCTCCCTCAATCAAGTTGACCTCTGCTTGTTGGGGGCCAGCGGCCCACCTCTCCCGTCGGCGTTGGAACAGGATTGATCGAGCGGCCGATGACCGCTCTCTCTGCCCAGCGGCGATCAATTCGTGGATGCGGCGCGCGAATGACCCGGAGATGGAACGCCTCTCGGCACTGCGTGGCGATTCAGGGAATTTGAAAGAGATCGGTGGACTTCCCGAGTTGCGGCAGGCCATGGTGACGTGACGACCCAATGACCGCATCCGGGGCTGGCTAACCGTGTGGCTTCTTATCACTTGCACACTTGTCACGACCCTCTACGCCACCAGTCTCACTATCGCCAACGTGTCGCTGCCGCAGATTCAAGGCGCGCTTTCGGCGAGCCCGGATCAGATCTCTTGGGTGGTGACCGCCAATTTGATCGCAACGGCTGTGACCATCCCGCTCGCTGGCTGGATCGCGAGCCGCTTCGGGCGTCGCCGCGCCATGATGTGGGGAATCGCCGGCTTTATCGCCGCCACCGTAATGTGTGGCTTCGCCACCTCGCTCGCCGAACTGGTGCTCTGGCGGGTGCTGCAGTCGGCCTTCGGTTCGCCGCTGACGCCGATCTCACAATCAATCGTCATCGACGAGTTCACCGGGACAAAACGCGGACCGGCGCTCTCGATCTATTCGATGGGCGTGAGTATCCCTCCCACGCTCGCGCCGCTGATCGGTGGCTATGTCAGCGAGCTGATCTCATGGCGGTGGGTTTTCTTCATCCTGGTTCCAATCGCTCTTGTCGCCTTCTTGGGAACACTGACGTCGATCAGGCCGGACCCGCCGCGCCACAAGCGGCCCAAGCTCGATTGGATCGGCTTCCTCAGCCTGTCGACGGCCGTCGCCTGCATTCAGCTCATGCTCGACCGTGGCGAGCGTGCGGAGTGGTTCGGATCGACGGAGATCATCGTCGAGTGCGCGCTGGCGGTTCTCTTCGGCTGGATCTTCCTGATGCACAGCCTGACCAAGGACCGCCCGTTCATCGACGCGCGCCTGTTGCTCGAGCGCAATTTCGCACTGGGCATCGGCATATCCGCCATTTTCGGCATGCTGTTCGTTACGCCCATGGTCCTCATTCCGGCCATGCTTCAACAGCTCAGGAATCTCCCCGAAATCACCGTGGGAACTCTGATTGCGGCGCGCGGCGCCGGGACGATTCTCGCGATGTTGATTATGATTTTTTTCGCCCACTCCTGGAACCCACGGCTGCTCTTCCTCATTGGCTTCGGCCTGCACACTTATGCGGGACTGGAGATGGCCCGATTTGAGATGAACGTGTCGCTGTCCGAGGTCGCCTGGGTCATGGGTTTGCAGGGTTTCGGCGTCGGCTGGCTCTGGGTGCCCATGACGCTGGTCACATTCTCGAATCTTGACCCGCGTCGTTCGGCCGAGGGAGCCACGCTGTTCCATTTCGTGCGCAGCATTGCCTCCAGCTACTACATATCGGCCAGCGTCATTGTCGTGTTTCACACTCAGAAGATCAGCTATAGCGAGCTGGTGCAGTGGATCAATCCGTTCAACAACCGCTTGAGGCTGCAAAGTGTGATGGGCGATTGGAGTACCGAGAGCACGGCGGGACTCGCACGCATCTCAGGCGAGGTTGCGCGCCAGGCCACGAACATCGGCTACGTCAACGCCTTCAATCTGTTCCTTTGGACTTCCCTGCTCGTCTACCCCCTCATTGCGCTGATCGTGTGGCCGCCGACCGGCTACCGTCCGCGGACCTAATGGGCGTGCGCAGCACAGGCTGGAGCTGCTTATAAGCATCCACCTTCCTGGCCCTTGTCGTCGAGGGGATCCCAGTCGGTATCCGACGAGCCCGGCGTTCGAGAACGATTGGCCTGCTCGGCCAAACTCGGCGTTCGCCCAATCGAGGCTCCGCTGCCAGGAGTCGAGCTGCCATACCATTTCGCCGATCCGTTCTCTGAGCACAAGGGAGGGTCAACGGCAGCTTCCTCTGCAATGCCGACGTGACCGCGTGCTCGTCAGGCGAGACAACTCCCGGAGGTAAGTGGCCCGGCCACGATCCGCCACCCGGTCTACCCAACAATCCGCCGCAGCTCGGTCTCCCATTGTTCCAGCGCCGCACGCTTCTCGGCCCAGAACTCGCGCTGGTTGTAGCCGGCGTCGGTGACGCTGCGGGCGCCCTCGACGTGGTTGAGCAGCCGGGCTCGGATGTCCTTCGATAAGCCGAGGCGGGCGAGGTTGGTGCCGACTGTGCGGTGCAGGTTGTGGACGGTGGCGTTCGGAATCGCGGAGAGGTCACCAGCGCTCGGTGGGGAGCGGCGCGCCGGTCACGATGGCGAGTAGGCGCATCTCCCAGAGTTCTAGAGCGCGGCGTTTTTCGGGCGCATAGCTGTGCCGATTATAGACCCAGCCGACTCCGCGGCGCTCGCGGCCTTGTACGCGGTCAATCATTTCCATCGGCACGCCCATGGCACCGAGGTTCGTCGCCATTGTCCGTCGGAGGTCGTGCACAGTCGCATCCGATATACCGAGGTCGGCAACGGTCGCGGCCATATGGTGGTCTGGGGTGTTGCGCCTCATAGGCTTTGCGATTGCCGTGCCACGCTTGACCGCCGGGAACAGCAGGCCGCGGCGCTCGGCGGGCACGTTGCGCGCTGTGAGAACGACGCCTGCGGCCACACTGTCATCGCTTTTAACAGCTGTCGCGATAGACATTGTCCCCGGTGCCAAGGGGCGGCCTCGCGCAAGTGGCTCGAAGCACGCGAGGCCGATCTGCTGCCCGCGAGCTACTTCCATGTCGTCTACACGCTGCCGGCCGAGTTGCGCGACGTGGCCTACCAGAACAAGGCCGTGATCTACGGCCTGCTCATGAAGGCCTCGGCCGAGACCACGCTGCAAATCGCCGCCGAGCGCAAGCATCTCGGCGCCCGCATCGCCGATCACCCGATGCAGCGCCTCGACGACCTGCTGCCATGGAAATGGAAGGCGGCTCGCGAAGCCGCCCCGGCGATCAAGGCTGCCACCTGATCAGACGGCGCTGCCGGCGGCCTTGGCCGGATGCTTACACAGTAGCCGCATCAGGGATATCTGGATCGAACGCCCTTCGAACTCCTGTGGATCGCGTCGCTCGCATGCTCGCTTGCGCTATGGCAGGCAGCTATGCTTGGCCAATGAAACTCGACGACTGCATCGCTGGTCTCCGAACCTCCGACGCCATCCCCAAGGCGGCGCTTGCAGCAGGCGTGCCTTTTGCCGATGCTCTGGCGCCAACAATCTACGCACTGGCGGATAAGCTGTGCCGCGGTGTCTACCTGCTGCCCGGCGACAACGAGCTGCTGTTCAACGGCCTGCATATCCTTGCCGCCGCCCGGCACCCCGGCCTGCTCGATCAAGTGCTGGCGCTGGCCCGGCAGCCTGCCGAGGACCTCAACCGACTGTTTCCCGACTACATCACGACCGGCCTGACACGGTTGCTGTTGACCGTCTGGGACCGCCCGCCCGGCGACGTGTTCAACTTGATCGAGCGCGCCGACATGGTGCCCGATGTGAAATGGGCGCTGTACGATGTGCTGGCGCGGCTCACGTTCGATGGCCGCATCGCGCGAGCCGAGACGGTGGAATTCCTGACCCGCATCGAACGTGACAACTTGATCGACGATGGCGACATGACCTGGTGGGGCTGGGAACAAGCCGTCACGCGGCTCGGCTTGGTCGAATTCGAACCCGCACTGCAACGCGTGTGGAAGAAAGCGGTTTACGCACAGCACGACGAGCGCGCGCATACCGAGATGCTCGACGAGCTAAG
>JANLQP010000187.1:0-2821 GCA_031367895.1 Hyphomicrobiales bacterium
CGCCGGTTGTCGACGCGCTGCCGCCGGTTGTCGACGCGCTGCCGCCGGTTGTCGACGCGCTGCCGCCGGTTGTCGACGCGCTGCCGCCGGTGGAGCTGCCGCAGGCCCCGCCAGTGGTCGACGACGAACAGCCGCACGTCGAACTGCCGCCGATCATCATCGTCGACGAGTTCCCGCCGATCAGCGATCCGGTCGATCCGCCGATCGGACCGCTGCCACCGGTCTCTGTCGACACTACGCCGGCGATCGTGCTGCACACGGTCGACGTCAAGGATGCCGGTACCGACGAAGTTCTTGCTGGCGCGAATGCTGCCGACACGATCGTCGGTGGCGCGGGCAATGACGTGATCTCGGGCCATGGTGGCGACGATACCCTCATCGGCGACGGTGTCGGTGCGTTCACGGTGGCGCTCAACATCGACGCGGCGCTCATCAATGCTGCCAATGAGCATGACTACCGGTTGACGCTGACGGGCGTACCCGCTGATGCCGTGCTGTCGGGCGGCGCACAGAACCAGGACGGCAGCTGGACGCTGACGGCAGACGATCTGCCGGGCGTGACGATGACCGGCCCGGATGCTGGCGACTTCACCCTGCATGTTTTGGCCAACGCCACCGACGGCAGCGGTCTGTCGACAACGGCCGACCTGAATGTCTCGCTGTCGACTGGCAACAACGACGTCATTTCCGGCAACGCCGGTAATGACACGCTCTATGGCAATGGCGGCGACGATATGATGTTCGGTGCCGGCAAATGGGACGGTGTCGTCCGCGATCACGCCCCGACCTACGCCGACAACGACACGTTGCACGGTGGTGCCGGCAACGACCTGATGTACGGCAATGCCGGCGACGACAAGATGTTCGGCGAAGCCGACAACGACACCATGTTCGGCGGCAAGGGCGACGACTTCATGTCGGACGGCGCCGGCAATGACAACGTCTTCGGCAACTCCGGCAATGACACCGTCATGGCTGGCGAAGGTGATGACAGCTACAGCGGCGGCTCGGGCTTCGACACGATCGATTTCTCTGCTGCAAAACAGGGAATGAAGATCGACCTATCCAAGCATACCGCCGACGGCATGGGTCACGACACGGTCTCCGGCTTCGAGAAGGTGATCGGCTCGTCGTTCGACGATTACATGAAAGGTAGTAAATCGGCGGACGTGCTCAACGGTGGTGACGGCAACGACGTGCTTCGCGGCATGGGCGGCTCTGACACGCTGACCGGTGGCGACGGCAACGACACGTTCGTGTGGATGAAGAAGGATGTGGTCGACGACAAGGGCAAATCCCTCGGCGTCGATCACGTGACCGACTTCGCGCAGGGCGACAGGCTCGATTTGCACGAGCTCCTGAAGGGCCAGAGCTACAAGACATTGTCGGATGTCCTGCATGTCACGGACGGCAATGACGGCACGACCATCTCGGCGAAGATCGGCGGCGCCTTCGTCGATGTCGCAGTTCTCGACGGTGTCCACGGCCTCACGGCGCAGGACATGTTGCACCACGGCATGATCCTCGCTTAATACGTCGAGCAGGAATGAAATAATGCGGCCGCCGGGAAACCGGCGGCCGTTTTTTTTAGGATTATTCGAATCGCATATTCGATAAAATTGCGGGAAATTTTGATCGACATTGTCGCGCGGCATTACACTTGGACTTTAAATCCAATTGCTACAGTCATAACATCGAACGGCGAATTCGAGACGAGATTTCCTGCAAATTACATCGAGTAGGCGCGTCACGGGTTAACATGGTGGGAGAGCCATCGGGCCGGTCGTGAGGGCGAAATCGGGAGCAGTCACATGACGAATGCAGTTCTGGCCGACGCGATGGGCGGAATTACGAACGCCGTTACCGGCGATGCCAACGACAACATATTGCAAGGAGAATGGACCCTCCCGGGCGCGAGGCCAGGCGACCTTGCGAGCAACCTCATCGTCGGGCTCGAGGGTGATGACGTGCTGACCGGCGAGGCCGGCGACGACGTGCTGCTCGGCGGCGACGGCAGCGACAACCTCGCCGGTGGCGCCGGCGATGACGTGCTCGATGGCGGTGCAGGCAATGACATCGTCGACGGCGGCTCCGGTAACGACACGGTTCTGGCGAGCGCCGGCAACGACGTCTACACCGGTGGCGACGGTTTCGATACGCTCGATTTCTCGGCGGCGTCCACCGGCCTCGAGATCAACATCTCCACGGGGACCGCGAGCGGCGATGCGTTCAACACTACGTTCGCGAGCTTCGAGAAAGTGGTCGGCTCGAAGTTCGACGACAAAATCACAGGCAGCGACCGCGCCGACGTGATCGACGGCGGCGACGGCAACGATGTAATCCGCAGCAAGGCAGGCGCCGACATCCTGACCGGCGGCGAGGGTCGCGACACTTTCGTGTTCATGAAGAAGGACGTGATGCTCAACGGCGAAAAGCAGGGCGTCGACGTCATCACCGATTTCAAGGGCAACGACCTGATCGATCTGCATGACTTCTTCAAGGGCAAGGTCGCCGTACAGGACGCTGACAGTGTCATTCATCTGACGAACGCGGACGCGGGCACGCTCGTCTCCGCGAAGTTGGGTATTGGCTTCGTCGACGTGGCTGTTCTGCAAGGCGTGCACATCCCGACCGACACGAGCGTTGCCGCACTGGCGAGCGATGGTTTCTTCGTGCTCTGATACCGGCGAGCAAAATGTTCGACCTGTCATCGACCAGCCAGGCGCCGGTATCGCTTTTACTTTGCGCCATCCGACTCCCCTGCAGGGAGCCGGCCGGATGGCGCGGGCAGCGGCGAAGCACAGGTCAAACAATCTGCACA
>JANLQP010000324.1:0-6682 GCA_031367895.1 Hyphomicrobiales bacterium
TGGTCGTCGACCGGCAGGTGATCGGCAAGGCCTTGTTGGTGTGATGCGTGGCGTCGGAGTGAGATGGCGCAGACGGTCAGGTCGTGGTGGAACGCCGGTGATGTCCGACATTCGTTAATTGAGGGGCGAAGTCGTCGGACCTCACGGGAGTGACCGATGTGCGCGAACGCCCTGCACTTGGCCGGTTCGCTCCGACCTACGGCCGGGGTTCAGCATTTCCGACCCGTCCTGCTTGACGGACTCGGCCGGCTGGCCGAACCTGTATGGACAGTTACTCGCTAAAACGCAGCGCGCTTCGGAGGACATCATGGTCGCGACGGCAAGCAGCACGAATGTCAACTACGGCTCCGAGGAAGCGGCTATGCAGGCCTATCTGGCGGAGGGCGAGCGCAAGGCGTTCGCGCTCAGCAACCGTGGGCCGATCCGTTTCGATGGCAACGGACGGTTGGCGCAGGACATCATGGATGCCTACTGGCGCTGCGGGTTCTACATCTTCGAGGGCGTGCTGAAAGCCGACGAACTCGCCGACATCGAGGCGGACTTGAAAAACATTCTCGACCGCCTGCCGGCCGAGAAGGGCGCAGCTGTCGACAAGCACGGCCGGCCGGCGCTGTCGGCTGACTGCAAGGCACCGGCGCTGTTCTGGTCGAAGCCACTCGGCGATCCATTCGGCGGCACCGAACTCGCGAACGGCCGGCATCCGGTGAAGATGTTCGAGCCGAAAGCCGCCGCCAACGCGCCGAAGGAAGTTGTCTACCTGATCCTCGGCTCGCTGCAGTTTTCCGAAGCGTGCCTGCGCGTTTACGGTCATCCCGGGTTGCTCGGCGTTGCGGCTTCGATCAACGGCGACGATTTCGTGCCGTTCAACGAGGCGCTGTTCATCAAGGAGCCGGGGCTTGGCGCCTCTGTCGCCTGGCACCAGGACGGCACCACGCATTGGAACGCGCCGGACTGGGACCAGGGCACGCACGGCTTCAACCTGATGGGCCAGCTTTACGGTTGCACCGCCGCCAACGGCGTCTGGGTGGTTCCTGGCTCGCACAAGGCCGGCAAGGCCGACATCAGGGCATGGGTCGCGAAAGCTGGCAGCGAGCGGCTGCCGGATGCCGTGCCGATCATCTGCAAGCCGGGTGATGTCGCGATCACCAACCGGCAGGCGGTGCACGGCTCGTTCGCCAACACCAGTAAGGACTGGCGCGTGACAGTGAACATGGGATTCCATCGCCGCCGCTCCGTGCTGAACGTCGAAGCCGGCGGCGTGCACAACGCGCGTACCGTCTACACCGCGGAACGCATCGCCGAGCGGGCACGCATGATCGGCTACGGCATCGACGCGCGGCGGCAGCGGTTCCCGAACGAGACGCCGTTCGCATACAAGCCGCACGTCGAGGCTGGCGCGACATTCGCCTGGGATGCGGCGGCGAAGGCCGGTGTCCGTGACTACAACCTGATGGACTTGAGTATTTAACGTGCTCCGCGAGATCAACGAGACGGAAGCGACCGGCGACATCGCGCGCATTTTCGAAGAGGTCCGGCATCTGTGGGGCGTGCCGTACATCTCGGCCATCCACCGGCATCTTGCGACGCGTCCGGGCGTGCTCGAGTGGTCGTGGGATGCGGTCGGGCCAGCGTTCCGCAGCGGTGCGGCGCAGGCTGCAGGCTTGCGGGCCGGAGCCGATCTCGCCGTGCCGCCGCTCAATCGCATATCGCGCGATGCGATGTGCGTGTGGGGCGTCGACGACAAGGCGCTGTCGACTGTGCGCGAGGTGGCCGAAGGCTTCGTGCGCGTGGCGCCGGTCAACATGATGTTCGCGGGACTGGTGAAGGCGCTGTTCGAGGGGCAAGCCCCCGGCGGCAGGTCATCAAGTGGCGCGACGTGGGCGCCGCCATCAGCGCTGCCGGTGCCGCCGGCGATGGTTGCACCCGATGCGCTCGATGCGGCTGCGCGCGGCGTGCTGATGCAGTTCGCCTCGCTCTCGGAGGGGAAACCGTTCGTGCCGGGCCTCTACCGCATGCTCGCACATTGGCCGGGGTTGCTGGCGCATCTCTCGGTGGTGCTGGTGCCGCGGCTGACGGCCGCCGAAACCACGGCTGCATTCGACCTTATCCGTGCGCGCATCGATGCCGCTGTCCCGGGCGTGCTGGCGACCCTGCCGCCGGTGACGTCGTCACGCCCAATGCCCGACGAGGCGGAGCGCACGCATTTCCTGACGATCGGCGGTACCTATCGCAAGACGAGCCCTGAACTCGTCGTGCTTGGGCGGCTGATCGGCGATGCGCTGCCGTGACATGCCGAAGCTCCGTCAGCGGGCCACCGGATTTGTCGCACTTGGTCCGGACAATGTGTCTAATATAGTTTCGTAACACTCGTTGCTGCGGGTTCCGACGTGGGCCCGCACGCAGCTTGAAGACGAGCCCAGGAGGAACGCACCATGACCAGCCCCAAGAGCAGCACGCCGCTGATCGGCAACGTCAGCCGCCGCCGCATTCTGACCGGCACAGCCGGCATGGCCGCGATCCTCGCCTCAGGCCGCGCCCCCCTGTTCGCTCAGGCCACCCCGAAGAAGCTCGACTTTGCCAACATCCTCGGTGCGCCCGACGTCGGCGGCATCGCCATGGAGCTGTTTGCAAAGACGATCACCGAGCGCAGCAAAGGAGAGATCGAGGTCAAATTCCATGGCGGCACGCTGCTGGCCAAGGAAATGGAGGTCATGAACGCCGTGAAGACTGGCAATGTCGCAATCGGCAGCCCAGCTGGCGCAGCGGCGACGGTGTTCCCGGAAATGGGCGCGTTGCTGGTGCCCTACCTCGTCAAGGACTACGCGCAAGCCTACGCCATGATGAATGGCAAGATCGGTGACACGCTCGATAAGACGTTCCAAGAGAAATACAAACTCAAGGTGCTCTACTTCTTCGACTACGGCTTCCGGCATTTCTGGACCAACGGCTCCGCCATCGTCGAGCCGAAGGACCTGCGCGGCAAGAAGATCCGCGTGCAGCTCGCCAAAGTATTCTCCGACACCATCAATGGCCTCGGCGGCAACGCCGTGCCGATGGCCTGGGGCGAAGTCGTCTCGGCGGCGAAGCAGGGCGTCATCGACGGCGGCGACTTGCCGGTCGCCAACATCGACGCGCTGAAGATCTACGAGGTCTCGAAGTTCTGCTCGCTCACCTACCACAACTACGGCCCGACCTGCGTGGTAATGAACCTTGAGACCTGGAGCAGCCTCAATGACGCGCAGAAGAAGCTCGTGCTCGACGTCTCGCGCGAGGCGCAGACCAGAGTGCGCGGCCTGATCGAGTCGGTCGACAACCTGGAAAGCGCGAAGAAACTGTTGGAGCCGAAGGGCATGACCGTCGTGCAGGGCAACGTCGAAGCCTTCCGCAAGATCGCACAGGAAAAGGTCTGGCCCACCTACCAAAAGCAGTTTGGCGCACTGTTCGACGAGATCGCCAACTTCAAGGCGTAAGCGCGCAGTTTTGCGCTGACAATCAGGTCCCTGGCCGCAGGCGCCGGGGACCGCTACCTTATGCCGGGGGGCAAATGAAATTCCTGGAGCGGATTCCCCGCTTTGCCGTAACAGCGCTGATTGCGCTCGCGATCATCAATCTTCTGGTTGGCGTCATCCTCCGCTACGTCGTCGGCGGCATCACCAACTATATGGACTGGGATCCGGTCCCGTTCACTTGGGTCGAGGAAGTCGGAGAGATGGCGCTCGCCTGGCTGACGCTGATTGGCGCCGCCATCGGCATCCGCAGCCGGTCGCATTTCACGCTGCATTTCCTGACGCCCCTGATGCCCGCTTGGATGCCGCGCGCGCTGGAGATCGTGCATCACGTGCTGATTGCGGGCATCGGCCTGCTTGCCGCCTGGTACGCGGTGTCGCTGTGCAAGCTCAACTGGACGTTGACGACGGCGGGGCTGGAGATCAGCCTGGCATGGCTTTACGCGTCTGCGGTCGTCGGCGGACTGCTGATCGCGGCCTATGCGCTCTCGATGATCATTGCCCCGCCGCCGCACGATCCAGACTCCGTTCACTGAGCCCATTTTCGCTGAACTGGCTCCACCCTACTGAGGACGAACGATGCTGCTGCTCACCGTTGCCGTCATCTTCGTGATCCTGCTGCTGCTGTCGATGCCGATCGTGTTCTCGCTGGCAGTTGCAGGCGTGGCGGGGCTTTGGCTCGGCGGCTATCCGATGCAGCAGCTGCCGTCGGCACTGGTCTCGGGCTCGCAAAGCTGGGTGCTGCTGGCGATCCCGGCCTTCGTGTTCGCCGGCGGGTTGATGGAACGCTGCGGTATGAGCCACGCGCTCGTCGAGTTCGCCCGCGCGCTGGTCGGCTGGGTGCGCGGCGGCCTCGGCATGTCGGTGATCGTCGTCGCCTACTTCTTCTCGGACATCTGCGGTTCGAAGATGGCTGAGGTTTCAGCACTCGGCTCCTCGCTGATGCCGCCGCTGACCAAGGCCGGCTACAAGAAGGAAGACTCCGCCTCGCTGATCGCGGCCGGCACGGCAATGGGCATGCTGGTGCCACCGGCGATCTTCATGATCGTCATCGCGCAGGTGACGAACACGTCGGCCGTGACGCTGTTTCTCGCCGGTTTCGTTCCGGCATTCGTGATCATGATCTGCCTGATGGTGCTCGTTTACTTTCGCGCGCGGAAGTACGACTGGCCGGTCGACGCGCGCCCGAGCCTTGCCCGCATCGGCCGTGCCGGGTCGCAGGCTGCCGTGCCGCTGGTCGTGCCGTTCGTCATCCTCGGCGGCTTCTTCTTCGGCGTCATCACTGCAACCGAGGCCGGCGCCGTCGTCGCTGCATACGCGTTCCTCGCGGCCAAGCTCTACTATCGCAACGTATCGTGGCCTGAGATGGGTCGGATCGCCTACGACAGCGCGATCCTGACGGCGGCGGTGGTGTTTCTGCTCGCGGTCGCGTCGATTTTCCAATATCTGCTCGGCATCCAGGGTGTGCCGAAGCTGCTCGGCGAGATGCTGGAGCCGCTGAAAGGGCACCCGTGGCTGTTCCTGTTCGGTACTGCGTTCATCACGATGATGTTCGGCATGATCCTCGAGGGTTTGCCGGCAGCGGTCGTGCTGATCCCGGTGGTATTCCCGATCGCCGAAAAGATGGGCATCAATCCGATCCACTTCAACATCGTGCAGACAGCGGCGGTCGGTATCGGCTTGTTCCTGCCGCCGATGGGCGTCGGCCTGCTGATGGCGCTGAAATTTGCGAATATCACGGTCGGTCAGCATTTCCGCACGTATGTGCCCTACATGTGCGCACTGTTCGTCGGCCTGACGTTGATCATCTGCATCCCGGAAATTTGCCTGACGCTGCCGCGCATGGCGGGGCTCATCAAGTAGTTCGTTTATTCCACCACAAATCGCAACTGTCGGTTCTCACCGGTGCGCGGCCGGGCTATTCGGGTTAAATGAGACCCAGGAAGCCTGGAGCCGCATCCATCGATGACCCGAAAGCTGCGCAAACCACGAGCAGACTCGCCGCCAGAAGATGCGGACGGCGATAGCGTGGTTGCGCAAGCGGTGGCGCAGGCCGACGCAATGCCGGACATGGCCACCGAAAACCTCGTTAAGAGCGCCAAGGGTGCGCGCAAGCCAGATGCTGTCGTGCCATCCGGCGTGACGCCTTCGATGGCGCAGTTTCTCGAGATCAAGACCGCCAACCCGGACTGCATCCTGTGGTACCGGATGGGCGACTTCTACGAGCTGTTTTTCGAGGACGCCGTGGTTGCGTCGGCCGCGCTCGGCATCGTGCTGACGAAGCGCGGCAAGCATCTCGGCGACGACATTCCGATGTGCGGCGTGCCGATCCATCGCGCTGACGAATACCTGCAGCGACTGATCCGGAAGGGCTATCGCGTCGCCGTCTGCGAGCAGCTGGAGGATCCGGCGGAGGCACGAAAGCGCGGCTCGAAGGCTGTGGTTCGCCGCGACGTCGTGCGCCTCGTCACACCCGGCACGCTGACCGAGGACAGCCTGCTCGACGCCAAGGCGCGGAACTATCTGACCGCGCTGTTTCGCGCGCCGGGCGATGGCAGCCAGCCGACATATGCGCTCGCGTCGTTGGATATCTCGACCGGCGAGTTCGAGATCGGCGAGGTGCAGGCTGCGGATCTCGCTGGTGAGTTGGCGCGGTTGTCGCCGGGCGAAATCCTCGCCGCCGATGCGGTGATGGGTGACCAGGCAATTTCAGCACAAGCGAAAGCCTTGAGCGCACCGTTGACGCCGGTTGCCGGCGCTTATTTCGACAGCAACGCCGGCGAGCGCATGATGAAGGCGCAGCTCGGCGTCGCGGAACTCGGCAGCTTCGGCGCGTTCTCCCGGCCCGAACTGGCGGCGGTGGGCGCATTGCTCAAGTACGTGGCGCTGACGCAGCTCGGGGCCAAGCCGCTGATCCGGCCACCGCGCCGCACGGGTCAAGGCCACATTCTCGTCATCGACGCGGCGACGCGTGCGAGTCTCGAATTGCTGCGGTCAACATCGGGCGCGCGTGACGGCAGTTTGCTCTCAGCCATCGATCGCACGGTGACCGGCCCCGGCGCGCGTGAACTCGCAGCGCGGCTCGCGAGCCCGCTATCGGATGTGGCGGCGATCCGCGCCCGGCACGATGCGGTCGGGTTCCTGATCGAGACCGGCACCACGCGCGAGGATCTGCG
>JANLQP010000401.1:0-42556 GCA_031367895.1 Hyphomicrobiales bacterium
GTTACCGACCCCGAGGCTCCCCCACTCCGGCCTGAGCGACACGTGCCCAATTCGATCGCAACCATGCGCCTACGGCTCAATGCCGGCCTCGTCGCAACCTTGTCGCGCTGCCCATGCTGTGCCAGACCAACCGCCACGAACGCTCGACGCCGGAACTTGTGACGCAGTACAATTAGGGCGGCTGCTGTCTTAAGGCTGTCACGGCGCGATTTCCGCCTGCACCCAACAACTTGACGATCGTGGCGTTGGGTTGCGCAGGGTTCAGCGCTCTGGGCGCACCAGATGCCTCGGCCGGTTAACCCAACATTGCTCGATTCCGCGCCCGCCTCACCGGAACAACTCTGGCAGCCGCTCAGCCAACTGCCCGGCCAGCCGGTCGAGGTGGTTCTCGGCCAACGGCCGCACGCCAGCCAGCGCTGCCATAAACGTATCCGGCTCCAGCGCTGCCAACCCTAAGAACCGGCACCAGCCCTGGTCGCGCATGAAGGTGCGGTATTCCCGTTCGTCGTCCTTGAAGCCGTGGTCTTGCGGCGACACACCGACCACCGGAAGCCGGGCGCAGACGGCTTCCGACAGCATCGTGCTCGAGTCCTCGGTGCACAGGATCGCTTCGACCGCCCCGAACAGCTTCGGCAGCGTGCCGGGGCCGGCCGTCCGGAAGTCGATGAACGCGGCGATCGGGCTGTCACGCTCCAGGGCCAGCGCGGCGATCGCGTCGCCGACCCAGTCCGGGCTCCGGCGCGAGGTCGACACCACCCAGCGGATGCCGTTGCGGCGATGGCTCGAGCCGAGGAATTCAATCAGGCGGCGCCACTCGGCTTGCGTGTAATGGAAGAGACCGGACTCACCGCCAATCAGCAGTCCGGCAATGGCGGGCGCACTTCCCGATACCGGATCGAACACGCCCCGTCGCAAAAGCGTATCGGGATCGATGCCATTCGGTTTCAACGCCACGAGATGGCGGGGCAACGTTGCGTGCCGGGCGTACGATGAGACGACCAGCGAAAATGCTTCCGGCGCTAACCGGCGCAGCGTACCGCAGAAGATGTTGTGGGCATCGAGCAGGCGTGCCGCAGCGACGTTGACGGCGATCGTCTCGCCGCCGGCGGAGAGCACGAGGTCTGCCTTGGCCGGCAAGTCGCGGCGCTCGAGACTGTAGCCGGCCCGCAGCACGAGGCCCGGTCCCGACGCCATGCCAAGGAGCCCCGTCAACAGGCGACCTGGCAGCAGCCGACGCCTTGCCACGGTTAAGCGCACGACTTCGACCGGTCGCTGGCGCGCAATTGCTGCCGCGACACCTTCCGCCAGGTGGTAATGGCCTGGTCGGCCATCAGAGAGGAGGAGGATCGACAGCGCCCGCATCGATCGGCGATAGACCCTGGGCGTCGATCTGGCAACGGACGGGGCGTCGCGGGGCGGCGCAGAGCGTCAATTTGGCCGCGGTCGAGGCCGCGAAACCATTGACCAAGCCCGCTCCGATCCTTAATTCACCCGCCATGGCAATACTTCCGATCATCATGATCCCCGATCCGATCCTGCGCAAAAAGGCGCTGCCGATCGAGCGCGTCGACGCTGAGTTGCGCCGGCTTGCCGACGATATGCTGGCGACTATGTACGAGGCGCCCGGCGTTGGCCTTGCCGCGCCGCAGGTCGGCGTTTCGCGTCGGCTGATCGTGGCGGACGCGGCGGTCGAGGAGGATCGGCGCCAGCCCATGGTGCTGATCAATCCCGAGATCCTGACACTTGGCCACGAGACCCGCGTCTACGAGGAAGGTTGCCTCTCACTCCCGGACGTGAAAGTGGACATCGAACGGCCGACGTCGCTGACGGTCCGTTTCCTCGACCGCGAGGGCAAGCAACAGGAGCTGGCGGCCAGCGGCCTGCTCGCCACCGTCATCCAGCACGAGGTCGACCATCTCGAGGGGCGGTTGATCATCGACTTCCTGTCGCGCCTGAAGCGCGACATGATCGTGCGCCGCTTCCGCAAGAACGCCAAGGGCGAAACGGCCTGACGCGACCCGTCGCCGGTGAATGGGGTCATCAGGCCCCGTCGCAAGACTGAGCATCGGGCGGCGGCATCGCCTAGGCTCTGACGCCGGTTCCCAGCCACCGGCCGCATAGGAGACCGCCATGCTGCGCCTCGTCTTCATGGGCACGCCCGAGTTCGCGTCGACGACGTTGACGGAGCTGCACGCGTCCGGCCACGAGATCGCTGCCGTCTATACGCGCGCGCCGAAGATTGCCGGCCGTGGCATGGCCGAGCGCAAGTCACCCGTGCATGTCTACGCGGAAGCAGCCGGCATCCCGGTGCACACGCCGCGCACTCTGCGCGATGCCGTCGAGCAGGAAAAATTCGCCGCGCTCAAAGCCGATGTCGCCGTCGTCGTCGCCTATGGCCTGATCCTGCCGAAGCCCATCCTCGACGCACCTGCGCACGGCTGCCTCAATCTGCACGGCAGCGCCTTGCCGCGCTGGCGTGGCGCCGCCCCGATCCAGCGCGCGATCATGGCCGGTGACACAACCACCGCCGTCATGGTGATGCGCATGGACGAGGGCCTCGACACCGGGCCGGTCTGTCTCGGCGAGAGCTTGGGCATAGGCCCCGACATGACGGCGGGCGAATTGCACGACGATATGGCGCGCCGCGGAGCCGATTTGATGCTACGCGCCCTCGCCGCCCTGGAGCGTGGTTCTCTGACGCCCACGCCGCAATCCGCGGACGGTGTCACCTATGCCGCCAAGATCGAGAAGGCCGAAGCCCGCGTCGACTTCGCGCGGCCGGCGGCCCAGGTGCACAACCACATCCGTGGCCTCTCGCCGTTCCCCGGCGCCTTCGTCGAGGCAACCGTCGGGGGCCGTGCCGAGCGCATCAAGATCGTCTGTTCGCAGCTGGTTGCGGACAGCGGGCCGGCTGGTACGGTTCTTGAGCCTGGCACGGTTCTCGATGACGCGTTGACGGTTGCCTGCAGTGACGGTGCCGTCCGTCTGATGATTGTGCAGCGCGCTGGCAAGAAGCCGATGACGGCGGCAGAACTGCTGCGCGGCTTTCCGCTGAAGGCAGGCACGCGCCTCTGATCGGCCGACTGTACTTGCGTGCCGAAAACGCCAGAAAATTCGTAATTCATTGAGTTACTTTGATCGCGTAGTTTTTACCAATTATCGCCATGATCCCCAGTCGAGGCCGGATGCTTCGACGTCGGAAATTGTGCAATGTCTTGCCTACTATCTAGGAAAGTTCAGAGCTTTGCCGGTGACAGGCGCGGCACCATGGCCGTGCTGATTGCACTGTCGCTGCCGGTCGTCATGCTCTGTGTCGGCATCGCCGTCGATACCGGCCGTTGGTACGGCGTGCGGAAAGCGACCTCGTCCGCGATGGATGCGGCCGTCCTCGCCGGCGCCCGTGCTCTGCAGCTCAATCCAGGTGATCCGGATTTCGCCATTGCCGCCGCGCAGAAGGTCTACGCCGCGAACGTGAAGGACCGTGCCCCCCTTCTCTCGGACGGAGTGAGCTTCGCAATCTCGGACAGCGGCGCTTCCATCGTCGCAACCGGCGAGGCGAAGCTCGCGACGACGTTCCTCGCAATTTCCGGTATCACGGATCTCGACGTCGTCGGCGGTGCCAAGGCAAAGGCCAAGGTTGCGGTCGGCGGCAAGGGTGGTAGCCACATCGAGATCGCCGTGATGCTCGATGTCACCGGTTCAATGTGCGACAACGGTGTCGGCCCGTGCAACGGCGGCACCAAGATGGATGGCCTGAAGGCTGCCGCGAAGGATCTCGTCGACATCGCGGTGTCGTCAAATCAGAGCACGTTCACATCGAAAGTCTCGTTGATCCCGTTTTCGACGCGTGTACGCGTCGGTCAGGATGGTCAAGGCGGCGCCATGATGAAGGCACTGAGCAACCTCGATGCCACCTGGAGCGGTTGGGTCAAGATGTGCAAGGAAAGCTCAGGCGGCGGCGGCAGTGAGAACGGCGGCAACTGGGCTTGTCTGCGCTATGCGACCGAGATGCAGAACAACTGGAAGGTCATGCCGTGCGTGACGGACCGTTTCTACAATGGCGGCGGCTTCGACGCGACCGATGACGTTCCCGGAGCGAATCGTTGGCTCAATGCACACGGCGGCGATCGCATGAGTTTGAGCTGGGACAGCACCGATCAGGCGCCAGGCAGCGGCACGGGTGTGCAAAATTCCGACCCGGCCGACAACTGGAACTACGACCCGAATGGCAGCTGCGCTGACGTCGATGAGAAGAACCAGATGTTGCCGTTGTCGTCGGACAAGTCGGCGTTGAAGAACCGCATCAACGATCTCGTCGCCTACGGCGCGACGGCTGGTGCGCTCGGCACCGCCTGGTCCTGGTACACGCTTTCGCCGAACTGGGGCTCGGTCTTCGGCGGTGCCAGCGTGCCGCGGTCCTACGGCGACTTGACAACCATGCAGCCGAGTGGCGCGCCGCTGCTGCGCAAGGTGGCGGTGCTGATGACGGACGGCGGCTACAATACGTATCGTGGCTGGAAAGGCCAGAACCAGCAGGAGGTCTCGAATTACGCCAAGCAGATCTGCACCAACATGAAGGCGAAGGGTATCGAGATCTTTACGGTCGGCTTCGCTCTCGATCAACTGCCGGCCAACGAACGCACGGTTGCCGAAGCCACCCTGAAGGCCTGCGGCACGGATCTGCAGCACTTCTACGACACCCTCAACGTAGCGCAATTGCAGGTCGCATTCCGCGACATCGCCCTGCAGCTTTCGGCGATCTACATGTCGGAGTGAGGCGCGGGGTCAATTGGGGTCAGACCCATGGGTTTGCCCCCTTGTCTCATGTTTTCTGATCACTTGCCTCGGCCTCGGCCAGCTTGCGCCGCCAGTCCTTGCGTTGGGTGACGAGGGTCGACACCGAGTGCGCGAGCAGCAGCGCCGCGATCACCAGCAGCACGGCCGAGATCGGCCGGCGCACGAAGATCGAGAAGTCGCCACTCGACATGGTCAGCGATTGCCGGAACGAGAGTTCCAGCGTCGGCGCGATGACGAGGCCGAGGACCAGAGGTGCGGGGTCCAGGTCGCATTTGCGCAGCAGGTACCCGACAACGCCCATGACCAGCATGATCCAGACGTCGACAATGGAATGTCCGACCTCGTAAACGCCGATAATGCAGAACATGATGATCATTGGATAAAGGTAGGCGTAGGGGATTCGCAGCACCGACACGAACAGGCCCACCAGCGGCAGGTTCAACGCCAGCAACATCACATTGCCGACGTACATCGACGCGATGAAGCCCCAGAACACCTGCGGGTGGTCGGTGACGAGCGTCGGCCCGGGCGTGACGCCGTGGATCATCAGCGCCGCCATCAGCACGGCAGTGACAGGTCCCGTCGGTAAGCCGAGCGCGAGCATCGGCACGAACGCGCCCGTTGATGCAGCATTGTTGGCGGACTCAGGTCCGGCGACGCCTGCCACCGCGCCATGCCCGAATTCTTCCGGTTTCTTCGAGAGCCGTTTCTCGATCGCATACGAAATGAAGCTCGAGATAATGTGCGCCGAGCCCGGCACGATGCCGACCAGGAAACCCAACACCGAGCCGCGCGCGATCGGCGCCGCCGCCTCGCCCCATTCCTTGCGCGTCGGCATCAGGTCACGAAAACGCGGCTGGATGATCTGTGCGTTGCTCGGGCGTGCCGGTGTCGCCAGGATTTCGCCGAGCCCGAACAGGCCGACCGCCACCGGCACGATGCCGATGCCGTCGGCAAGCTCCTTGATGTCGAAGGCATAGCGGAACTGCCCGCTCATGGTGTCGATGCCGATGCAGCCGAGCAGCAGTCCGATCGATGCCATCAGCAGCGTGCGCGGCAACGACGTCGACGACATATAGGCCAGGAAGATGAGGCCGAGCAGCAGCAGCGCGGTGTACTCGGGTGGGCCGAACTTCAGCGCGAAGGCGGCGAGCGGTGGCGCAACGAGCGTCAACGCCAGCACCGACAGCGTGCCCGCAATGAACGAGCCGACCGCGGCAATGGCGAGGGCGGCTCCGGCGCGGCCCTTCTGCGCCATGGCGAAGCCGTCGATACATGTCATCACCGAGGAGGCTTCACCGGGAATGCGCATCAGGATCGACGTCGTCGATCCCCCGTACTGCGAGCCGTAGTAGATGCCGGCGAGCATGACGACGGCTTTGGTGGCGTCGAGGCCGAAGGTTGCCGGCAGCAGGATCGAGATGCCGGCGAGCGGCCCGACGCCCGGCAGCACGCCGACCAGCGTGCCGACGAGACAGCCGATGAACGCGTAGAACAGCACGTCCGGCCGTAACGCGACCGAGAAACCGAGCATCAGGCTGTCGAGTGTTTCCACGTGAGTGGTTCCTCAATGATGCTCAAAAGCCGAATGGCCAGCCGAAAGAGGACTGCGGCAGCGGGCTTTTCAGCACGGTGCCGAGCAGCAGCTTGGTGCCGACCGGCACGGCCACGGCATAAAGCGCCGCGCGCCAGAGCGGCAGCCGCTCGATCAGCGCCAGGAGGCAGAAGATCAGCCCGGACATGGTGATGACGAAGCCGAGGTACTCGTAAACAGCAATCGCCACCGCGGCGGCGATGGTGACGCTCACAGCGTGCGACAGGTCGGTCCACTCGGTCTCGGCGAAAGGTGGGCTTTGGGCTGCACCGGCGAGCAGCGTCAGCGCGAAGGCCGCGATCAGGCCGAGGCTGATGGTGGGCAGCATGCCCGGCCCCGGCGAGCCGAGCGTGCCGGCCGGCAGGTCGCCGCTGAAGGCGAACACCGCCGCCGCGATGGCGAGCAGAACGCCGCCGACGATGTGGTCCCGGCGGAGGGTCATTGCCGTTTTCCTTGCGGTATCGAGCGGTTCGGGGCTGCGTACGAATGTACTCAAACCTTGCCGATGATGCGGACGGCTTCCTCGACGCGCTTGGAGTCCATGTCCCAGAACGCCTTGAACTCCGGTTGGTCGAGGTAGTCGATCTCCTCGCTGACGTTCTTCATTGCCTGCACGAACGTCGGTGCCTGCACGGCCGCTTTCGTCTCGGCGCGCCAGCGATCGATGATCGGCTGCGGTGTGCCCTTCGGTGCGAACAGCCCGCACCAGAGATAGAACTCGATGTCGTAGCCGAGTTCCTTCAGCGTCGGGATGTCCGGTTGCGCGGCCATGCGCTTCCCCGAGAAGCAGGCGAGGATGCGCGCCTTGCCGGCCTTCACCTGTGCCGCCGCCGCCGCCATCGACGACACCGCCATCTGCGCATTGTTGCCAATCAGAGCGATGATCGAGGGGCCACCGCCTTGTGTCGGCAGGTGCTTCATCTGCACGCCGGCGGCCTTCAGGAACAGCGCCGCCGGCAGGTGCAGCGCGCCATGCAGACCGGACGAGGCGAAGATCAGCTCGTTCGGCTTCTTCGTGGCGTCGTCGACCAATTCCTTGACGGTCTTGTAGGGCTGCTGGTCGTTGACGAGCAGCACCATTGGCCCGGCGGTGAAGCGGCAGATCGGCACGAAGTCGTCGCGCGTGAATTTCACGGGGCGGCCGTAGACGCGGTCGACTTCGGGGAAGCCCGCCAGGGATACGAGATGCAACAGCAGCGTGTAGCCGTCCGGCTTGGCGGCAGCGCCGACCTGGGCTCCGACCTGACCGGCGGCGCCGGACTTGGTCTCGATCACGACAGGTTGCTTCATCAGCGGCTCGAGCACGGCGGCGAGCGGCCGGCCGACCACGTCGGCGGTGCCACCCGGCGGAAACGGGTTGATAAGCGTCACGGGCTTGGCGGGATAGACGTCTTGCGAGTGGGCTTGGCCTGTCAGCAAGACGCCCGGCAGCAGGCCTGCGGCAACGCCGACGCCGGCCATGAATTGGCGACGATCCATCGTATCCTCCCCTGGTGCGGCCGCAGCTTCACCGGCCCGGTCCATTGCTTGTAAGTGGTAGCGCGCTGGCCGTGCCGGGGCAAGGCGCCAGCAATCGCGGAGAGTTGGTGATCGATGCGGGCCGGTGCTGAGCGGGGCGTCACACCAAAGCGACCCGAGCGACGCAGTTCGGATCGCTGACAACTCGGATCGACGATACCTATATAGCTGTAATCAGGCAGGCGGAGCCTATCGTCATCACCTCTGTGGTGTCCGCCTCCGGCCGCTCAACGGCGTGCGCAACGGGTTTCTTGCCAGAGCCGCGGACCACTCGCCGCAGACCACTGGCCGCAGATCAATCCACTTGGAGCCACCTGGACATGAAAGCACTGACCGTCGGCGGCGCGATGATCGACACGATTGCCGTGATCGCCAACGAACGTATCGAGCGCATGACGATGCGTAACGCCGAAACCTCGTTTCTGCTGCTCGAGGAAGGCCGCAAGAACGAGGCCGAGGACATCTCGACCCACTGCGGCGGTGGCGCAGTGAATGCGGCCGTGGCCCTGGCGCGGCTCGGGCACGATGTTTCAGCCCTGGTCAAACTCGGCCAGGACGCCCGTGCAGAAACCGTCCTGTCGCGGTTGGCCGAGGAAGGCGTCTCCACCCGCTTTGCGCTGCGTGATGCCCGGGCACCGACCGGCGCCTCCGTGCTGGTCTCCGCACATGACCGGAACGCCGCGATCTTCACCTTTCGCGGCGCCAATACGTTGCTGGAACCGAAGGACCTGAAGAGCGACGCGTTCGCCGTCGACCTCGTGTATGTGTCGAGCCTTTCCAACGAGTCCGCCGACTGCTTCCCGCAGATCATCGAAAGGGCAAAGGCCGGCGGTGCACTGGTCGCGACCAACCCTGGGATCCGCCAGCTTTCCGCTCGCCAGGGCCCTTTTCGCGACATGGTCGGCAAGATCGACATTCTCGTCGTCAACGCCCACGAGGCGGGCGCGCTCGTACCTTGGCTCGTCGCGCAATCCGGTGAGGGTGGGCGCTCCCTCGAGCAGAAGGGTGGCGACGAATTGCCTGAACTCGCGCGGCGTGGGCTTGTCGCCGGTGGCTTCGAATTGTCGCTCGCGGGCTTCTTCGAAGGCTTGCGCAAGATGGGCCCGCGCTGGGTGGTCGTGACCGACGGCCGGAACGGCGCCTACATCGGCGCGCCCGCGGGTATTGTGCATTGCCCCGCACCAATTGTGACAGTCGCCGGCACGGCCGGTGCTGGGGATGCGTTCGGTTCGACGTTTGCTGCATCGATCGCCGAAACCCAGTCCGCGGACGAGGCAGCCATGGCGGCCGCAGCCAACGCCGCCTCGGTGATCGAGCATCTCGATACGCAGACCGGGTTGCTCCGCCGGACGCACCTGAACGCACGCGTGACGGCGTTGCGCGGCTCACTTAAGCTCAGGCGCTGGCCGATGTAGGGGGCGCCTCTGACTGTTGGCCGTCGCGCTCTGTCCTGACGCCGGCTTGGCGCGCAATTGCTTAAGTGCCTCAGCCCGCCAGTGCTTGCAGCAGCGCTGGGATCTTTATCGTCGAGAAGTTCGAGAAAGTGTCCGACACCGCATATGGCAGAATGATCCTGTCACCGTGACGCAGGGCGCCGCAGGTGTAGACAACATTCGGCACATATCCCTCGCGTTCGGTGACTTCGGGGCGCACCAGCGGCTCACGCGATCGGGCGAGTACTTTGGATGGGTCCTTCTTGTCGAGCAGCACGGCGCCAATCGCATATTTCCGGACTGGTCCGACGCCATGCGTGAACAGCAGCCAGCCCTCGTCCAGCTCAATGGGAGAGCCGCAGTTCCCGATCTGGACGAATTCCCAAGGGTACAAGGGTTTCAGGAATGCCTGTCCACCGTCCCATGTGTAGAGATCGTCGGAAAAGATCAGGTGCAAGTTCTCGTTGTCTTGCCGCCCGATCATGGCATAGCGGCCGTTGATCTTGCGCGGAAACAAGCCCATGCCCTTGTTCCGGGTCGCCGTGCCATTCAGGGGCGTCATGCGGAACTTGGCGAAATCGGTGGTTTCAATGAGCTCGGAGCGGATCGCGCGGCCGCTATACGCCGTGAAGGTTGCGTAGAACGTTTTTCTTCCGTTGTGTTCGAACTCGACAAACCGGGCATCTTCGATGCCATTCACCTGCGAATCGGTGATCGGAAAGATCACCCGCTCACTCAGATGCGTGTCCTCTTGAAAAGCGATCTCGACGTCATCGCCCTCAGGTCTCGATGTGCGACTGATGATCTTGGGCCCGGACGCGAGCCGCGCCGTCGGGTCGATAGTGACGTTGCCGGTGCTATCGATAGTGCCCGATCGAAACGTCAACGACGAAATATGGCCTTCGCCGACTGCCCGCAGGCTGAGGATGAAGCGGCAGCCGCCAGCCGGAGCGCTCGACTGATCCGGGTGCCGCACGATGCTCGGATTGAACAAGGCCGACGCTTCAAACGAATACTCGTGCAGGAAATAGGCGCCCACGAGTTGGCGTTGCGTCTTCGTGAAAGTCGCATGCGGCTCGAACGCTTCTTCCATTTCCGCTGCCCGCGCGTCGAACGTCTCGAGCAGATTTCGGTGCCGCCCATCGAAATTCTCGAGCACGTCGGCGAGTTGCCATGCTGCTTTCTCGGGGTCGAGACCGAGTACCCGGTCGACGATGTGGTTCGCCCGCGTTTTATCGGTCCTGTTGAAGTCTCTCGGCTCCGTCGCCGGTTTGAAAGGGCGCACGATGACGCGAGCCGGGTCCGGGCGCAAATACAGCGGCTGGCGGTTGAAGAATACAGGTTGAGACAAGAGCAGCCCTCAAGTGGTCGGCATTCGTTGACGTGAACATCATGCACTAAGCGCCAGCATTGAGGCATTTACAGGTGCGTCGGGTGTGACACCAGCGCGCGCAAGGCGCC
Source organism: Hyphomicrobiales bacterium (assembly GCA_031367895.1). Classification (GTDB taxonomy): domain Bacteria; phylum Pseudomonadota; class Alphaproteobacteria; order Rhizobiales; family Hyphomicrobiaceae. The sequence continues at coordinate 10,804 of JANLQP010000401.1, forward strand.
GGATGTCGACGAGCGCCTGCAGGTACGAAAGTACCGACTCGGCACCCATGTTCTGATTCGCGCGATCAGCATGAAGCCCGTCGAGACAGCCGCCCGTCGCGTGATCGACCAACGGGACATTGAGATCATTGGCCCCGAGGAACCACGCAAAAGCACGCATGGCTCCCGTCAACCATTCCGGGTCGTCGTCGACGCGGGAGGCCGCAAGGCACGCGCCAATGGCCGCTGTCGCATCAACGGGCTGTTGATCGAACAACGCTGGTCTCTGGTGGATCCTGCCGAAACTGTCGGAACCAACCGGCCGGAAACGATCGGGAACCGAGCTTTGCCGCGCCATCAGCCAGCGCAGTGACAGGAGGCCAGCCTCGACATAGGGGTGCGCGCCGGTAGCGCGGCCGGTTTCGATCAAGGCCTGTGACAGACGGGCATTGTCATAAGCGAGAACGTTCTCGAACCAGACCCAAGAGCCGGCCGTGTTGGCGCAAAGCATGGCCAGGAGCCGGTCGGCCAACACGCGGCGCAGACGGTCGGCTGCGACATCGTCGGGGATTGCCGCGCAATATGCATCGAGGCCGAGGAGTGTGAAGGCCCAGGCGCGAGGCGACGTAAAGTGTTCCACCGGGGGTAGTGCGGTGCGGAACAGGTTGATCGCCCAGCCGCGACGCGAGCGATTGGTGTCGGTTGCGGCGCATGTGGCGAGTGCCCACAGCGTCCGGCCGTGGCTGTCCTCGGAGCCGACCGCTTCGAGCCAGCGTCGGTCGTAACTCATGAAATTGCGGAACCGTTGCGTATCGGGGTTCCATGCATGCTGGATGAAGGCCGCGAAGCGCGTCGTCAGTTTCTCGGGCAAGTGCGGCTCGCCATTGTTTCCGAGGTTGCACGCAAACAGCAACGCGCGTGCGTTGTCGTCGACGCAATAGCCGTGCGCGCGGTCGGGAACGCAGTGCACGGCGTGCTGCAGCAGACCGGTGCTGTCGCACATCGCCAGGAGGTGGCCGGTTCTCAGCTCCGGAATGACGAGTGCGTCGCGCCGCTCCGGGGCGTGGCCATTGACGCGGCTCGCCGGTTGCCGGCTACGGATTCTAGCTGGTTCCCGCGCAGCTGCAAACGATGCAAGATAGGCCTTTGCGGTCTGCGGCCAGGTCATCGACCGGCTGGTCGCGTAGGCGCGTTTTCGCAGGGCATGGCGGCGAACATCGTTGGTCAGCAAGCTCGCGATTTCGGCGCCCGTTGCCGACGCATCGCCGAATGGAACCAGCACGCCGCGACCCTCCGCCAACAGCTCCTGAGCGTGCCAATAGGGCGTCGAAACCACAGCCTTGCCGAGCCCGAAGCTGTAGGCGAGAGTGCCCGAGGTCATCTGCGCTTCGTTGAGATAGGGCGTAACGTAAACATCGCACATCGAGATGTAGTCGAGCAGCGTCGCCTGGTCGACGAACTGATTGAGGAACACCACGTGATCGGCGACGCCGAGGTCGTGCGCTCGACGTATCAGGCTTTCGCGATAGGCCTCGCCTTGGTCCCGGACGAGATTTGGATGGGTTGCGCCGAGCACCACGTAGGTCGCGTTGGGACAGGACTTGATGATCTCCGGTAGGGCATCGATGACGGTTTCGATACCTTTGCTCGGCGACAGCAGCCCGAACGTCAGGATCACAGCCTTGCCGGTGAAGCCGAACTTTGTCTTGGCATGCTGCGGCTCGACGTACGGGAACTCGGGAATTCCGTGCGGAATGATGGTGATCTTCGCGGCCGGAACGTCATGGGCGGTCCGCAGGAATTGACGCCCTTTGTCGGACATGACGACCAGTTTCGCCGATACATCGATGATCCGATCGAGCACGCGCCGCTGAACCTGCGACGGCGCCGCGAGCACGGTGTGCAGCGTTGTGACGATCGGCATGTTCAGCCGTGACAGCAGCTCGAGGATGTCTGCCCCTGCTTCCCCGCCGAAGATCCCGTATTCGTGCTGCAACGAAACGACGTCGAAGCCGCCGCCATTCAAGAACGTGGCGGCCTTCCGATAGTCCTGGCCGACGGCATCGCGAACCTGAAACCGAACCGGCTCCGGATACACATAGGTGCTGTCGGTGTCGGACATCGCGACGACGCACGTCTCAAGGTCTCTGCCGGCGGTCGCTACGGCAACATGGAGGTCGTGGGTGAACGTGGCGATGCCACAACGTCGGGGAAGATGATTGCCGATGAAGGCAACGCTGCGCAGTGGCCTCATGGGTTCGTTCCAATCGTCCGTTGTTGGGTTCGCGCTTTGTCGAATTGCCTGTCACTGGCCGGGCTCTGCTGTGGCACCCGTTGCAGCAACATTCGAGCTGGGCCATCCCGCCCCGTGTAGGCAACGAGGCAGTCGACGCCGATCCCGCCGGCCCGGATGTCGACCGGCTCCCCTTCTGCGTAGACGGCACTACCGTGGGCGAGATCGAACGGCCCGGCCTTACCGTCGCCCTTGATTGCTGTCAGCCAGGTTTCCCCGGTGGCATCGAGGTGCCAGTGCGAACCCGGCTCAAGTGCAATGCGCTCGAAAACGAAATGCCGGTTAGACGCCAGCAACAAGCGCTGCTCGCTCAATTGTTTCGGAGGAGCTTGGACTTCGAGCGCCCCAAGGTGCGCAGCGGCTGCGCCGTGAGTGGCATGCAATCCGCGGTCACGGCCGTGATCGAACAGGCGGAATGTGGCATCGCTGCGCTGCTGAATTTCGGCAATGACCAGGCCAGCCCCGATCGCATGGATCGTGCCGGCGGGAACATTGATTGCGTCGTTGTTGTCGACCGCCTGCCAGCGCACGATCTCGGCGATCGAGCGGTCCTCGATGGCGTCCCGCAACTGGTCTCGCGTCAGCGTCTTGGTCAGCCCGAGCGCGACCTTCGCACCCGGCGCTGCATCGAGCACGTACCAAGCCTCGCTCTTGCCATTCGGCAGGCTGATGGACGTCGCGTAGGCATCGTCGGGATGCACCTGGATCGACAGCGGCGCGCTAGTGAAGAGCAACTTCAGCAGAAGCTCCGAAATCGGCGCTGCGGGATCGGTACGTTCGTAGCTGAGTTCTCCAATCAGGTCGGAGCCGCAATTCAACCCGCTCCAGGGCGCCAAATCCGCGACGCCCCAAGGCTTGCGATGGACTACAACGCGTGCTTGTTCAATCGTCATCGTCGGTTGCCTCGGATCCTAGTGTCCGACCGGGAACCGGGGGCCGGCGTCCGATCTCAAAGGCGCGTGACGCCTTCGTCGCGCGCATGTGCAATGCAAAATTCTGGGCGCTTACCCGGGTTAACTCCGGTGCGCGCTTCCAGTTCCATCGAGGTTTGCAGGCCTGCGGCTCGATCGAGACAAACTGCCGGCTCGTCGTCGCCTCGGTAGGGTGTCGAAAGATGATCGTCGTCTTTATGCGCGATAGGCAATGTACCGAAGGCGCGCGATCCTGTGCTGCGCAGACTCGCGCCGCCAGCGAAGCCTACGAGGCCGGTCGGCGCGACAAGGGATAGGCCTCGCAATCGTAAAGACTGCGAATTTCCGCGGCGGCGAAACGAACATCATCGGCCTCGACGACCGTTGCAACCAGCTTGTCCGCACTTTGAATTTCGATCGCGTATCTTATGGCCTCGGCCCCAGTTGCAAATCGACGGTAGAACATCGGAAAGCGGCTGGTGAGACGGCCTCCACCGACGAATATCTCAGCCGGCTCTGCGAAGTTGAAATTTTGCATCATCTGAATATGGGGGCGCCGACGCCGCGTTACATCCTCACGTCGTAAAAAACGTCTCGACCTACGAACGATACGACAGACCGCCTGCTGCTACGCGGCGGCGCAGTTCAGGGAACCCGGTGTGGTTCGTAGCCCCTCGATCGATGTTTGCAGCTGTTGCGTCAGTTCGGACGCAGTACATCTGTCGACCGGCAAGCCTGCCGTCGGAATAACGGCGCCGAAGGTGACGCTGATGCGCGGCCGACCGAGCAGATGCGTCATCTGCATGTCCTTGGGGCCCTCATAGAGTGCCGGTACGATCGGCACCGCCGCATGCAGGGCGATCGTTGCTGCGCCGCGTTTGAAGCGCGCATTCTCTTGTCGTGTGCCGGCGGGAAAGATCAGTAGCAATTCGCCGTTCCGCAAAAGTTCCACTGCGGACTTGATCGTGCTGGGAGAGGGTTCTGCACGATCGACCGGGATGGAACCGCCCTGCTCCAGAACCCAGCGTGCAAGCGGCGACGAAAAGAGCTCCCGTTTCGACATGTGTCGCAGCGGCCGGGGGTAGACGGCATAGGACATCCAAAGGCTGTCGGCCCAGCCGGCATGATTGCATACGATGACAGCGCCCGCGCCGCCTCGCTGCAGCAACGCCGGCCGATTGCGAACCTCCGCCCGGCCCACACGCTCGAACAACAACTTGATGGCAGGCGAGGCAACCGCGAGCATGTTCATGAGTGACCTTCGGTGAATGGCCAGACGTTGCACGATCTTCGCGGCCGGCGTCGCAATGACCTTGTGGAAGGAGCCCCCGGACCGGAGATCCTTCCACGAACAATCGGGCAATGCTTCGCGAACGAGCCTAGCGGCCCTTACATCATGCCGCCCATGCCGCCGCCGCCGCCGCCGTGATCGCTGCCGGCGCCAGTCTTTTTCTGTGCTTCCGCAACGCCGGCTTCAGTCGTGATCATCAAGCCGGCAATCGACGCCGCGTCCTGTAAGGCGATGCGGACGACCTTGGCCGGATCGATGATGCCCTTTTCGATCATGTCGCCGTACTCGTCGGCCTGGGCATCATAACCGTAGGAGATCGACTTCTCCTCCAGAACCTTGCCGACGACGATGGCGCCCTCGACACCGGCATTCTCCGCGATCTGGCGTATTGGGGCCTGCAAGGCACGGCGTACAATATTGATGCCGGCCTCTTCGTCCTCGTTCTCGCCCTTGACCGTGATCGCCTTGACGGCGCGCAGCAGCATGATGCCGCCGCCCGGCACAATGCCTTCTTCAACGGCCGCGCGGGTCGCATTGAGCGCGTCGTCGACACGATCCTTGCGCTCCTTGACCTCGACTTCAGTCGCGCCGCCGACCTTGATCACGGCGACACCGCCAGCAAGCTTGGCCAGCCGCTCCTGCAGCTTCTCCTTGTCGTAATCCGACGTCGTCTCCTCGATTTGCGCCTTGATCTGCGCGCAGCGCGCCTCGATGTCCTTCTTCTTGCCGGCGCCGTCGATGACAGTGGTGTGATCCTTGGTGATCGACACCCGCTTGGCCTTACCCAGCATGGTCAGCGTGACATTCTCGAGCTTGATGCCGAGGTCCTCGCTGATCACCTCGCCATGGGTCAGCACGCCGATGTCCTCCAGCATCGCCTTGCGGCGATCGCCAAAGCCCGGTGCCTTGACGGCTGCAACTTTCAAGCCGCCGCGCAGCTTGTTGACGACGAGCGTGGCCAGTGCTTCGCCCTCGATCTCCTCGGCGACGATCAGCAGCGGCTTGCCGGTCTGGACGATGGCTTCCAGAACGGGCAGCAGCGTCTGCAGGCTCGCCAGCTTCTTCTCGTGGATGAGGATGTAGGGTTCCTCCAGTTCCACGGTCATCTTCTCGGCATTGGTGATGAAGTAGGGCGAGAGATAGCCTCGATCGAACTGCATGCCCACGCCGACTTCGAGTTCAGTCTCGAAGCTCTTGGCCTCCTCGACGGTGATGACGCCCTCGTTGCCGACCTTCTTCATCGCCTTGGCGATCATGTCGCCGATGGCGTTCTCGCCGTTGGCGGCGACCGTGCCGACCTGGGCAATTTCGGCGGAATCCTTGACCTTCTTGGCTTTCTTCTGGATGTCCTCGACCACCTGAAGCACGGCCTTTTCGATGCCGCGCTTCAGATCCATCGGGTTCATGCCGGCGGCGACCGACTTCATGCCTTCACGCAGAATGGCATGCGCCAGAACGGTTGCGGTCGTGGTGCCGTCGCCCGCCATGTCATTGGTCTTCTGGGCAACTTCGCGCACCATCTGCGCGCCCATGTTCTCGAACTTGTCCTCGAGTTCGATCTCCTTGGCGACGGTGACGCCGTCCTTGGTCGTGCGCGGCGCGCCGTAGCTCTTGTCGATGATGACGTTGCGGCCCTTGGGGCCGAGCGTTGCCTTCACGGCATTGGCGAGAATTTCGACGCCGCGCATCATGCGGTCGCGCGCGTCGGCGCCGAATACGACTTCTTTGGCTGACATTTTGGGAATTCATGGTTGGGGGAAACGTGTGATGGGGGAGTTGGGAACAGGGAGTTGGGAGTAGGGAGTAGGCAAAGAGAACGCAGTGGTACCGATTGGACCCTACTGCCTATTCCCAACGCCCTATTCCCTGGCGCGCAGCGCCTTATTTCTCCAGCACGCCCATGATGTCGCTTTCCTTCATGATGAGCAGTTCCTTGCCGTCGATCTTCACTTCGGTGCCCGACCATTTGCCGAACAGCACCTTGTTGCCTTTCTTGAGGTCGATCGGAATGAGCTTGCCGGCCTCGTCGCGGCCACCCGGACCGACTGCAACGACTTCGCCCTGTTGTGGCTTCTCGCCCGCGGTATCCGGAATAATGATGCCGCCGGCCGACTTGGTTTCGGCGTCGGCGCGCTTGATGACGACGCGATCGTGCAAGGGACGAAAGTTCATGGTTCGAATTCTCCAATACCAATAGGGCTCTCGCAAAGCGGAGCCTTATATGTCCATATTTTGGGATGTGTTCGCGTTGGCAATCGACATGGGCGAGTGCCAAGCATCGTTTGTGCCTAGGCTATCCTGCGCGATAGGTCAAGGAACATTGTCATTGCGACATATTATGTCAGACGGAACTCGCGCCGTTTTTCGCTGAATTCACGCGGTTGAGCGCAACAGCGAAAAGTCCCTGCGCAGTCATTGCCGTGAAGTTTCGCCGCGAAATGCGAATTCCGGTTTCGAACGCCATGCATGCCGTCCGCGGCGCAGTCGACCAAAGCAGGGACCAGCGATGTGTGTATCTGTAATCGCCTTGGGCTGCGGCCCTGATGACGCCCGGGCCAACTCACCCGACCTGGATCTCGAGGATCTCCGGCGGCACGCCGAAGCGCACAGGCATGATCGAGCAGCCGAGCCCGCCCGAGACGATCAGGTGGCGATTGTTTTCGACGACGTGGCCATAGGCGAAGCGATTGCCGAAGCGTGACGGCACGACGGGCGAATAGCCGAACAGCCGCACCTGGCCGCCGTGCGTGTGCCCCGAGAGCGTCAGCGATACCCTCGCCGGCACGCGCGTAAATATGTCCGGCTCGTGTGCGAGCAGGATGACCGGCGCATTGTCGGTCACCTTGGCAAGCGTGCCGTCGAGGTCGTCGACACCCTGAAACATGCTGCGTCCGAGCAGGAACGCGATCTGGTCGCCGAGGCCCGCCAGCCAGAACGGCTGGCCTTTGTGCTGTAACCTGACGACGCTGTTCTCGTAGACGGGAACGCCGACGTTTTCCAGTGCGCGCCGCGCGATTGGCGGCCCCTTGCGCGCCCTCTGCGCCTGGCGGTCGTCCCACCAGTCGTGGTTGCCAAGGATCGCATGCACGCCGAGGGGTGCCTCGAGGCCCGACAGCGCTTTCGCCCATGCTGCACTCGGCACCGGCGCTGTCGTGAAGCGATGCCCGGCGGTGAAGTCACCGAGTAACACGATGAGATCGGCATTGAGCCGGTTCGTCGTCGCCACGATCTCCTCGATGCGAGCGACCGGCATGTAGGGCTCGCAGGCGTGCAAATCTGCGACCGCCGCGATCTTCAACGTCATGCCCGCGGGCCAACCCCGTGGCTGCACGCGGTAGCGCTGTATGGACAGCCGCCAGATCGGCTCGAGGCCGAAAGCGTAACCTGCCAGCGCCCCGCCCGCAGCAACCATGCCGGCAAAACCTTTGATGAAATCGCGGCGAGTGAGCACGCGTTCAGTCCCCCACATGAGTTGTTCAGCCGCCGCTTCCGGATTGCTTTTCCAGAGCGCAATCAAAGGCGTCCTGCAAGAATTAGGGCAAGCGCGGCTAAACGGGCCGTACTTCGCGCAGCGCCGTTAACCCGTGCCTAATTTGCCGTCGTTGCCGTCCTTGGCCGATCCGTTGCCTTGGGTCTCATCGAACAAATCCGGGATCGAGGCCCTGGCGGGGCCTGAGAGCCCCAGGTGCTTGTAGGCTTTGAGCGTGATGACGCGCCCGCGTGGCGTCCGGCCGATGAAGCCCTGTTGCAGCAGATACGGCTCGACGATTTCCTCCAGCGCATCGCGCGGCTCCGATAGTGCCGCCGACATCGTCTCGATGCCGACCGGGCCGCCGTCGTAGTTCTTGGCGATGCAATTGAGGTAGCGATGGTCGAGCGCATCCAACCCCTCGCTGTCGACCTCGAGCATGCGCAGCGCCTTGTCGGCAACCGCCGCGTTGATCATGGCTGCGCCATCGACGGAGGCGAAATCGCGCACGCGCCGGAGCAGCCGGCCGGCGATGCGCGGCGTGCCACGCGACCGGCGTGCGATCTCCATGGCGCCATCCTTCTGCATCGGTGCACCGAGCACGCGGGCGCCGCGCGTGACGATCAGCTCCAGTTCCTCGTGTGTGTAGAAGTTGAGGCGGATCGGGATGCCGAAGCGGTCGCGCAGCGGATTGGTGAGTAATCCCGCCCGCGTCGTGGCGCCAACCAGCGTGAACTTGGCGAGATCGATCTTCACCGAGCGCGCCGCTGGTCCCTCGCCGATGATGAGATCGAGCTGGTAGTCCTCCATCGCCGGATAGAGAATTTCCTCCACCGCCGGATTGAGGCGATGGATCTCGTCGATGAAGAGCACGTCGCGCTCCTCGAGGTTGGTCAGGAGGGCGGCCAGATCGCCAGCCTTGGCAATCACCGGACCTGACGTCGAGCGAAAGCCGACGCCCATTTCCTTGGCCATGATCTGGGCAAGGGTGGTCTTGCCGAGGCCGGGCGGGCCGGCAAACAGCACATGATCCAGCGCATCGCCGCGCGCCTTGGCCGCCTGGATGAACACCTTGAGGTTGGCGCGCGCCTGCTCCTGGCCGGTGAAATCGTCGAGCGATTGCGGCCGGATCGTCGCCTCGAAGGCGTCCGCTTCCTTCTTCACTCCGGTGACGAGGCGGTCGTCGCTCATTGGTAAGCCTCGGAGGTCGGCCTCGGGATCAGCTGATTCGCGGCTGGTTCCTGCTGTGATTGCCGGAGCCCGGCCGATTTGGCAATGGCGCTTCTAATTCGCGATCATTCGCGGGTTATCAACCCTATCCACAGCGTGGACGGGCATTGCGGCCGCCACATGTTGACCTGGGCAGCCCGCGACCGCACGCTTTCCATACTGAGTCGCACGTCCATGATGTGACCGCTAAGTGGGGGCGAGCCTTGACGGATACTCCAATTGAAGTCCAAACGCCGAGCCGGCTGCCGGCACCCTACACCGTAGCTTGGGGGCTGCTGGCGTCGATTGCGCTTGGCTATCTGGTGTTGCTGGCCGTCCGGCCGGATGTCGCATCGCAGTTCATCCTGCGGCCGATCGACGGCGCGCCGGAAAACAACTGGAGCCAGCGCTCCATGTCGAAGGCGCTGGCCGAACTCGGTGCCGCCAAGGCGTCGATTGCCCACCTCGAGACCGAGTCGCACCAATTGAGGGCGCAGCTGTCGGCGCAGGAGCAGCGCAGCCACACACTCGAGGTGCGGATCGGTGCCGTCGAGACGGCGCTGAAAGGTGGCGCCGCGAACATTTCGTTTGCGCCGACGCCGGTTTCGACCAAGGGCCAGACCGAGCAAGCCGCTGCCGTCGGTAGCCTCTCCGGGCAGACAGTACAGGGCATCGTCGAGGAGCGGCCGACGCGCGTGCTGCGCGAGGCGCCGCCGGCTGCGCCGCAGCAGGCCGCGATGATCGGGGCACCAGCGACGAAGCCCGTTGCACCAGCCGCGCCGGCCGAAACATTGGGTCCACCGGTCGGTGTGCTGATCGCTTCTGGCCCCTCGGTCGACGCGGTACGCTTGAGTTGGCAGCTGCTCGTCGAGCGGAACCGTTCGGCGTTGAAGTCGCTCGAGCCGCGCTTCACCGAAAGCGGTGGCGAGCAATCGGTCTATCGCCTGATCGCCGGACCGATTGCCAATCGCGAGGACGCAGCGCGCGTCTGCGAGAAACTGAAGGCGAAGCAAGTCCGGTGTTCCGTCACCACGTTCGGCGGCCAGCCGCTGTGATGAGCGCTGGACTGTAGGCCGGAGTGAACCGGCCGAGTCGGCTGGATTTGGTCGAAGGCGTCGAGCCGTCGAAGGTCGACAGCGTCAAGACTCTGATGGGGTGTCGGACCTCACGGGAGTGACGGCTTGGCTGCGTACATACACAGTGGCGACAGCACGATGCGGTTCGGCAATGTCACCGAGCGCAGCTTGATCGGTTGGAACAGCAAACCCGGTTACTTCACGGCGCGGGTCGGCTTGGGCAGCGATCCGTAGTAGACGGCCAGGGCCTTGACCTGGGCCTCGTCGAGGGATTGCACGACCGACACCATGACCTGATTGGGCCGGGCGCCGGTCCGGTAGTAATCCAGCATTGTCTCGAACGTGGTGACCGGCCAGCCGGTGATCGAGGGAATGCCATTGTCGATGCCGTCGATGCGATGGCAGCCGGAACACTCGCTCGCGAGATGTTTTCCGTAGGCCAGTTGCCTCGTCTCATCGGCGTAGGTTGCCACAGCCGACACGAGCGCCACCAAGGCCGTCGGCAGTGCCGCACGGGCGAGCATATTGAGAATCATCGTTTCACAGCCTTTTTGAGCTGCCGAGCCATGACTGACTGAGCCATAGCTTGCGATCCGAGGCAACGCCCGCAAACGTGCATAGCTCGCCATGGGACGGGTTCAAATGCTCCTGCAAGGCAAGCCTGGGTGAGCGCGCTTGGGAATTCGATGCGCGTTACGGGTTCCTCCCCCGGTTGCACCGTTTATTTATCCTCAAAGGGCCAACGGACGCTATAATCCTGCGTATGCGGGTGCTGTGTTCCATGGGCGGCTAAGTTGACGTTAACGGCAGCCCGTCATAAATACTGCTCGCTTGGGCGTTCGGAGTTCTTGGGAGCCTCGACCCAGAGGCCTCGTAATTGCAGCCGGAGGCAGTGGCCATGGCAGAACTCGTCTTTTTTGGTATCTCGGTCGCAGTCGTGTTCGCGTTGGCGATGCGCCGGGCGCCACTTTGGCTCTGGGCGCTGGCGACAGCCGTCATCACTTTCGTTTGGACGAGCGGCATTCTCGACGGCTCGGAGTGGATGGAGGAGGGCCTGCTCAGCGGTCTCGCCTGGTTGCCAGCCGCATTGCTCGGCGTCCTCTCGATCCCGTTCATCCGCCGCCGCTTGATCGTTGCGCCGACGTTTGCCGCCATCAAGCAGGTGCTGCCCAAAGTCTCCGACACCGAGGCGCAGGCGCTCGAAGCGGGCACCATCGGCTTTGACGCCGAGCTGTTTTCCGGTCGTCCCGATTGGGCGAAGCTGCGCGCCGTTCCGGGCATCGTGCTGACATCAGAAGAAAAGGCGTTTCTCGACGGCCCGACGGACGAACTCTGCCGCATGATCAACGACTGGCAGGTGCGCCACACCGACAAGGAGGTGCCGGAGGCGATCTGGGACTTCGTCAAGAAGCACGGCTTCCTCGGCATGTTGATTTCGAAGGACCACGGCGGCTTGGGCTTCTCGGCGCAGGCGCAATCGTTGATCCTCGGCAAGATCGCGTCGCGCTCGCCTGACGTGGTGACGATCGTCATGGTGCCCAACTCCTTGGGTCCAGGCGAGCTGATCGAGAAATACGGCACGGACGAGCAGAAGCACCACTATCTGCCGCGCTTGGCCAAAGGCCTCGAAGTCCCCTGCTTCTCGCTGACCGGCCCGACCTCGGGCTCGGACGCGGCCACCATGCGCGATATCGGCAACGTCGTGCGCGACACGTTCGAGGGCAAGGAAACGCTCGGCATCAGGCTCTCCTGGGACAAGCGCTACATCACGCTCGGGCCCAACGCGACGCTGGTGGGCCTCGCTTTCGAGTTGTTTGACCCCGACAACATCCTCGGCCGTGGCAACAAGCTCGGCATCACCGTGGCGCTGATCCCGGCGAACCATCCCGGAGTCAACATCGGTCGCCGGCATCTGCCCTCCGGCGCCGCGTTCCCGAATGGCCCGAACTGGGGCACCGACGTCTTCATCCCGATCGACTGGATCATCGGCGGTGAGAAGATGGCCGGCCACGGCTGGCGCATGCTGATGGAATGTCTGGCCGCCGGCCGCGCCATCTCGCTGCCCTCGTCCAGTGCCGCCGGCGCCAAGTCGATGCTGCGCTTCTCCACCGCCTACGGCCGCATCAGGAAGCAGTTCGGTTTGCCGGTTGCGCGCATGGAGGGCCTGGAAGAGCCGCTCGCCCGTCTGGTCGAGACGGCCTACGTCAACGAGGCCGGTCGCGCTGTGACGGCCGCAATGGTTGCCCGCGGCGAGCGTCCGTCGGTGATCTCGGCGATCATGAAGTACCAGTCGACGGAGCGCATGCGTCGCTCGGTCAACGATGCCATGGACCTGCACGGCGGCCGGGGTATCTGCGATGGCCCATCGAACTATCTGCAGTCCGCCTACCAGATGGTGCCGGTCGGGATCACGGTCGAAGGCGCCAACATCCTGACGCGATCGTTGATCACCTTCGCGCAGGGTGCGTTGCGCTCGCATCCCTATCTCTATGCCGAGATCCAGGCGTGCCAGAACGCCGACGGTGCCAAGGGCCTCGCCGATTTCGAGAAGGCGTTCCTCGGCCACATCGCGTTCTCGGTCTCGAACGGCTTTGGCGCCTTCTTCCACAACGTCACCGGCGGCCGCTTCGGCAAAGCGCCGGCACAGTCCTACGGCACCGATGAATGGTACAAGCAGTTGTGGCGGGCTTCGCGCAGCTTCGCTTTCGTCGCGGACCTGACCGTGGCGCTGCTCGGCGGTGGCCTGAAAACCAAACAAAAGATCACCGGCCGCATGGCCGACGCGTTGTCCGAGCTCTACCTGCTCTCGTGTGTGTTGAAGCGCTACGAGGACGACGGCAAACCCGCCAACGATCGTCACTTTGTCGAGCTCGCGGCGCGCAACGGCCTCTACCGCTTCCAGGAAGCGCTGGGCGGTACGATCGACAACTTCCCCGTCGCCTGGGCGCGCGGTCTGATGCGCGTCGTCGTGTTTCCGCTCGGCCGCCGCATGAAGCCCGCGAGCGACCGTCTCGGCTCGACGTGCGTGCGCCTTGCCTGTGAGCCCGGCGAGGTGCGCGACCGGCTCACGCGCTATATCTTCGTCTCCAAGGATCCGAAGGACCCGACCGGCCTGCTCGAGGTCACGCTCGAGAAGGTCGTCGCCGCCGAGGAGGCCGAGAAGAAGCTCGAGCGTGCGATCCGCGCCGGCACCGTGCGCCGCTTCCATGGTCTCGACTGGATCGGCGATGCCGTGAAGGCGGGCGTGCTGACCGGTGCGGAAGGCGCGCAACTGAAAGAGGTCGAGGCGTTGACCGCCCGCGTCATCGCGGTCGATCATTTCGACCCGGCTGAGGTCAAGCCGAATTTCATGCTGCCGGGCCATAACGCCCAAGCAGCGGCGGAGTAGTTCTGACTTGCCCGCCGCTGACGCGAGAAGGGCGACGCCACGGAGACAAGATGTCCGACTTGGCCCACAGACCTGCCACCTACGCCGACCTGGAAGCGGTCCCGCCGCATCGGGTCGCTGAGATCCTGGACGGGGACCTCATCACGCATCCGCGGCCGGTAGCGCGCCATGGTGCAGCCGCGACATCATTGGCAGCTGAGTTGATCGGGCCGTTCCAACGCGGGCGTGGCGGCCCTGGCGGATGGATTTTCATCGTCGAGCCTGAGCTTCACCTCGGACCGCACGTGGTGGTGCCAGACCTTGCGGAGTGGCGCACCGAGCGCATGCCGGTCGTGCCGGATGCCGCGTGGATCGAACTCGTCCCGGACTGGGTGTGCGAGATTCTATCGCCGTCAATTGAAGCGATCGATCGTGGCCGCAAGCGCCGGATCTATGCAACATATGGCCTGACACACTATTGGCTGCTGAGTGTGTCGAAACGCCAGCTCGAGGCCTACGAGTTGCGGGACGGAAAATTCGCGCTTTTCGAGACCTTCGAAAACAACGCAGACGTCGATGCGCCGCCGTTCGCTGCAGCACCATTTTCGCTCTCGTTGCTGCTGCCACCTCCAGAAGCCAGTGAAAGCGCCACATGACCCAGCGGGACGCCGCGCAAAGTGAGCCGCGAAATACCGGAGTATTGAACATGATCGACCTTTCCACGCTCAAGGACTGGCGCTTCTCGATCGACCCGCAGGGCATGGCCTGGGCCATCTTCGACCGCGAGGGCGAGAGCCAGAATTCGCTCGGCCGCCGCCCGCTGGAAGAGCTGGGTGCGATCGTCGAACGTGTCGAGGCCGGCGCCAAGGACAAGACGATCTCCGGCCTCGCCATCCTCTCCGGCAAGGACAAGGGTTTCATCGTCGGCGCCGATGTGCGCGAGTTCGAGCAGCTGAAGACCGAGGCCGATGTGCAGGCCGGCATCGCGCCGGTGCTCGCCATGCTCGACAGGATCGAGGCGATGCCGGTGCCGGTTGTGTGCGGCATCCACGGCTTCTGCCTCGGCGGCGGCCTTGAACTGGCACTGGCCTGCCATTGGCGGATCGCGACGCGCGATGAGGGCACGCGCCTTGGCTTCCCCGAGGTGCGGCTCGGCATCTTCCCGGGCTTCAACGGTACCTTCCGCTCGATCCGTCAGGCCGGCGCAATGGCGGCGATGCCGCTGATGCTGTCGGGCTCCATGATCCGCGCGACGGCCGCACGCGGCATGGGGCTCGTCGACGAGTTGGTTACCTCACCGCAGAACTTGGCCTGGGCTGCCCGCAAGGCAATTGAGCGTAAGCGCCGCGCCAAGCCCGTGGGCGGTTGGCGCGCGCTGCTGCGTCGGTGGCCGGCACGTGGTTTCCTGTCGTCGAAATTCCGTTCCGAGACGGCGAAGAAGGTCAGTGAGGCGCATTATCCGGCGCCCTTCAAGTTGATCGATCTCTTCGAGCGGACAGGCGGCAACCTGCAGAAGATGAAGGTCGAAGAGACCAAAGCGTTCGCGCCGTTGATGGTCTCAGACACCTCGCGCAATCTGCGCCGCGTCTTCCGTCTCTCGGAGACGCTCAAAGCGCAGGCGCCGAAGGATCTGCAGTTCAAGCCGCTCCGCGTGCACGTGATCGGCGCCGGCGTCATGGGCGCCGATATTGCCGGCTGGTGCGTCGCCTCCGGCATGGAGGTAACGCTGCAGGATCTCTCGGAAGAGCAGATCGCCAAGGGCATCGCCGCGCAGGCGAAGCTGCTCAGCCGCAAGTTCCGCACCAAGGCGCAGAAAGCTGCCGCCAAGGGCCGCTTCATCGCCGACGCCAAGGGCGAGAACATCGGCCGCGCCGACGTGGTGATCGAGGCAATCGTCGAGAAGCTCGAGGTTAAACAGGGCCTCTTCAAGTCGATCGAGGGCAAGCTGAAGCCCGGCGCGGTCATGGCCTCCAACACGTCCTCCATCATGATCGAGGACATCGCCAAGGCGCTGGCTGATCCCGGCCGCCTGATCGGCATCCACTTTTTCAATCCGGTCGCGCAGATGCCGCTGGTCGAGATTATCCGTGGTGCCGGCGCGCGCGAGGAGGAGGTCCGCAAGGGTTGCGCGTTCGTCACGGCAATCGACAAGTTCCCGTTGATCGTGAAGAGCTGCCCGGGCTTCCTCGTCAACCGCGTGCTCGCGCCTTACATGATGAGCGCGATGCAGCGCCTGGAAAAGGGCGAGCCCGCCGACAAGCTCGATCAGGCTGCGAAGGCCTTCGGCATGCCGATGGGCCCGATCGAGCTTGCAGACACAGTCGGCCTCGACGTCTGCGCCCACGTCGGCAAAATTCTGGGGCTCGCCGCGCCGGATGCGTCCGTCGCGAAGCGCGGCACCGCCACGACGTGGGCATCCGAAGCCGCAAGCAACAGTTCCTCGAAGCTGGATCAGCTGGTGGCGGCCGGCAAGCTCGGCAAGAAGTCCGGCCAGGGCTTCTATGCCTGGAAGGATGGCAAGCCCGTCCGCAATGAGGTGACCTACGACAAGGCGGAACTCGCGCGCATCGGCCGTGAGCTGGTGGCCCCGCTGATCGCGGAGTGCGAGAAGTGCCGTGACGAGAAGGTCGTCGACAACGCCGATCTCGTCGACGCCGGCGTCATCTTCGGCACCGGCTTTGCGCCGTTCCGCGGTGGCCCGCTGCATTACAAGGCGAACGCGGGTGCCGAGGCCAGCGCGACGGAGCCGAAACGCGTCGCTGCGGAATAGGAGATTGCGCGATGACAATCGAGGAGCAGCGCCATCGTCTCGAAATCCGCAAGTCGGTTCTGTCCGGCTCTGTCTTCGACGACGTGAATATCTCGGGCGCGACCTTCCACAACGCCAACATGTCCGGCTGGCGCATCGACGACGCGAACCTGTCGGGCCTCGCGATCGACAACGCGAACCTTTCCGGCGCCCGCATCACCAACGTGAATCTCGCGGGCGCCACGATCGTGTCCGCAATGTTGGACGGGATGACCATCAACGGGGTCGCCGTCACGGACCTTCTTGCCGCGTACAATGCGAAACTAAGCGAGCAGAAGGTTTCGCCGGCGACGTCGGTGTCTGAAAAGCTGAACGCCCTTGTTTCGACGCGGCGTGCGGCAGACGGAGTGGCGATTGGCCGTCGTTGTGTTAGAATTGGGCAATGACCGACACAGTCGACATCAAGTCCAATGTCAAACCAGCTGCCGACCGCGCCGAGGTGATCGAGCGGCTGCACACACACGAGGGGGAGCTCCGCGATCTGCTCGTCACGTCGCTCTACTTGTTCGGTTCTGCGGCGCGGGACGAGATAATGGCCGAGAGCGACGTTGATGTGTTCATCGATTTCGATCGCGCGCTTCCGTTCTCACTCATCGACCAGATCCGAATCCAACGCCGGATCGGTTATCTACTCGGGCGTTTTGCCGACATGACGACCAGGGGCGGACTGCATCCGGAATTGAGATCCGAGATCGAAGCCTCGAGCCTGCAGGTATTCTAGATGGCTCGGCGCGCGATCAAGCGATCTGTCCGCCAGCGCTTGGAGGATATTCTCGGCGCGATCGATGATGCGGCCGAAATATTAGATGGCGCTGATTTTGGCGCCTACCAAAAGAGCATGATCCAGCAGAGGGCGATCGAGCGTTGTGTGGAAATCGTATCCGAGGCTTCGATCTATGTTCCGGATGGGATCCAAAGCGCGTGGCCCGATGTGCCCTGGCGTGAAATCGCGGATATGGGCAATGTGCTCCGGCATTCCTACCATCGGGTCGATCCGCTCGTCATGTGGCGGACCACAGTGAGAGATCTACCCCGAACTGCGCCAAGTGATTGTTAGAATCTTGGCCGAAAAAGACTGAACGCGATCGCTTCTTCCGGCGTCTGACACCAAGCCCATAAAGGCCCCCATGACCCAACCCCAATCCCTCCGCCGTGTCGTCGTCGTCGGTGGCGTCAGAATTCCGTTCTGCCGCTCGAACACACTCTACGCCGACCTCTCGAACCTCGAGATGTTAACTGAAACGCTGAACGGCCTCGTCGAGAAGTACAATCTCAAGGGCGTGCACATCGACGAAGTCGTCGGGGGTGCGGTCGTCTCGCATTCAAGGGATTGGAACATCGCGCGCGAGGCCGTGATCGGCACCAAGCTCGCCATGACGACGCCGGGCATCACCATGATCCAGGCGTGCGGCACCAGTCTGCAAGCCGCCATGGGCATCGCCGCCAAGATCGCGACCGGCGAGATTGACAGTGGCATCGCGTGCGGGGCCGACACCACGTCCGATGCGCCGATCGTCTTCTCGAAGAAGTTCTCGCAGCGCCTGGTGCAAGCGCAGCAGGCGCGTTCCGTGGGGCAGCGCTTTGGCGCCTTCAAGGGGTTCGGATTCGGCGAGCTGGCACCGCAGCCGCCTTCCGTGGCGGAGCCCCGGACCGGTCTCTCGATGGGTCAGCATTGCGAACTGATGGCGCAGTATTGGCACATATCGCGGGCCGATCAAGACCAGCTCGCCTACGAGAGTCACATGAAGGCGGCCGCCGCCTACAAGGCCGGGTTCATGGATGATCTGCTCGTTCCCTGTGCCGGTGTCTTCCGGGACAACAACCTGCGCGAGGACATGACGATCGAGAAGATCGCGACGTTGAAGACCGCCTTCGACAGGACGGAGCGCGGCACGTTGACCGCCGCCAATTCGACCCCGCTCACCGATGGTGCGGCTGCCGTGCTGCTGGCCTCCGAGGAATGGGCGATGAAACGCGGCTTGCCGATCCTCGCCCGCCTGACGCACGCGCAAACCTCAGCCAACGATTTCGTCGCCGGCGAGGGCCTGCTGATGGCGCCGACGATCGCCGTCTCGCGGCTGATCGATCGTGCCGGCATCAAGCTGCAGGACTTCGATTACTACGAGATCCACGAAGCCTTCGCGGCGCAGGTGCTGGCGACGCTCAAGGCTTGGGAGGATCCGGAGTATTGCAAAACGCGTTTGGGCAAAGATCAGCCCTTGGGCTCGATCGACCGCGCCAAGCTCAACGTGAAGGGTTCGAGTCTAGCCTTCGGACATCCATTCGCCGCGACTGGTGCGCGCATCATGGGTAACCTCGGCAAGCTCTTGGGGCAGACCGGCGGGCGCGGGTTGATCTCGATCTGCACAGCCGGCGGTATGGGTGTCGCTGCCATCATGGAGAGCACCGACGGCGTGCGCCGGCCGGGATAGCGCGGGCCCGCACTTATCGCTTCGGCTGCTGCAGTTGGCTGGCGGTGACGCGGCCGGTTTTGATCTGCTCCTCGATGGCGTCGGCCATCAGGTCGGCGAGGCAGCCATACGACAGATCGTTGAGGTGAAAATTATCGGGCGCCAGCAGTTGCTCCGGCGTGTGCTGGCCGCTTTTCACCAAATGCTTCATGATGGCGAACCGGCGGAACAGCGGTACTTTGTGCGTCTCTGCCACCTGCCGCATGGCCTTGAGATAATCGTCGTAGACAGCCACCCGCTCGGACCGCGGATAGTACTGCATATCGACCAACACGACGTCGATGCCGGCCGAGCGAAGATCTAGGACGCCGCGCGTCAGCACCTCGGTAAACTCCCGGACACCGACGTCCTGGATGGCATCGTTGACGCCGGTCTGCCAGATGACGAGGGCGGGCGCCTGCTTCACGCCGGCAATGTGGCTGTGCATGCGATCCAGCATATCGCGTGCAAGCTGGCCGCCAGTGCCCTGGTTGTCGACAAGAAAGTCCTTGCCGGGAAAGCGCTCGTCGAGTTCGGCATCGAGGCGGGCTGGATAGGATGCCTGCGGGCTCGACGCTCCACTACCGGCCGTAGATGACGAGCCAAAACAGATAATGCTGATCTGGTCGCCCTTGGCGACGCTGCGGGCAAGGTTCGGCAATGCGGCGTTGAATTGGACCAATTCGCGCGGCGCGAGACAGAGGCCCTTGGCCCGGCGTACCGGCGAGATTGGGCGGGAGACTGGTTGTGACGGTACGACTGCTGCGATGCCAGGTTGCGGGAACGGCGTCGCCGATTGGCCGACAGCGCCCTCGGCCAGCCACAAGAACGCCAGCATCGCGATGCCGAGGACCTGCCGCACACTGGTCATGCGGGCGGAAGAACGCCCGTATCCACGGGGGCTTGAGACGTCGTCGATGCGGCGTGGCCAACCTTGGCCACAGGCGCGCGCATTGTTTTGCGCTGCGTCAGCCATGAAGCGGTGCACAGCATTCCCCCTATTCCGAGGATGTTCACCGAAAGCTGATATTCCCACGAACGGCCGGCTTCCAGCATGACGATAAATCCGCAGAATGACAGTACAGTGCCCAGGCAGAAAATGTCGAGCCCATTGCGGCCGCAATTAACGATCCATGTCGCGGCACGGCTACGCAGCCAAGCGGCCGACGCCGGCACCAGCAGCGCGGTCAGGTAGGCGACCGCCAGCACATGACCAAGCCGCCAGAGCGACAGATCGGTCTTGCTGACGTGGCCGAGCGCGTCGAAGGCAATGAGGCGCGGCAACTGCAGGTAGGGGATGTTGATCCAGGGAGCGGCGACAACGAGGCCGATGCCGATCGGGACCAGTGAGGCGGCAACCAACGGCCAACGCACAGGCAGGCTCACGCCGCGCCGGCCGTGGAATGCCGCATAGGCGCCGATCGTGAACAGGAACTGCCAAGCAAAGGGGTTGAAATACCAGCCGTAAGCCTCGGGCCAGCTCGGTAGATTGAGTTGCAACTGGCCGGCGCCGAACCAGATCGCGGCAGAGGTGCCAATCGCCAACCAGTGGTTGCGCTTCAACAACCACAGAACGACTGGCAACCAAGCCAGCAGAGCCATGTAGAGCGGCAGGATGTTGAGGTAGCCCGGCTGGTAATTGAGGACGACCAGTCGCCAGATAGCGCCAAGCGGGTCATAGTTGAAGGGCGTCAGGTTGACGTCTTCGAAGTACAGCGGGTTCTCGAAATAGCGGGCCGCGAACGCCAGCAGGCCGGCGCAGACTGCGATCAGCAGGAGGTGCGCGGCAAAGAGATCGCGAATGCGGCGGCCGATACGCAAGAGACCGGCTTGCATCCCCTCGCGTTCGATCGGGCCGGAATAGGCAAGAAACGCAGCGTAGCCAGCAATCAGCACGAACACTTCTGCTGCGTCGGAAAGCCCGAGCGCGCGCATGGTGAAGTGTGCCAGCGAATTGCCGGGCACGTGGTCGACGAAGATGAAGATCAGGGCAATGCCACGGAAGAAATCGAGGCGCAGGTCGCGGTCGCGCGTCGAGGCTGTCACCACCCCGGTCGCCACTACGTTTGTAGCCGCGGTTTCGCGGTTGATTGTCGTTGCACTGCTCATGCGTCACATCTGTTTCGGCAGGATTGGCTCGGATGCCGCCTGCTCTGGTTTTGAGACTGCTCATTCTATGACCCTTTACTGCACCGCACAATAAAAAGCGATGCAACCGAGGCATGCAAGGGGCCGAGCTCACTCGCTGACAGATTCAGTAGCGCTTGAACGTGACAACAAGAGGGTGAACGCATCGTTAAGAGCAGCGTTCACGAGCATGTGAATGACAGGCAGACCGAGCACGGCAAGTCGAAACTTTCCATCATTTTGTTTTGCGATGTGAAAGCCCAGGTAACGTGGCGTGGCGGTAAGTGAGCGGGAATTCCATTGCCTTCTGCTCGGCGGCCTTGCCGACGAGGAGGTTCGATTGAGGCGTTCCGAAGGGCGGCAGCACGGGCTTCGGTCTCGCCATTGTCAGCGCCAACACCCTGTCGGTGCACGGCAACGCGCTCGACACCGCCAGCCTGACTCTGACGGCCACGTCCGGCACGCAGTTTGGAACCAGTTGCAAACCGCTTCCTGACGCCAACAATCGGCATCGACAATCTTATGACGCGGATCGTTGACGGCCGTTCAGAACCACTTCGGCTGCCACCAGTGCAGCCCGGCCTGCACGAGGTCCGGCTTGATCAGGTAAGCGAGCCCGGCGATGGCCGCGAGGGCGATGATGCCGACGAAAATCGTGCCCGACAGCGGCACGCGGTAGCTGAGGCCGGTTCCCGGGATGCCGACCGTGACCATCCGGCGGCCATCGGCCCCGACGTTCACGGTCGCTCCGTGCCCGCCGACCGAGGCGGAAACGCCCGACTTCGACAGGTTGATGTAAACGCCGGGCAGGATCTTGATGCGTTTCTGGAAGCGCAAGCCCATGTTTCAGCTCCTTGTTTTTAGGTCTTCAGGTGCCCACTTCGCAACCGGCCGTTTGGTTAGGCCTTCGGTTGCCGACTTCGCAACCGGCTCGCGATGACCATGTGAACCGATCGCAACGAGGTGGTAAGGGCAAGCAGTCAACTGAACAGGTTGCCGAATTTCTTCTTGAGCTTGTCGGCCGTGCCCTTGATCTGGCCAAGCGGCGAATTGCGTGCTTCGAGCCGCTCGTAGGCCGATTCGGTGTCGATTGTCGTGGTGTACTTCTTGTGATTTTCCACATCGGCTTCGATAACGGTTTTGCGCTCTGTCGCGTTCAGCGGGCCGACGCGCGACATCGGTGGGCGAATCAAGGTGCGCTGCACCATCGACGGTTCGCCCTTGTTCTGCAGGACGGAGACCAAGGCCTCGCCAACCTGCAATTCCTGGATCGCGCGCTCGGTGTTGATCTCGGGGTTGGCGCGGAATGTCTCGGCGGCAGCGCGGATGCCTTTCTGTTCCTTCGGTGTGAAGGCGCGCAGCGCATGTTGGATGCGGTTGCCCAACTGCGCGGAAATGCGATCCGGCACGTCGGCGGGGCTCTGCGTCACGTAGTAGACGCCGACGCCCTTCGACCGGATCAGCCGCGTCACGCGTTCGATCTGCTGTTCCACGGCCTGCGTCGCGCCGTTGAAGAGGAGATGTGCTTCATCGAACAGGAACACGAGCTTCGGCTTGTCGAGATCGCCGACCTCGGGAAGCTTGGCAAACAGCTCCGACAGCATCCAGAGCAGGAACGAGGAATAGAGCTTCGGCGTGTTCATCAGTTTCTCGGCGGCGAGAATGTTGACGACGCCGCGGCCATCGGGCGCGAGCTTGATGAGGTCCGTGATGTTGAAAGCCGGGATGCCGAAGAACTTCTCGGCGCCCTGCTGCTCGAGCACCAGCAAACGGCGCTGGATGACGCCGACGGTTGCCGGCGCGATATTTCCGTATTTGCTACGCAATTCGGGGGCTTTCTTGCCCATTTCGTCGATGACGGCCCTGAGATCCTTGAGATCGTCGATCTTCATGTTCGTGTCGCCGTCGGCGCGCTGGTCCTCGGTCCACTTGAAGGCTATGTTGAGCACACCCTCCTGCGGCTCCGTCAGCTCCAGCAGGCGCGAGAGCAGCACCGGCCCCATGTCCTCGATGCGGGCTCGGATGGGATGGCCCTGCTCGCCGAGGATGTCCCAGAACACAGTCGGAAACGCTGCATTGCCGTAGCGAGTGAGACCAATATCCTTGGCGCGCTGCACGAGCACAGGTTTGGCGTCGCCGGTGACGGCGATGCCGGAGAGGTCGCCCTTGATGTCGGCCGCGAACACGGGAACGCCAGCCGCCGAAAAACCTTCGGCCAGCACCTGCAGGGTCACGGTCTTGCCGGTGCCGGTGGCGCCGGTGACGAGGCCGTGCCGGTTGGCGAGCCGCAGTTCGATGCATTCGGCGTGCATCTCGCGGCCATGCTTGCTGCAGCCGAGCAGCACCGAGCCGTCCTGGACGTAGTCGCGCGGGTCCGCCACCTGGCCAGCCTGGGCGCCTGCGGCCTGAGTGTCGCTGGCCGGGGTCTTCGAAGCGTCGGTCATGGGCGGCTCTCCCGAGGCGTGCGATCTGGAGGGGTGTTGTTGTGCAGCGCCTCTGCAACTCGGTGCGGGCGATCCTTCGAGGCGACTCATGCAACTCGACGTCTTTTCGCACGATTGTTCCGATTGTGGCAAACAAAGGCGGGGACAAAATGGCGGGAAACGGTGGGCGATAGCGCTGCGTGCGCACTGGAATTGAGCGGGGAGGGGCTGTAGGTCGGGTCAAGCCTGCACGTGCGCGACCCGACGCGTCGGTGCGTGTTCGCCGGGTCTCAGTCGATGCGACCAATGCGGCACGATCACGGGGCTCGACCCAACCTGCGTCTGGAATTATGAACTACCTACGTATTTCATGCCGGACCCGCACCCATGACCGACCTTAAACTTGCCGATGCCTTTCCCCAAACCACGCTCGCCGACTGGCGGAGCTTGGTCGACAAGGCGTTGAAGGGCGGCGACTTCGAGCGCCGGCTGGTGGCGAGGTCCGCGGACGGCCTGAAGATCGGGCCGCTCTACACGCGCGCCAACGGCCAGGGCGCCGACGCGCTGCCGGGCGAATCGCCGATGACGCGCGGTGTGCGGCCGGCCGATGGCACCGGCTGGGAAATTGCGCAGGTTTACGCCGAGCCGGAACCGAAGGCTGCGAATGCGGCAATCCTGGAGGATCTGGCGGGCGGCGTCGCGGCGCTGACGTTGCGGATCGCGGCGCCGGGGCAGTTCGGCCTGCCGTATGAGGGCAATTCGATCAGTGAGGCACTCGAGAGCGTGCAGCTAGACGTCTGCCCGTTGGCGCTGGACGCCGGCGAGTACACAACCGATGCAGCGGGTGCGCTGATCGCCTGCTGGCGCCAGGCCGGCCTCAGAGAGGCGCTGTGGAAAGGCGCTTTCAACTACGATCCGCTCGGCACTTTGGCCGCGACCGGCGCGCTCTATCATCCGGTGGACCGCGCGCTGGCGATCGCGGGGCAGTTCCTGAGCAATCACCGGCATCCCGGCGTGACCGTGCTCAAGGCCGACGGGCGACCCTATCACGAGGCCGGTGCCAGCGAGGCCGAGGAATTGGCGGCGCTGCTCGCAACGCTGGTCGCGTACCTGCGCGCAGCCGAGACAGCGGGCGCCAAGCCCGCCGACGCATTGCCACACATTGCTATCGAACTGGCGGCAGACGCTGACCAGTTGCTCACCATCGCCAAGCTTCGCGCCGCTCGCCGCCTGATGCACCGCGTGGCGGAAGCGTCGGGCGCAGGGCCAAGCATGGCTAAGTTGCGCATCGCCGTCACCACGTCGGAACGCATGATGGGGCGTCGCGATCCCTGGGTGAACATGCTGCGCACGACGATGGCCTGTGCGGCTGCTGCGATGGGCGGCGCCGACCGCATCACCGTGCTGCCGTTCTCGTTCGCGCTCGGCCGGCCCGATGCGTTCGCTCGGCGCCTCGCACGCAATACGCATCACGTTCTGATGGAGGAGAGCGGGCTCGGCCGCGTCGCGGATCCGGCGGGCGGCAGCTTCGCTGTGGAATCGCTGACGGCGGAGCTGGCGGCGAAGGCGTGGGCGCTGTTCCAGGACATCGAGGCCAAGGGCGGCATGGCCCAGGCGCTGACCGGCGGCTTCCTTCGCGACAAGATTGCGGCGACGGCCGAAGCGCGCGACAAGCTGATAGCGACCGGCCGCATGGAGCTGACCGGCGCCTCCGCGTTCCCGAAGCTTGGGCTTGACGGCGTCACGGCGGAGCGGCATCCAGAGCCGTTGCCGGCCGACCTCAACGGTGTGCGCACGCAGCCGCTGAAACCGCGCCGGCTCGCGGAGCCGTTCGAGGCGCTGCGTGACCGTGCTGACGCGTTCGAGAAACGCACCGGCAAACCGCCGACGGTGTTCCTGGCCTCGCTCGGGCCGCTTAGCGTGCATTCGACGCGCACCACCTGGATCGCCAACTTCCTGGCGGCCGGTGGGATCAAAGCGATCGCGTCGGAGGGCTACACCACGTCCACCGAAGCAGGCCAGGCGTTCGCGCTGTCCGGCGCCACGGTCGCGTGCCTGTGTTCGGCGGACGCGGTCTACGCCGAACTCGGCGAGGCGACCGCGCAACTTTTGAAAACGGCGGGGGCGAGG
This sequence comes from Hyphomicrobiales bacterium, assembly GCA_031367895.1. Classification (GTDB taxonomy): domain Bacteria; phylum Pseudomonadota; class Alphaproteobacteria; order Rhizobiales; family Hyphomicrobiaceae. The sequence goes on from JANLQP010000401.1 coordinate 36,338, forward strand.
CACGTCCTCCTCGCCGGCCGCCCGAAGGACGATGCAGCGCTGAAAGCCGCCGGCGTCGATACGTTCGTGTTCGCGGGTTGCGACGCGATCGCGGTGCTGACTGCGCTGCACAAAGTGCTGGGGGCATGACGCGGCCGCATTTGTTGCCGAACGTCACGCAGCCTGATCCACGAACACCAGTAGCGCCGCGATCACGCCGTCCAGGTTGTCTTAAACCTCACCGTTCCACGCTCGAAAAACGCGGTAGCCGAGTCGCCTCAACTCGGCCCCGCGCAAACCGTCGGCAGCGATTTCGGCATCCCCGCCGTGCGTGCCGCCAGCGACCTCGACGATGATTTGCCCCAGACGTCGGATGTCCCAGCCTTATGCTCGGGCGGGATGCAGCCACATCCCTGCCCAATACAGGCAATAGATGCATCGGGGCGGCGATTCAGGTAGGAAACCCAACCAGACCAGGGAGCATGCGGGTTCGATGCCAAGTGTGGCGACAAATTCAAGACACGGACAGCGGCGCGTCCGGCGCGCGATTGTGGCTGCGCTGACCGCGGGCCTGTTCGCCGCCAGCCTCGGGCCCGTGGCGCAAGCACAGCAACCCGATGCCAAACCCTACGACGACAAGCTGACGCGCCTCTCCGAGATCCTCGGCGCGGTGCATTTCCTGCGCGAGCTTTGCGGCTCCACCGACGGCCAACTCTGGCGCGACCGCATGCGCGAGATCATCGACGGCGAGGGCGCAACGGCGCTGCGCAAGGCCAAACTCACCCGCAGCTTCAATGCCGGCTACCGCAGCTACAGCCGCACGTACCAGACCTGCACGCCGACAGCGCAAACCGCCATCAGCCGATTCCTGGCCGAGGGCGTCCAGATCGCCGACGGTTTGATCAAGACCGTGCCATAAGTCGCCGATGCGGATTCCCTCAGCCCCCATCGTCAAGGACGTCGTCCTGGCCGGCGCCGGGCATGCCCATGTCGGCGTGCTGCGCGCCTTCGGCATGCGGCCTATGCCGGGCGTGCGGCTCACTTTGATCACCCGGCAGGTCGACACGCCCTATTCCGGCATGCTGCCCGGCATGATCGCCGGCCACTATTCAACCGATCAGGCACACATCGATACCGGTCCGCTTTGCCGCTTCGCCAAAGCCCGCCTTTATCACAGCGAGGTCACAGGCCTCGATCTCGGCGCGAAACGCATCCACTGCAACAACCGCCCGCCGGTGCCTTACGATGTCCTCTCGCTCGACATCGGCTCGACGCCGGGCGCACAGGAGGTGGCGGGCGTCGCGGAGCACGCGATCCCGGTGAAGCCCGTCGACAGTTTCCTCGCCCGCTTCGTGGCCGCGCGCGATCGCATCGCGGCTGCCGGGTTCAAGGCGCGCGTTGGCGTCGTTGGCGCGGGGCCGGGCGGCGTCGAACTGCTGTTGGCTTTGCAGCATCGGTTGATGGGCGAGGCCCGCAAGGCCGGACGCGATCCCGCCGGCCTCGCGTTCGCGATCATCACGCCGGGTGCGGAGGTGCTGCCGCAGATGCCACCCCGCATGCGACGGCGGTTCACGGACATTCTGCGCGAGCGTGGCGTCGCCATTCACGCGGAAAACAAGGTGACCGCCGTCGAGCCGGGCGCCGCAATCGCCAATGGCACGACGCGCATTCCGCTCGACGAGATCTTCTGGACGACCAGTGCCGAGGCGGCGCCGTGGCTGCGCCAAACAGGCCTCGCCCTCGATGCCGACGGCTTCATTCGCGTCGGCCAGACGTTGCAGAGCGTGTCGCACGCCGACGTGTTCGCGGTCGGCGATGTCGCGACGATGGACGGCTTCAGCGCGCCCAAATCCGGCGTCTACGCGGTTCGCAGCGGCAAGCCATTGACCGAGAACATTCGCCGCCTGTTGGAGGGCCAGTCCCTCACCCGGCATCGCCCGCAGCGCGATGCGCTGTATCTCGTCTCGACCGGTGACAAGTACGTCGTTGGCACGCGCAACGGCATCACGTTCGAAGGCGCCTGGGCTTGGGACTGGAAAGACTGGATCGACCGCCGCTTCATGGACCGCTTCAACCGGCTTCCGGAGATGGCGGATGCAACTGCGGCACCAGCGCACGGCATCACGATTGCTGATCCCGCCGCACTCGCAGAACTGGCGCAAGCGACGATGCGCTGCGGCGGTTGCGCGGCCAAGGTCGGCGAGAGCGTCCTGTCGCGCGCGCTCGCCGAACTGGTACCCGTGCAGCGCGCCGACGTCGTCCTCGGCTTGGCGTCGCCCGACGATGCCGCGGTGATCGACACCGGGGCCTCGTGCCTCACGGTGCAAAGCGTCGACTATTTCCGCGCCATGCTCGACGACCCCTATGTCTTCGGCCAGATCGCCGCGAACCACGCGTTGGGGGATCTCTACGCGATGGGCGCCGAACCGCAGTCGGCAATGGCGATCGCGACGCTGCCCTACGGCATCGCCGCCAAGGTCGAGGCAGATCTCACGATGTTGATGCAGGGCGCCAATGCAGTGCTCACCAAAGCCAACTGCGCGCTGGTCGGCGGGCACACCAGCGAAGGCGCGGAGCTGGCGCTCGGGTTCGCGGTGCACGGCCTGATCGACCGCAACCGGGTCTGCCGCAAGGCCGGCCTGATGCCGGGTGATGCGCTGATCCTGACCAAGCCGGTGGGCACCGGCGTTCTGCTTGCGGCCGATATGCGCGCGAAGGCGCGGGCGCGCTGGGTGATGGGCGCAATCGCGCACATGCTGGTGTCGAATGCGGACGCCTCGCGCATACTGCTGGCCCACGATGCCCATGCCGCAACCGACGTCACCGGCTTCGGCCTCGCCGGGCATTTGGCGGAGATGGTGAAGGGCGCCGATGCGCACGTCACGCTGCAACTCGATGCCGTACCGCTGCTCGATGGCGTGACGGAGACATTGCAGTTGGGCATACTGTCGTCGTTGCAGCCCGCGAACCTCGCCGCGCGCTGGACGATCCGCAACCTCGACGCGGCCGCGCGCGATTCGCGTTTCCCGATGCTATTCGATCCGCAGACGGCCGGTGGGCTGCTGGCGGCGGTGCCGTATGTTCAGGCGGAGGCGTGCGTCGTGGCGCTGCATGCGGCTGGCTATGCGCACGCAGCGATCATCGGCCACGTGACGCCCGGGGCCGGCGGCGACGCGGCTGTTACGGTCGAGACCAGTGCCCCATAGGCAGCGCCCGTCCTTTCCCTCGGACGTCCAACCCCCTACCATGTGTGCATGAGCACTTCAGACAAGCCCCGCATCGCAGGCCTGATCCTTGCCGGTGGACAATCGCGGCGCATGGGCGGCGGCGACAAAGGGTTGTTGCAACTCGGCGGACGCTCGATGCTCGCGCACGTGATCGCGCGATTGGCACCCCAAGCCGGGCAGCTGGTCCTCAACGCCAACGGCGACCCTGCGCGGTTCGCGGAACTTGGCCTCCCCGTGGTCGCCGACACGATCGAGGGCTTCGTCGGCCCGCTCGGCGGCGTGCTGGCGGGGCTCCGCTGGGCTGCCGCAAACGCACCGCAAGCCACCCACGTCGTCAGTGTCTCCGCCGATGCGCCGTTCCTGCCCCACGATCTGGTTGTGCGCCTCGCCGCCGCCGTCGCCGACCGGCCCACGTCCATCGCGCTCGCCCGTTCCGGCGACGAGATCCATCCGGTGATCGGGCTCTGGCCGGTGGCACTAGTCGACGATCTCGAAGCCGAACTCAAAGCCGGCGTGCGCAAGGTGCTGCGCTGGACCGACAAGCACGGCACCGTGCCGGTCGACTTCCCGTTCATTGCCGCCGGCGCCGAGACAATCGATCCGTTCTTCAACGCCAACACGCCGGAGGAACTGGACGAAGCGCGCCGCCTTCTGGCACTACTCCCCGTATGAGCAAGAACTGGATCAAAGGCCGCGAGGGTACGCCCGTCATCGGCATCGCCGGCTGGAAGAAATCGGGCAAGACCACGCTGACCGTGCAACTGGTGGAGGAATTCACGCGGCGCGGCTTGCGCGTCGCCACCGTCAAGCACGCGCACCACGCGTTCCAGATCGACGACGGTCCGACCGCCAGCGCCCGGCATCGCCTCGCCGGCGCGCATCAAGTGGTGGTCGTGTCGAGCGAACGCACGGCGATCGTCACGGAACTGAAGGGCGCGCCAGAGCCCGATTTCGCCGACGTGATCGCCATGCTCAGCCCCTGCGATTTGATCATTGTCGAAGGCTACAAGACCGCGGCGATCCCGAAGATCGAGGCGCGGCGTTCGGCATCGCATACGCGCGAACCGATGGCGCCAGTCGACAAGAACGTCATTGCCATTGCCGCCGATCACCCGACCGACAGCGCGGGATTGCCGCTGTTCACGCTCGACGACATCGCGGGCCTGGCCGCGTTGATAACGCGGACACTGGGGTTGAAGGCCCCGCAAGCGTAGGCCTGCGCGAACATGGCGAACGCATTACCGCTGCAACGCGACGGCGCGGTGGATGAAGGCGCGGGCGCCGTCGGTCATCGGCAGGGTGTCGATCTCGGCGAGCGGCCAGAACCGCGAGGCACGGCTGTCGCTGGCCGCTTGCGCCTCGCCCGCCCGCCATTGGCCATGGAACACGGCGAGCAGGTAGTGTGCCGCGATCTCCCCTTCCGGGGTCCGCGAGATGACGTCGTGCACGTCGATCAGACCCAGGATCTCGGCCTCGATCAGTGTTTCCTCGTGCACCTCGCGGCGAGCGGCATCGCGTGCCTTTTCGCCCGGCTCGACATGGCCGCCGGGGAGGCTCCACAGCCCCGTGAAGGTGCCCTTCGCCCGCTGCATCAGCAACACGTCGGCGCCGCGCAGGATGACCGCGCTTGCCCCGCAACGCGGCCAGTGCGGGCGCACCTTGGGCACGGACGTGCGGGTCTCGGGCGGTTTTGTATCGGACATCGTGGGCGCCTCACCGCTGCTTCGCAGCACCACTGTCGATCAGCGCGGCGATCTTCGCCGGATCGAAGCCCCAGTCGGCGAGGATCTCCTTGCTGTGCTCACCGGCCCACGCCGGTCCACGCTGCACGTTGCTCGACGAGCGCGAGAACTTCGGCGCAGGCCCCGGCTGCACGACATCGTCGACGGTGACGAACGACCCCCGCGCGGCGTTGTGCGGGTGCTTCGGCGCCTCGCTCATGGCCAAGACTGGCGCGAAGCAGATCTCTTTCTGCTCCATGATCTCGGTCCACTCCGCGCGGGTCTTGGTCTTGAAGATGACGGCAAGCCGCTTGCGCATTTCTGGCCAGTGCGCGCGATCGGTTTGCGTCGGCAATTCGGCCTTGCCGAGGCCGACGGTCTCCAGCATGACCTGGTAGAACTGCGGTTCGTTGGAACCGATGCAGATGTGGCGGCCGTCACGCGTTTCATAGACGTTGTAGTGATGGCAACCGCCGTCGAGCCGGTTCGACTCGCGCTCTTCTATCCAGGCACCCGACGCCAGCGCGCCGAACATCGGGGTCATGAGAGAAGCCGCGCCTTCCACCATCGACGTGTCGACGATCTGGCCTTTGCCGGAGCGGCCCGCCTCGATGTAGGCGGCGAGCACGCCGACCACCATGTAGAGCGCGCCGCCGCCGAAATCGCCGACGAGGTTCAACGGCGGTACCGGACCGCCCGCCTTGGTGCCGATCGCATGCAGGGCGCCGGTCAGCGCGATGTAGTTGATGTCGTGGCCGGGCGTTTTTGCGATCGGTCCGTCCTGGCCCCAGCCGGTCATGCGGCCGTAGATCAGCTTCGGGTTGCGCTTCAGGACGACGTCAGGCCCGAGACCCAGCCGCTCCATCACGCCCGGACGGAAACCTTCAATCAGGATGTCGGCCTTCGCAATCAGCGCCAGTGCCGCCTCCACCGCGGCGGGTTGCTTCAGATCGAGCGCGAGATTTCGCCGGCCGCGCAGCGTGGTTTGCACATTGGGTGCACGCAGCTCCTTGCCGACCAGCCCTGCGCGATCGATGCGGATCACCTCGGCGCCCATGTCGGCGAGCATCATGCACGCGAACGGCCCCGGCCCGATGCCGGCGAACTCGACGACCTTGATTCCGGAAAGCGTGGACATGGGTGGCTCCAGTCAGGAAGGCAGTGGGTGAGATGGTGAAGGCGTGAATTGGTGAATTCGTGAGTACGCGAGTACGCGAGTACGTGAGTTCAACCAGCGCGATCGTTCTGCGTCACGAATTAAAGCAATAACCAATACACCACATCACGTCTGC
>JANLQP010000103.1:0-4248 GCA_031367895.1 Hyphomicrobiales bacterium
ACCGCCGACGAAATCCCGAACCCGCAGAAGCTGCAGATCAAGCTGTGGAACAACGGCGAGATCCGGCAGAACTTCAACACCGACGACATGGCGCACGACATCAAGCGCTGTATCGAGTGGGTGACGTCGATCCACACGCTGGAGCCGGGCGACATCCTGGCGACGGGCACCAACCATCGCGGCCTGCACGCGTTCCACGACGGCGACGTCGTCGAGTTGGAAGCCGAAGGCCTCGGCCGGCTCAAGTTCAACGTGCGCGATGGCCTGAAGCGCACCTGGGAAAAGGAAACGCGCCTGCAACGCCAGGACCAAGGGCTGAACCCACTCGCGCCGCAGACGGGCGGCAAGTACACGCCGAAGGGGTGAGGAGAAAAATACATGAAATGGCGGATCGGAGACGTCACCGTTACCAAGATCGTCGAGCTGGAGACGACCGGCGGCAGCCGCTTCATCCTGCCGGATGCGACGCCGGAGGCGATCAAGCCGATCGCTTGGCTGATCCCGCATTTCGCCGACGAGAACGGTCGACTGAAGATGAGCATCCATGCGCTGCTCGTCGAGGCGCCGGGGAAGCGCATTATCGTCGATACCTGCCTCGGCAACGACAAGAAGAACCGGCGCATTCCGACGTGGAACGATCGCACAGGACCGTTCCTTGACGTGCTCGTGGCGGCCGGCTTCCCGCCTGCTACGATCGACACCGTGCTGTGCACGCATCTGCATGTCGATCATGTCGGCTGGAACACGATGTGGGACGGCGCCGAGTGGGTGCCGACGTTCCCGAAGGCGCGCTATCTCTTCGGCCGCGTCGAGTACGAGCACTGGAGCCAACAGACGACGCGGGCGGACATGGTGCACGTGATGGGCGACAGCGTGGCGCCGATCATGGCGGCGGGGCTCGCGCAACTCGTCGAGTGGGACCACGAAATTTGCCCTGAGGTACGCTTGACGCCGAGCACAGGGCATTCGCCGGGGCACGCCAGCGTGCTGATTTCGTCAAAGGGCGAGCACGCGATGATTACGGGCGATTTCGCGCACCATCCTTGCCAGCTGGCGCATCCGGAGTGGGCGTCGACCGCCGACTACGACAAGGCCGCCGCCGAGGCGACGCGCCGGCGCATGTTCGGCGATCTCGCGGACAAGCCCGTGCTCGTCATCGGCACGCATTTCGCGGGGCCGACCGCGGGCCGTGTCGTGCGCGACGGCGATGCCTGGAAAATGCTGATTTGAATTCAACCCTGAAGTTCGCCTCATGACGGCGAAACACGCTTCACTGGTGATAACCGCATCCCTCATCCTCACACTCACAGGAGCAGACACGATGGCCCAAGAACGTTTAGGCGTGATCCCGCCGGAGAAGATGACCGAGGCGCAGAAGAAGGCCGCTGCCGAGTTCGCGGAAGGCCGCGGCTATGCCGTGCGCGGGCCGTTCGCAGCACTGATCCGCAGTCCCGAGGTGATGCTGCGGGCAAAGGCGATGGGCGACTATCTGCGCTTCAAAAGCACGATACCGCCAAAGTTGAATGAGCTTGCCATCTGCGTGACGGCGCGCCATTGGGGCCAGAGCTACGAATGGCACGCGCACGCGCCGCTGGCGATCAAGGCCGGCCTCAATCCAGAGATCCTGGATGCCGTCAAGGAAGGCCGGCGGCCGAAGAACATCGATGCCGACGAGGAACTGGTGATCGATTTCGCAACGGAGCTGCACCAGAACAAGAGCGTCAGCGATGCCACCTACGCCAAGGCGCTGGCGCGGTTCGGCGAGCAGGGCGTGATCGATCTGACCGCCGTCAACGGCTACTACACGCTCATCGCCATGGTGCTGAACGTGGCGCGCACGCAACTGCCGGCAGGTGCGACGCCGCAGGTGAAGGCGTTCCCGAACTGAAGTGGTTTTTACTTGCGCCTTCGGATGCCCACGTTTTGACTGCGCTTCGGTTGCCCGCCAGCAACTGCGCGGGCATCCGGCGCGTCAAATCGCCAGCGTCTCGCCGCCGTCCATGTCGATCACGGTCGCGTGGATGAAGTCGGCTTTCGGCGAGCACAGGAACGCGACAAGGCGGCCGATTTCTTCCGGCTGGCCGAAGCGGTTGATGCCGAGATCGGTGATCATTTTGGCTAGCGTCTCGTCACGGCTGGCGTTGGTCTTTTGCATCGCGACTTTGACGCGGCCTTCCAGGCGGCTCGTCTGGATGTGGCCGGGATTGATGGCGTTGACGCGCACGCCCTCGCTGCGGCCGATGTCGCCCGTGGCCTTGGTGAAGTTGACGAGCGCGCTGTTAACCGAGCCGCCGATCGTGAATTCGCCCGCCGCCGTTCGCGAGCCGATGCCGATGATGTTGACGATGGCGCCCCTGGTCTGGCGCAGATGCGGCCAAACGCTGCGCGTCATGCGCATGGCACCGAAGAATTTCAGGCCGAAACCCGACGCCCAATCCTCGTCCGTCAGCTCGAAGAAGTTGCCACGCTTCGTCGCGCCGGCGTTGTTGACGAGGAAATCGATCCGCCCGAACGCGGCAGCTGCTGCAGCCACCGCAGCGGCCGGCGCCTTCGGGTCCATCAGGTCGGCGACGTGGGTCGCGGCGCGGCGTCCGGTCCTGGCACGGACGTCGGCGGCGACGCGCTCCAGGTCGTCAGTGCTGCGGGCGACGAGGAACACGTCGCAGCCTTCTTCGGCCAGCATCAACGCTGTACCCTCGCCGATGCCGCGGCTGGCACCGGTGACAATCGCGACTTTGTTCTTGAGTTCGAAGTCCATGATTGTCTTCCCCGGCGTGTGCGGACCCGCGCAGGTCGAAGCCTGCAGGTCTGATCCCTGTCCCCGCTATAGCAGAGCCTCCGCGCACGCGATACGCTCGCCACGAAACGTCACAGACAACAGAATGAGGGGCAGTCATGGCTACCACAGAAACGTCCGCCACCGGCCAGATCGTCGATTATGTACTGGGCGCCAAAGCCGCCGATTTGCCAGCGCGCGTGCGCAAGGAAGGGTTGCGCTCGTTCTTCAATATCCTCGGTTGCGCCGTGGGTGGTGCCCGGCACGAAGCCATCGACGCGACTTGGAAATCGCTCGCGCCGTTCGCCGGTGAGGGCCAGGTGACCATGATCGGCCGTGGTGCACGCACCGACGCATTGACGGGTTGCCTCATCAACACGTTGGCGTCGAGCATTTCCACCAATGACGACACGCATGCCGAGGCCATCGTGCATCCGAGCGGTCCGGTGATGGCAGCCGTGCTCGCTGTCGCGGAGCGGCAGAAAGTGACCGGTGCGGAGTTGCTCGCCGCGTTCACGCTCGGCGTCGAAGCCGTCTGCCGCCTCTCGAAGACGATCTCGGTGGCGCCGGCCAAGGGCGATATTGCGTGGTCGCAGACCGGGATCTCGTGCGGCGTCGGCGCGGCATTGGCGGCGTCGCGTCTGCTGGGCCTCAACGGCGACCAGACACGGCAAGCGGTTGGCCATGCAGCCTCGCAAGCGTCGGGATTGCGCGCCGCGCATGGCACGATGTGCACGGCGATGATGCCCGCCGTCGCCGGGCAGTCTGGCCTGCGCGCCGCATACTTCGCGCAAGCTGGGGTCACCAGTACGCCCGTCGTGCTCGAGCATCGCTACGGCTTCTTCAATTGTTTCGCTGAAACGCCACATGCGGCCTCGCTGACCGGCGGCCTTGGCGAGCATTTCGAGATCCTCGGCAACACCTACAAGCCATTCCCATGCGGCATCGTCATCAATCCGCTGATCGACTGCACCCTGCAGATGCGTGCCGAGCACGCGATCAACCCGGCTGAGGTCGAGCGGATCTCGATGCTGGCGCATCCGGGCGCGCTGGCCTTGTGCGACCGTCGGCACCCGAAGGACGAGTTCGAGGGCCAGGTGAGCCTCTATCAGTGGGTCGCGGCCGCCATGTTGCGCGGCAAAGCTGGCATCGCCGAGGGGAAGGCGGCGGCCATCGAGGACCCGACCATCACGGCCTATCGCGAGCGGGTCTTCGCCACGGCCGACGCGTCGATCCCAATCGATGGCGTCGACATGACGATGACACTGAAAGGCGGCCGCACGCTCGAGATGAAACTGCGGAACTGCATTGGCAGCCGCGGCCGGCCGATGACGGACAAGGAACTCGAAGCCAAATTCCGTTCCCTCGCCGAGGGCGTGCTGCCTGCCGCCCGCGCGGACAAACTCATCGCCGACGTCTGGAAGCTCGAGACGCTGCCGGATGCCTCCGTACTCGTGCGCGCGGCAGCGTGA
>JANLQP010000169.1:0-2984 GCA_031367895.1 Hyphomicrobiales bacterium
GAGCGCAACAGCGGCTCGCGCCGCCCAACCGGACGCCCGCGCGCCACGACGTGAGAGGCGATGCCACGCAGGAACGGCTCATGTCAGGAGCCTCGATGCGAACTGCAATTGCTGTCATCGTAGGGCTATTGGCTCTTGGTGTCATAGCGCGTGCCGTCATTGCGCAGCGTCGCGCAGAGCAGCCCGGTTCGGAGCAGGCCAGGGTTCCTTGGCATCAAGATCGCTCGGTCATCGTTTCCCCTGCGGAGTTTGGATACCGCGTCTTCACGACGGATCATGACGAAGTGGTTGAAGCTGAGCGCGTTTTGCCTGAGATGCGACGTGCACAACTTGCTCAGATTATAGAACGACGACTTGCCAAATCGTCGCCGTCGAGCGCTTCAGTTGACCTTCAGTCGGCAGCAGTTGAACTCGCTGATTTACTGCGCTCAGCGGTTTCGAACCGAAGAACCTCCGTAGCAATTCTGGTCGATAATTCCGGTTCGTTGAGAACCAGAGGGATTGCATGGAATGACCAAGAGCCCCTCGCATCCGACTCTGCGGCAATGCAGTCAGCCACGACAGCGATCCTAATCGGAGATGCGCTTGACCTGCTCGGCGTTGATTTTCAGGTTTTGGGTTTCACGACGAGAGAATGGCAGGGCGGGCAGTCCCGGAGAGACTGGCTTGCGAAAGGCAGTCCCCCGCATCCAGGGAGGCTAAACGATCTTCGCCACATCATTTATAAGGCTGCTGATGCGTCGTGGCCTATCAAGCGGCTCAATCTTGGCATAATGTTGGATGCTCAAGTCCTTAAGGAGAATATCGACGGAGAGGCGTTGATCTGGGCCCACGGACGCCTCATAACGCGGCCGGCCAGCCGACGCATTCTCATTGTGATTTCCGACGGGGCGTCGGTGGACGATTCGACCATCTTGGCAAACTCGACCATGTTGCTCTACCGGCATCTCGAGCACGTTGTCGAGGAACTAACCAGACGCGGACAAGTGCATCTGAGAGCTATCGCTATTGCTCACGATCCTTCCAGAAAATCTGACGTCGAGGAGTTCTATGGGAACACACTTGCGATCACCCAGGAAACGGCTTGGTCGAGCGAAGTTTTGACCTCGATTGCTCAGCTGTTCAGTCCTCTCCAAAGCCAGCAGTAGCTCGCGTGCGACCGGATGCGCCTCCGCTGTTCAGACCGCTTTCCTCTGCCCGACTGGCTTCAGCGGTCGGTGGAACGATACGTCGGTCGTGTGCCGCTCTGGCAATTCCCGGAGTTGCCGCCAACGGCAAGGCTCACGTTCGAGCGGCTGGATTTCGACAATAGCGACGTCGTGCTGGAGATGTTTGCGCAGGACGCCAGTCTCTTTGTCGATGCCGCATTCAAGGACGCGCAACAGCTCTACGAGTATGTTGCCCATAGTAGGATCTGCGGCCCCTATTCGCCCAACCACGGCGCTGCCGACTGGATTGTCCGCAAATCCGGCGGACCGGCTGTCGGGCTGCTGAATGCCTACGACATCCACCGGGAGACATGGGCGCTCAACCATCGCCGTTGCTCGATCGGCTACGCGTTTCGGGAGGCTGACCGTGGCACTGGGGTCGCGTACGAGGCGGTCACGGCATTACAGTCCTACCTGTTCCATACTTTCGACATGCTGATGCTGCTCGCCTACCCCGAGCGTCCAAACGAGCGAAGCGTCCGGTTTCTGCGCCGGCTCGGCTATAGCGAACGCATCGAGGACTATGTTGATCGCGACGCGAACCGGTATTTCGAGTTATATCGGGACCGCGACGCGGAGGAGCAGATGGCGTGCAGATTCGAACCGAAGAGCGGCGATCAGGCCGGCACGTGACGGTGGCAGCTGCCTGCCGTCGCAGGTTGGCTGGCGTCGTATCTTGCCTTGCCGTTGTGGTGGTTGCCGCCCTCGCCAGCCCAGCCGCTGCCCAGGACAATCCAGCGCCGGCGCCATTGACCGATGTGCGCTCCATCGAGGTCACGGCCCGCCCGATCACCAGCTTCACGCGTGGCCTCTCGACCGAGAAGCGGTTCGGCAAGCTCGAATTCCGCGGTGGGCTGGTGCTGTCGTCGTCGGCCAGCATTTTCGGCGGACTTTCGGGCATTACCATCGACCCGGATGGCAAGCGCTTCATGGCCGTCTCCGACGAAACCGGCTGGCTTGCGGCCGAGATCGTCTACAACGGCACGGCGCCTTCGGGGCTCAGACAAGTTCGCATGGGGCCGATCCGCGGCGTCGCCGGTCGCGCCCTCGATAAGAAGCGCGATCTCGACGCCGAGGCGATCGCCCTGCTCGACGGCGACCTGACACGCGGCACGGTGCTGATCGGCTTCGAGCGCAACCACCGCATCGGCCGTTTCCCGGTCGTCGACGGCGTGCTGCAAAACCCGGTCGGCTACCTGAAGTTGCCGCCCGAAGCCAAGCGCATGCGCACCAACAAGGGCTTCGAGGCGGTAGCGGTCATGCAGGGCGGGCCGCACAAAGGCTCGGTGATCGCCTTCTCGGAGCGTTTTCCCGACAATCCCGCCCAGCACACCGGCTGGCTCTGGGTGAAGGGTGAGCCGCAGCGACTGGGTTTTTTCGACATCGGCGAGTTCGAGGTGACCGATGCGACCTCGCTCACGGACGGCACGTTGCTGATCCTGGAGCGCCGCTTCCGCTGGACCGAGGGCGTCAAGATGCGCATCCGCCGCTTTGCACCGGGCGAGGTGAAGCCCGGTGCCGTGATGCAGGGCGACACGCTGATCGACGCTGATATGGCCTCGGAAATCGACAACATGGAAGGTCTCACCTGGCACCGCGCGGCGACCGGCGAGATCGTGCTGACGCTCATCTCGGACGACAACTTCAACCACTTCCTGCAGCGCACACTGCTGCTGCAGTTCACGCTGATCGAGGAAGCCAAGGGCGCGGCGGTCGGGAGATAGCGACAAGGGACAAGGGACAAGGGACAAGGGACAACCAGGCTCATTTCGCCGG
>JANLQP010000197.1:0-1856 GCA_031367895.1 Hyphomicrobiales bacterium
TCGGGTCGGGATGGATTCCAAACGAACCAAAGATGATCCAGTTGCTGTACGGGTTTTCGCCGTTGCGCGCGCCCCGAGTTGCGGGTGTACCTGAAGCGGCCGTGCAGCGAGCAAACTCAACGCGGGGTTTGCGGATTATCCCGGCCCGAGGCGCCGAAGCACGCTGCAAAGGGCGTAACGCGAGTCACGCCCCTTCGTTTCCTGGCAGGCCCTGCGCAGTCCGAGGTCGTAGATGGAGGCAATCCTATCGATGAACCTACCCACAGTGAGACCCTCTAGCCGGTAACTAAGAGGCCGGCCTATGTCACGTCACGTGACTAATCCAGGCCACGCCAAGTGGCCGGATAGTGAAGCCCCGCGAGTCTATTGCGGGGCTTTGCATTTGTGGCCCGGCCGTGCCCGTCACCTTCATCGCCCGAACGTACAATGGCGGCTTCCACGCGCAGGGAGCCCCATGGTGCGAACAGAATCGGCAATTCGCAGGGCAGCGTGCGTGGTCCTGCTCGCCGCCGCCTCTACAGGTTTCGCGCAGCAGCGCACCGACGTGATCCTCGGCACCGCGACCGCGGGAGGGGGCTTCCCGGTTTACGGCGCGGCGTTCGCCGCAACAGTCAACGAGATTGAGCCGACCCTGCGCGTAGAGCCGCTGAACACACGTGGCAGCGCGGAAAACATCCCGTTGCTCGAAGCCGGCAAGCTCGACATCGGGCTGGTGCAGGGCGAATCCGTGCACGAGGCGATCAACGGCATCGGCCGTCCGCCTGCAGATTTGAAAATTATTGCCGCTATGTATTCGTCGCCCGGGATGTTCGTCGTGCGCGCCGGCAGTCCCGCGAAGACGATCCGCGATCTGGTTGGCGGACGCGTCGCGTTCGGGGCAAGAGGCTCGGGCCTCGTGATCCTGTCGCGCTATGTCCTTGACGGGATCGGACTGGACCAGGACCAGGATTTTCAGGCGGTCTATCTGGAGCGAGCCGGCGACGGCCCGGCCATGGCCCTTGACGGCCGGGTGGCTGCACTCTGGGGCGGAGGCGTCGGCTGGCCCGGATTCGAAGTCATGGCAAAAAGTCCGGGCGGCGCGCGCTTCATCGCGCCCGACGCGGGGGAGATCCGGCGCATCCTCGCCAAGCACCCGTTCCTGAAGCCGTTGACGGTGCCGGCGGGTGTTTATCCAGGGCAGACCGGGCCGATCAACTCGGTTGGATCGTGGAGCTTCGTGCTCGCGCGTCCGACACTGCCTGACGACGTGGCGTATCGTCTGATTCGCGCAGTTCACAAAGGCGAAGCCGCAATGGCGAAGCGACTGCCGGCCGCGGCGGAAACCACGGCGGCAAACACGTTTGCAGCGGCGCCGCGGCAGGACCTGATCCATCCGGGCGTATTGCGCTATCTTCGCGAAGCCGGGATCGCTCAATAGACACAGGACAATGCCATGGGACAGTGGAGCCGCAAGGACGATTCCGAGCCGTTCATCGAGCTTGTGCCGCCGGAGAAGGCGCAGGGCCTGCGCAAAGCCTTGTATGACGAGCTCGAGCGCGCGCGCGGCAAGGGGCGCGTGTCGAACCTCTTCAAGGCCTATTCGGCATTTCCGGCGCTGGGCCTGGCGAATTTCCGCCGATTGATGGCGCTGCTGGGCGAAGGCGTGCTCAGTGTAAAGTTCAAGGAAGCCGTGATGACCGCGCTGGCCGAAGTCAACCGTTGCGATTACTGCGTGTCGTTTCATGCCACCGCGCTGCGCAACGCCGGCGCGTCCGACGCCGAAGTCGACGCGGCGCTCAATTTCGACCCGCAGCGAATCGGACTTTCGCCAAAGGAGCAGGCGCTGTTCGAATACGCGCTCAAAGCCAATGGCGATC
>JANLQP010000216.1:0-3196 GCA_031367895.1 Hyphomicrobiales bacterium
CGCGCGACCTTCGGCAAGCGGCCCGCAAGCACGGGTTGATCGCGCAACACGGCGACCGGCACTCTCAACCGAGGCTGACGCCGAGCGCCTTGGCCCATTTCAGGCCCTCGACGGTGCTCTTGCGCGGCTTGTACTCGCAGCCGACGAAGCCGTCGAAGCCGCTCTCGTCGATCAGCTTGAAGAGATAGCGGTAGTTCAGCTCGCCGTCGTCGGGCTCGCCGCGGTCGGGCGGGCTCGCGATCTGGTAATGCCTGGCGAGCGAACCGAACTCCTTGATCGCGGTTCCCACGTCGCCTTCCATGATCTGACGATGGTAGAGGTCGAACTGCAGGCCGATGTTGGGCCCGCCGACCTCGTGGATGATCGACCGCGCGTCACCCGTGAGATTCAGGAAATAGCCCGGAATATCGCGCGTGTTGATCGGCTCGATGATGACGACGACATCGGAGCCCTGCACCATCTCTGTGGCGCGCTTCAAGTTCTTCACATAGGCCGACCGCGTCGCGCCCTGGTGCTTGAGACCCGCCATTGCGAACATGCGCTTGCAGCCGGTTGCCTGCGCCATGTCGATCGCCGCCGCCACCGCCTTCTCGAACTCCGCCTCACGGTTCGGGATCGCCGACATGCCGCGTTCGCCCTTGGTCCAGTCGCCATGCGCCATGTTGAAGAGCGCTTGCGTGAGACCGTTGCCCTTCAACCGCGCAACGATCTCGGCCTTCGGCGCTTCGAACGGGTTGAGATATTCGACAGCCTTGAAGCCGGCCTTGGCCGCGGCCTCGAAGCGGTCCAGGAACGGCACCTCGGTGAACATGAACGACAGGTTGGCGGCAAAACGCGGCATCAGCGGCCTCCTCTTCTTGCTTGCGCCTTCGGTTGCCCAGTGCCAACCGGCGCGTTTTGCTTGCGCCTTCGGTTGCCCAGTGCCAACCGGCGCGTTTTGCTTGCGCCTTCGGTTGCCCAGTGCCAACTGGCGCGTAGTTCCGGGAAAGGGGCATTGATATCATGCTTAAGGCGGGGCTTCTACGGACCGGTCGGCAACGTGCCGGAGGTGCGTCTTCGACACGACTGGGAATCCGAAGGCGCAAGCTAACGTCTCTCTCCCGCCGCCAACCGGCGCTCCACCATCTGCGAATAGCGCGAGATGCCATAACAGCAGAGCCCGAAGATGATCGCCGTGAACACGTAGCCTGTCAGGTTCGTCGTCGGCGACGCCCAGTTCGGATCGGCGTTGGCGTTGAGCTGCACGATGCCGAGCAGATCGAAGAGCCCGATGATGAGCACCAGACTCGTATCCTTGAACAGCCCGACGAAGCTGTTGACGATGCCGGGAATGACAAGCTTCAACGCCTGCGGCAGCACGATGAACGTCATCTTCTGAGGGTAACTGAGACCCAGCGCGTCGGCGGCCTCGCTCTGGCCGCGCGGGATCGCCTGCAGGCCGCCGCGGATCGTCTCCGCCATGTAGGCGCCTTGAAACAGCATGACGCCGATCAGTGCGCGCAGCAGCTTGTCGAACGTGATGCCGTCGGGGAGGAACAGCGGCAGCATCACCGACGACATGAAGAGGATCGTGATCAGCGGCACGCCGCGCACAAACTCGATAAAGCCGACCGAGGCCCAGCGCACCAGCGGCATCTTCGAGCGTCGCCCGAGCGCCAGCAGGATGCCGATCGGGAATGCGCCCGTGAGCCCCACCAGCGCCACCACCAGCGTCACCAGGAAGCCGCCCCAGAACTCGGTCTTGACCACCGGCAAATCGATAAGCCCGCTGGTGCCCATGACAAAACGCACGACCAGCGGAATGGCCGCGATCAAGCAGAACATGCCCAGCAACGAAGCGGACGCCGACAGATAACGGCCGGGCGCCATGCGCTGCGCCATCAACAAGCCGCCACCGATGATTGCCAGCATGAAGCCCGCGGCATCCCACACGCCGACCCGGCCGCCGACGACGTTGCCGCTGAGCAGCCAGAACGCGATATTCGGGAACACCAGGAACATGAAGCCCGCGCTCCAAGCCTTGCCCGGAATGCGCGGCACCATCATCGCGACAAGCCCTGCGACCAGCATCAACAGTGTCAGGTCGACCCGCCAGCGCTGATCCAAGGGATAGCGGCCGTAGACGAACTGCGGGAACTTGTTGGCGATGAACGGCCAGCAGGCGCCGGAGCCCTTCTCGCGACAGGGCGCCGCGGTCTTCGTCTCCCAAGGCGCCGTCACCAGTTCCCACACTCGCCAGCCCGAGACGTACTTGCCATCCGGGCCGTTCCAGACAGCCGTGAGGAATGCCCAGTTCAGGATGCCGTTGGCCAAGGCCACGATCGCGACGAGACCGATCAACGTCAGGATCGTGTTCGTCACGCTCGAGAACAGGTTGTCGCGCAACCACGCGATCGGGCCGGTCGTGGCGTGCGGCGGCCGCATGGGTTCCGCGGCGTCGGTGGTCATGGGACTACCTCTCCACCAGCGCCATGCGCCTGTTGAACCAGTTCATGAAGAACGACGTCAGCAGGCTCAACGTCAGATAGATGCCCATCAGTATCGCGATCGTCTCGATCGCCTGATTGGTCAGGCCGAGCGTCGTATTCGCGAGCACGTGCGTCAGGTCTGGATAGGCGATGGCGATACCGAGCGACGAATTCTTCGTCAGGTTCAGATACTGGCTCGTCAGCGGCGGAATAATGATCCGCATCGCCTGCGGGATGACGACGAGGCGCATCACCAGCCCCGGCGGCAATCCAATCGCGGCTGCGGCTTCCTTCTGCCCCTTGTTGACGCCGAGGATGCCGGCGCGGACGACCTCGGCAATGTAGCCGCCGGTGTAGAAGACGAGGCCGAGGATCATCGCAACCATCTCAGGCTGCAGCGTCAACCCACCGGCAAGATTGAAGCGGCCGAGCACCGGATAATCGAACGAGAGCGGCCGGCCCGCGATGAGGAACGCCAGGGCGGGCAACATGGCCAGCAAGCCAAGCGTCACCCAGAGCACCGGCAATCGTTGGCCGGTCTGCAACTGGCGAACGCGCGCATACCACGCGAAGGCAATCGAACCGATCAGTCCGAGCAAAGCTACGACCACGACCCAGCCGAAGCCAGGTTCCCCGATCGGCTTTGGCATTGAAAGCCCACGGACGCTCAAGAAGCCGCCGCCTGGCAGCGCATGCGCCTCTCTGGCCTGCGGCAAGCTCGCGAGCAC